>DATEFT010000339.1:0-7166 GCA_035280505.1 Blastocatellia bacterium | reverse complement strand
ATCACTCTTGAATCCCAGCCCGAGGTGGTCTCTGGTGAAGACCGCTCACCGAACAGTCGTTCGTAAAAAGGAAAAATGGATTATGCCTACTATCCTGTTGATTGATGATAATGATCAGTACCGAATCATGCTTAACAAAGTGCTCAGTTACGCCGGGTATGAAGTGTGCGAGGCCAAAAACGGGAAGGAAGCAGTACGTGCGTATCGCGAGCGGCCGATCGATCTGGTAATTACGGACCTGATTATGCCGCAGAAAGATGGGTTGGAAGTCATCATGGAATTACGCGATCTCAACCCGGAAGTCAGAATTATCGCCATTTCCGGTGGTGGTCGAGTGGATCCGGAAAATTATCTGGAACTGGCTCAAGGCTTCGGCGCCCAGCGGGTTTTGGCCAAGCCTTTCTCCAACCAGCAATTGCTCGAAGCAATCAGAGAGAGTATTGGCATTTAGCAAAGCCGCCACTGCCTCCATTACGACTGAAGCGGTCACAGGGCTCCGAGCATTCGACCCGAGAAGCAAAGCCTGAGATGAACCATCACCCGAGCAGTTCCAGAAGAGACTGCCTGAGCCGTGTGATCTCCGCTTCCAGTAGATCGTAAGCCTCTTTAGCCTTCGAGAAATCTCCGTTGTTGCTCGTCGCCTCGAGATCCTGGGCGATCTTCCAAGCCGCCATTGCGGAGAGATCCCCTAATGAGCCTTTGAGCGCATGCGCCGCGCCGGACAGTTCTTGACTGTCGCCACGGGTGATAGCCGAGCGGATCTGGGTCAACTGGGCAGGAGAGGTCTCGAGAAAAACCTCGCTCATCTTCCTGACCAATGCCATTTTGCCGCAGACCCGGGCCATTAAGGACGGGTAATCGATCACACCATCATCAGTCTTTTGCCGTATTACCGACGAAGGAAGACTCGAAGCATCATCGCCAGGAGCGGCGAAAGCTCCGATAATCGCGAATAATTCTTCCGCATCGATGGGCTTAGGAAGATACCCGTCCATGCCGGCGGCCAGACATTTTTCCCGGTCGCCTTTAATAGCATGTGCGGTGAGAGCGATCACGGGGGTATGTTTGCCCCGATGACGCTCATGCTCGCGGATGGCGGTCACGGTCTCGAATCCGCTCATCACCGGCATCTGAACATCCATCAACACGAGGTCTGGTTTGTGCAAGTGATAGAAATCCAGCGCCATGCGCCCATCGCTGGCAACGAGGACTTTGTGTCCCTGACCCTCCAGCAGGTCGATAATAAGCTCCTGGTTGATTTGGTTGTCTTCAGCCAGCAAGATGCGCAGCATCCCTCGGCTATCTGGTGAGGGATGCTGAGTGGCCGAGCGAGCATCAGCCGGAGGCCATAGATTGGAAGTGACCGCTTTGACAACTGCATCGAAGAGTGTGGACGAAGTGGCCGGCGTGGTGAGATAAGCGGTGACCCCCAGTTCCCGGCATCGAGCGGCGTCGGGGCGCTTGCTCAAAGAACTGGCGATGATGATACCTGTTTGGATGTCTCCGATCGACCGCCGGAGTTCTCTGGCCATGGCAAAACCGTCATTCGGCTCGTTAACACAGAGTAAGACCAATGCGAACGGCTTTCCGCAGTCATCCGCCTCCCTGAGAGTTTTAGACGCCGTCTCGAGATCCGGCACTGTCACTGAATACATATGCCAACTGTTGAGCATAATCACGAAATCGGGTTGCTTCTCATTGGCCATGGTTAAGATCAGCACCGGAAGCTCTCGCAATTTCCCCAACTTCTCGACCAGCACCTCTTCCTGATCGTCGAAAGTGGCCGTGAAATGGAAGGTGCTGCCATGGCCCACCTCGCTTTCGACCCAGATCCGGCCGCCGATGAGGCCAACCAGCCGGGAAGTAATTGCCAGTCCCAGCCCAGTGCCTCCGTATTCGCGCGTCGTCGAGGCGTCAGCCTGGGTAAATGGCTCGAAGATCATCTTCAGTTTCTCCGGCGCGATTCCAATTCCGGTGTCGCTCACCGAAAAGTGGAGGACGACTCTCCGACCCGCTGTTGAATCCAGGTCTGCCTGCAGGCGGATTTCTCCCTTTTTGCTGATGAATTTGATGGCGTTTGATACCAGATTGATGAGGATCTGGCGAAGACATGCGGCCTCCCCGACCAGACAATAAGGGACGGCAGAATCTATGCGACTGAGGAGTTCGACTCCTTTCTGCCTGGCTTGTGATTCGAACATCAACATGACCTCTTCAAAGATCTCGGTCAGACTGAAGATGATCGGATCGGGCTCGAATTTCCCGGCTTCGATCTTGGAGAAGTCGAGCAAGTTGTTGATCAGGGAAAGTAGAGAGGTGGCCGATGTTTTAACCCGACTCAAATAGCCGTGCTGTTTGGGCGTCAGGTCAGTTTGAAGGGCGAGATTGGCCATGCCGATAATCCCGTTCATCGGGGTGCGAATTTCATGCGACATATTGGCCAGGAACTCCGATTTAATCCGAACAGATTCGAGCGCCGCATCGCGGGCCATCTTCAATTCTTGCTCGAACCGCTTGCGCTCGACGGCGTAACGGATGGATCGTTCGAGGAGAGGTGAAGAGATCTGCGCCTTGTCCATGTAATCGGAAGCACCTGCCAGTCCAGCCTCCAAATCGAGATCGCGGCTGCCCTGCCCGGTCAGCAGAATGAAAGGAATTCTGAGGCCCTGCCTGACCGCCGTCTGAAGTAGATCCAATCCGTTTCGCGCTCCGAGCCTGTAGTCGAGCAGGCAGATATCGTACTGGCCTTGTAAGACGCGCGTCAGACCATCTTCGTAACTGACCGAACAGTCCACTTCATAACGACTCCCCTCAACACGCGAGAGGAGTTTTCGCGCGATCACAATATCGTCCTCGTCGTCGTCGACGAGCAACACCTTGAATGTACGTTGTTCCATCTTAAGCCTCTTGAACAATAACGGCATCGGGCGGCGGATCGACCATCTCGCCCCAGTGCCGTCCAATGACCTGAATAACTTCAAGCAGCGACGCGAGGGTCACCGGCTTGGTGATGTAATAACTGGCTCCTAAATCGTAAGAGCACAGAATGTCTTCTTTCATCTGCGAAGTGGTCGGCACGATGACCGGGATTTGCTGCAGAGCGGCGTCCGATTTGATCTCCAGAAGGGCCTCGCGACCGTTCTTCCGAGGCCTGTTGAGATCGAGCAGGATCAGTCCCGGTCGCGGCGCGGAAACCGGATCCAGATATCGGCCGCGGCGCCGGAGATAGTCCATCAACTCTTCGCCGTCCTCGACGAACCGCAGATCATTAACGACGCAGCTCTTGATCCAGGCCCGCTTCAGATAATCGCGGTCGTCATCGTCATCGTCGGCCATCAAGACCGTGATCGGGCTGGCTTGTCCGCTCATAATCCCCTTTATGCTTATGCTGAGTCGGAATGGTCACGATAAAGATCGAACCTCTCCCCGGTTCGCTTCTGGCTGTGATCTCTCCGCCGTGGCGCCGAGCGACCTTGCGGCAGACCGCCAGACCGATGCCGGTTCCCTCGTACTTTTGACGACCGTGCAGACGTTGGAAGATGGTGAAGATGCGGTCTAGATATTTCTCATCGAAGCCGATACCGTTATCCTCGACCGTGAGGCGATAGCACGCTGCCGGGAGGTGTTCGGCGCCGTTCCGGCTGGAGATGATGAACCCGCCATTGACCTTCACGATTGGAGGCTCGCCCGGACGGTGAAACTTCAAGGCGTTGCCGATCAGGTTCTGCAACAATTGCCGCATCTGCAACGGATCGGCATCGATCTCGTGGAGCGGGCCGACCTCAACCTTTCCGCCTGTCTCTCTGATTCGGACCTCCAGATTGGAAACGGCGTCTTGCACCACTTCCGAAAGGTCCGTGCGGATGAAGGGGCGCGCCTCGGTGGTCACGCGTGAGAAGGCCAGCAAGTCGCTGATTAATCTCCGCATCCGATCGGCCGCCTCCTGCATCCGCCTGAGCAGACCCTGCTCCTCCTCTCCCAGTCCCCTGCCATATTCGCGCAGTTCCTGCGCAAAGGTCTGAATCTTTCTGAGCGGTTCCTGCAGGTCATGCGAGGCGACTGAGGCGAAATCCTGCAACTCTGCGTTACTGCGCTCAAGGTCGGCGGCGATGGCTTTGACCTCTTCTTCAACCTGATGGCGACTGACGATCTCTCCGATCAGCCGCGCCGATACCTGCAGTCGCTTTTTCGCCAACTCGATAATGAACGGAGGGCGAGATTTGTAGGCTCTACTCCATTCCAGTAGCTCATCGCCGTCGGCCTGATATCGGACGGCCAGTTCCCGGAGTTTGACCGAATCCTTAGACGGATATCCATAACTGAACTCGATTGAGCCGACAACTTCGCCGCCGGCTCGGATTGGGGCGGCGTAAACGCGAATGCCATTCTGACAATCGAAATCTATCGGTTGGCCGGTTTCAACGAAGATCTTTGAGTATTCGGCCACATCTAACTCACTGCGGCGTGAGGTGTCGCCGCCTGGAATTTGGTAACCGCTGGCCTTGCCACTGAGCCAGCGTGAAGACTGGCCCAGGAAACGCTGCCAGACCGGAGAGAAAAGCCCGATCACGCAATCACCGTTACGATCGTAGATCGCGGCCGAGGTCCCGAGCAGGTCGATATAGTCACCTACGATATCTTTGAGCATGGCCTCACCGACCGACTTCAGAATCGGGCTGGTCCAGGTTGACGCAACCTGACCATCACTCGACGGCAGACCGTTCGCGCCCGCCCCATCTTCGGCTAGCTGCTCCCCGGTCAGCAGCCACTCGATCGTACGCAGCTCCTCCTCGATCTTCTTTCGCTCGGTCAGGTCGAGGACGAAGGCCGCAATTTGCTCTTCCGGTCCAGCCAACATCGCGCCGGCTATCAACACCGGAACGCGGCGCCCATCCGGCCTCGGACATTCTTTCTCGTATGGCGCGCAAGTCCCCAGCAATCGCAGTTCCTGGAGTGCCGGCTCGTCCGCCGGCAGCCAGTCGGGATGAGTGAAAACCCGCTGGTGGTTCTTCCCGTTCTCTAATTCCTCCCGGGTCAGACCGGCGATGTTCAAATAGTAATCATTCGCTTCCATGATCTCGCCGGCAGGGGTCGCAATCACAATCCCGATGATGTTGGCATCAACGAACCGGCGGAGGCGTTCGTGCGCCTTATTCAAGGCAGTCTCCATCGACTTTCGTTCAGTGATATCGAGAGAGACCCCCACCATGCGGGATGGCTGGTTGTCGTTATCGAGACTGGCATCTCCGCGCGCAAAGAGCGTGCGCACAGCCCCATCGGGTCGAACGAGGCGCAATTCCATCTCGAAGGGAGTATGTTCGGAGAGCGTCCGCTCGACATGGGCTGTGAACGACGCGAGATCCTCCGGATGGATGCATTTCCGGAAGGCTTCGTAGCTAGGGACGGCCTGGTCCGGCGCTAACCCGAATTGGCGAGATGTCTGCTCGGACCAGAACAGTTCGCCGGTGCCGATATCCCACTCCCAACTGCCGACGTTGCCAACCTGCTGGGCGCGCTTGAGCTTCGCCTCACTCTCGCGCAGAGCTTCTTCGGCCCGCTTGCGTTCGGTGATGTCGCGGCAAACGGCGACGCCTCCCCTCAACTCACCATTGGCCTGTCTGAGCGGTCTGGCGCTGACCAGCATCCAAAAGCCGTCGGGGCGCCCGGGGTGGCGACCGAAGACCTCGACATTGTCGACCTGCTCACCGCAGATTGCGCGGACGATCGGAAGCTGCTGCGAGGGAAAAGGCGTTTGACCATCGGGCAGGAAACAACCGTATGTTTCCGGCCATTCCGCCGAGGTCGTCTCTGTGGCTCCGCGCCCACAGATCTCCTCAGCCGCCCGGTTGAAGACCAGAAACTTCTCTTCCCGGTCAATGACGACCACTCCATCACTGATGTTTTCAAGTACCGATTCCAGCAACTCCGTCTGCCGGCGCAGCGATTCTTCCGCTTTCTCATGGGAGGCGATCTCTTCTTTCAGCCGCGCGTTGGCGGTAGTGAGTTCGGCAGTCCGCTCGGCGACTTTCAACTCCAGGCTCTCATACGCACGCTTGAGGGCGAGTTCGGCTTCCCTGCGGGCCGTCGCGTCTCGCACAATCTTCGAGAAGCCACGCAGGCGCCCCTCCGCATCCCGCAGCGCGGTAACAGTGATAGTGGCCCAAAACCGATTGCCGTCCTTGCGCACACGCCATCCTTCATCGCGAGTCTCCCCTTGAGCAATGGCAGCCTCCAGTTCCCTGGCGCCCTTCCCACTCTCGGCATCTTCCGGAGGATAGAAACGGGTGAAATGCCTCCCCAGGATTTCTTCTGTTGTGTAACCTACGATGCGTTCCGCTCCAGCGTTCCAACTGACAAAACGGCCTTCCGGATCAAGCATAAAGATCCCGTAATCCTTGACGCCATCGACCAAGAGGCGAAAACGCTCCAGACTCTTTCGTAACTCCCGGTCAGCACTCAGACGTTTGATGTCTGCGTTGTCCAACGAGCGGGCAATCAACCAGATCATGATCACCGAGATCGCGACGTTACAGACAGCAGATAACGCCCTCCAGAATCCGGCGTCATAAAGCCCCCTGCGTTCCTCTATCAAGATGATCCAACCAAGAGCCAGGGGAAGAATGATCGTTATCGGCAAGAGCCGCCTGAACATTAGTCCGCCGCTGTGCTTGCTGATGATCACAGCCATCAGTCTGCCCTTGGGACGCGCGAGGAACACGCCACAACCGAGCACAATGAGTAACAATGCCGTGTAGAACGGCATCGAGCGATTGAAGACAATCTGGTAAAACGACTGGGTATCGTAGAGATAACCGATCAAGGCGGCGAGGCCGGTGAAAACCGTTGTCAGAGCGAACCATTCCGAGAATAGCTGCCGAAGCCCGGCTTTTGCTTTTAGCGACAATAAGGCCCCGCCCAACAAAATAAAACCGATGGCTGTAACTTCAGCCATCCTTCCCTGGTACGGAGCGGCTTCAGCGAGCAAGGCATCCCTGAACAACAGTGTGTCGACCCCGAAACCGGAATTGAAGAGATTCTCGCCAAGCATGATCAAACCAATGATCGAGGCCAGCCCGGCGCAGGCAGTGGTCCCTCCATTACTCACTGTTTTGATAATGTCCCGGCTGCCCGACAGGCCACTCAAGAACAGCGATGCGCCGCAGAGC
>DATEFT010000338.1:0-4581 GCA_035280505.1 Blastocatellia bacterium | reverse complement strand
CCGAGAGCGCCGAGCGCTCTTACGCCATCCAGGGACAGGCCGTGCAGAACATCGCGGTCAACGGGCGCAGCTTCTTGCCGCTGGCTTCGCTCGCGCCCGGCCTGGTCTTCAGTGAGAACAATACCACCGGCGGGTCGAGCGACCGGCTGGACTATCTCAGCGCCAACGGGTTGCGGACCAACGCCAACAATCTGCAACTGGACGGCGTCAGTATCGTCGACACCGGCAACAACGGGACGCTGCTCAACATCAGTCTCGACTCGGTGGCCGAGTTCAAGGTCCTGACCTCGAACTACCAGGCCGAGTACGGGCGTTCGGCGGGCGCCCAGATCAGCGCCGTGACCAAGAGCGGAACCAAGGACTTTCACGGCTCCTTCTACGCCTTCCGCCGCCACGACGGCATGAACGCCAACACCTGGATCAACAACCGGAACAGCACGCCGGACAATCCGATCAACAAGCCGCGGCTCGATCAACGCGACCTCGGCTACACCATCGGCGGCCCGGTCTATATTCCGAAGGTCTTCAACCAGAGCAAACAGAAACTCTTCTTCTTCTGGTCACAGGAGTATCAGAAACGCTTCGTCCCGCCGGCCGGTCAGAACCGCGTGACGGTGCCGACCGCGCTGGAACGCCAGGGCGATTTCTCCCAGAGCGTGGATAGCACAGGTCAATCCGCCCGTTATATTCGGGACTATACGATCGCCGGACCCGGGATCGGTTGCTCGGCCGCCGATACCAGGGGCTGTTTCCAGGATGGCGGCGTGGTGGGCCGGATTCCCGCCAACCGGCTCTACCAGCCGGGGCTCAATATCCTGAAGCTGTATCCGCTGCCGAATGCCCTGGGTCAAGGTCAAGATTTCAACTATGCGACCGAGGCGGGGACCAGCACGCCGGAGCGCCAGGACCTGATCCGCCTGGACTATAACATCTCCAATTCGTGGCGCGCCTTTGGGCGTTTCGTCAAGGATACGAGCAATCAGGATCTGGCCTATGGCTCATTTGTTTTGGGAGACAACCTGCCGGACTATCCCGCGCGATTCCTCTTCCCTCGTTACAGCTATTCGGTGACCACCACCGGCACGCTCAATCCGACCACCATCCTGGAGACGACCTTCGGGGTCAGTCACAACGCGATCGACATTCTGCCGGGTAATCCCAACTTCACCCGGTCCGCGCTGGGGCTCTCCGGGTTGGCGACGCCGTTCCCCAACGCGGTCCAGCTCGATCTGCCGCCGCAGTTCGCCTTCGGCGGACGGATCCAGAACGGTCCGAACGTCGGCTCGAACAACGCGCCGTTCACCAACTTCAACACGGTCCGGACCTTCAGCAGCAGCCTCTCCAAGATTTGGAAAGCGCACTCCTTCAAGGTCGGCCTCCTCTGGGAGAACAGCTTCAAGCCCCAGAGCAGCTTCGCCAACAACAACGGGCGGATCAGCTTCAACGACGATGCCAGCAACCCGTTCGACACCGGCTTCGGTTTCGCCAACGCGGCGACGGGGGTCTATCAGAACTACAGCCAGGCTTCGGGCTACTTCGTCGGCCAGTACCGGTACAACAACGTCGAATGGTTCGTGCAGGACAACTGGAAAGCCACCAGCCGGCTGACCCTCGATTACGGCATGCGGTTCTACCTCATTCAACCGCAATACGACGAGGCGCTGCAGACGGCCAACTTCCTGCCGGACCAGTTCAATCCGGCCCAAGCCCCGGTGCTCTACCGCCCCGCTTGCCGAGGAGCCGCCCCTTGCACCGGCACCGATCGCATTGCGGTGAACCCGCTCACCGGCGAGACGCTGGACGGATCCAACATCGGGCGGGTCATCCCGGGCACGGGCAATTCGCTCAACGGCATCTTCCAGGCCGGAAGGGATATCCAACGCGGGCTGTATGATAATCGAGGCGTGCACTTCGCGCCGCGTTTCGGATTCGCCTATGACGTGACCGGCAAACAGTCGATCGTCGTTCGCGGCGGCGGCGGCGTCTTCTACGACCGGCCGCAGGGCAACGTGGTCTTCGACCTGCTGACCAACCCGCCGACGACCCAGCAACCGACCTTCAACAACGGGCGGCTGCAGGATCTGACCACGGGCGGCGCGCTGGTGCTGGCTCCGCCGGCGCTGGTGGCCTACGACGTCAATGGCAAGTCACCGACGACCTATGCCTTCAACCTGGGCGTGCAGTACAAGCTGCCGCTCGACTCGGTGCTGGACCTCTCTTATGTCGGCACCACGACTTCGCATCTGCTCCAGCGGCGCAACCTCAACGCCCCGAATTACGGCGCGGCCGCTCTGCCGCAGAACCAGGACCCGACGCTGGCGAATACCAACGTGCCCTTCGGGAGGGCGCTGCCGGTCGATTTCCTGCGCCCGTACCAGGGTTACGGAAATATCTCCTATATCGAACCGGCCGCCAGTTCGAACTACCATTCGTTGCAGATGTCTCTCAACCGCCGCTTCCAGAAGGGGCTGCTGCTGGGTGTCAACTACGGATGGAGTAAGGCGTTGGGAACCCAGTCGACCGACCTCCCGAGCCTCACCGACTTCGGGGCCGTGCGAAACGACGGCAATCAGCGCCGGTCCAACTACGGTCCGCTGGATTTCGACCGTCGGCACAACTTCAACATCAACTGGGTCTACGAACTGCCGAAGGCCACCACCAAGCAGGGCCTGTTGAGCCGCGCGCTCAACGACTGGCAGATCTCCGGCGTCTATCGGTACCAGACCGGCATCCCCTATAACGTCACCTACAATATTCCGGGCCTCTCGGGCTACGGTCTGACCGGGACGCAGGGGATCGAGGGCGCCCGAATCGTGCTGACTGGCGATCCCGGCAGCGGCCACAGCAGCGATCCCTATCGGCAGTTCGATACTTCGTCCTTCGCCGTTCCGAGCGCGAACAGCGTCGGTCTGGAGTCGGGACGCAACTACCTGACTCGCGGCCCGATCAATAACCTGGATCTCTCGCTCGCGAAGCGACTCAACTTCAAAGAGCGGGCCTCCTTCGAACTGCGCCTGGACGCCTTCAATGCGCTCAATCATACGCAGTTTGAGCAGGTCAATTCCCGGCTCGACGTCAGAGCCTGGAACGACCTGACGATCACTAACCTGCCGTTTGACGCCAATGGCAATCTGGTCAACCCGAACGGGTTCGGAACCGTCAGCCGCGTCAGACCGCCGCGCGTGATGCAACTCTCGTTGCATATTCAGTTCTGAGGCGGCGTCTAACCTGATCAGTTAAGATTCGAACCGCGAAACACACGGGATACGCCAAAAGCCAATAACTTCGCGTATTCCGCGTGTTTCGCGGCCTTTCAACCGATCTCGCCATCCAGGCCCTATCCGGCCGGATCGTACCTCATCCCCAGGGTCATAATCTTCTGCAGCAGGGCTTCGTATTCGACTCCGCCATGCGCGGCCGAGTCCGAGAAGTCCTCGTGGTGTGCGATCTGCGGATTGGGATTTACTTCGAGCACGAAGATCCGGCCGTCGCCGGCCAGCCGATAGTCGATTCGTGCGTAACCGCTCAGCCCCAGGATCCGGTAGATTCGTTTCGAGAGCCGCTCGAACTCACGACCCGCCTGCGGATCGAGTTCGGCCGATCGCGCCTCCAATCCGATCTTCCGCTGATACTGAAGGTCCCACTTGACCTTTCCGGTCGCAATGTTGGCCGCGCCTTCGGGCAGGCTCTTCATCACCAGCTCCCATGGGGTGTAGGCCTGCAGCTTCCGATTGCCGATCACGCCGACGTAGATCTCGCGCCCCTCGATATACTCTTCGGCGATCGCGGCCGTCTGGTTCTGCCGGTGAATGAATTCGACGCGCTCCCGGAGCCGCTCGGCATCCCGCACGACCGAGGCCTGGGAGATCCCGACTGACCCTTCATCGCTCAACGATTTGACGACCAGGGGATACTGCAGCCGTTTGGGCAGTTCCGGCTGACGGTTGATCGGAAAGACCGCGAAGCGCGGCACGTGAATGCGGTGGTAGGCCAGAATCTTCTTGGTCAGCGCCTTGTCTCGCGAGAGCGTCAACCCGCGCGGATTGCAGCCCGTGTATTTCTGCTTCACCAGCTCGAGATAACTGACCACGTGCTGGTCAAAGAACGGATAGCCGTCGAACTCTTCGAGCAGGTTGAAGGCGACATGGGGCTGATAGACCTCGATCGCGCCCCGGATGATGCCCAGTTCGCTGCGGACCCCGACCGGCCAGACCTCATGTCCCATCCCCCGCAGCGTGGAGACCACGTCGTATTCGGTCCGCCAGGGCTCCCGCTCCTTATTCTCGACGCCGTCGAGCGTCTCGGGCGGGATCAGGTCCTCATGCACGAGCACGATCACGCGCAGCTTCTTTTTAGGTCCGCGGCTCATAAAGCAATTCGGTGATAGCCGGAATGAATTCCGTTCATCGTCTGGGCCGTCAGCATCACCAGCACCTTCTGGCTCGCCTGTTCCGGCGTCAGTCTGATTCTCAGCTTCAATTCCCGGCACCGTTTGATCATCTCCCCGAACATCTGATCGATGGCGTAAGGGTGCACCCCGGTCCCCTCCGAGACCTGGCTGCAGAGCACGCGGCGATAACG
>DATEFT010000337.1:0-12514 GCA_035280505.1 Blastocatellia bacterium | reverse complement strand
GGCGACCATCTCCGGTGATCCCTTCCGGCTGGCGATTCTGGACGTGCAGGTCTTGGAGGCCGATGGCCTGAGCCTCGCGCACGCGATCAAGAACGACCCCGCCATTGCCGCCACCAAGTTACTGATCCTCGGCTCGCTCGGCCAGCGCGCCGAGTGCGCCCAGTTGCAGGCCGCCGGGATCGCCCTCGGTCTGACCAAGCCGGTCAAACAGATGCAGCTTCGAGAATCCCTGGCCCAGATGGCGGCCCAACAACCGGTCGATGCCGAAGTCATATCTTTCAACACGCACCTGCGGAGGCAGACTTCCCTCAACGTCGCAACCTCGCTCTCATTCCCCGAACGCCGTAAAGGCACCAAGATCCTGATCGCCGAAGACAATATCGTGAATCAGAAGGTCACGCTCTTTCAGTTGAAAAAACTGGGTTATAGCGCGGACGCGGTGGCCAACGGACATGAAGCGGTCGAGGCCCTCGCCAGAATTCCCTATGATCTGGTGCTCATGGATTGCCATATGCCGGAGATGAACGGTTACCAGGCCACCGCGGAAATTCGGCGAAGAGAAGGTCCGGCCAAACATACCATCATCATCGCCATGACGGCCGCCGCCATGGATGGCGACCGTGAACTCTGCCTGGCCGCAGGCATGGACGATCACATCGGTAAACCGGTCGACCTGGAAGATCTCAACCAGGCGTTAATGCACTGGCTGGAGGAGAAAGTCTAGAAAAGTCTAGGTGGGCAGCCAAAATTTGGGGCGACCTCCGTAGAAAAGTCGGAAGAAATTCGCCCGAAAGTCTCGAGAAACAGAAGAGTCCGGAGAAGTTATCTTCCCCGGACTCTTCTTTTTTCTCGACTTCTCCGGACTAGTTTAGATGCGATTCGAGGAACCAGAGCGATTTGTCCAGATCGCGTGAAACGCCGGTGAACAGGTCCGAAGTATCCACGTCGCCCAGATCGTCGGCCGTGTCGATGGCCGCGCGCGTGGTCGACGCCACCGCGGCGTACCGCTCGACCAGAGCCTTGACGCTGTCGCGGCCGGCCGAGACCTCTTCCGGATACTCCGGGAGGCGCGAGGCCGCCGCCGCCATGCGGGCCGTGCCCAACGCCGTCCCCCCCAGCGTGGTCACCCGTTCCGCAATCGTGTCCACGTGCTCGGTCAAACTGCTCGCCAATTTATCGAACAGCTCGTGCAGTTGAAAAAACTGCTCGCCTTTGACATTCCAATGCGCCTGCTTGGTCTGGCTGTACAGGTCAAACGTGTCTGCCAATTGCTGATTGAGCAGAACGATGATCTGTTCTCGAGTCTCAGGATCGAGATCAATACTGGTCTTGTAGGTTTTCGCTTTTGCCATGCTGTCTTCTCCCCCTATGTTCTGCAATTTTTGCAATAGCCCGAAATCTCCAGCCGGTAGCCTTCGACCTTGAACCCGCCGGGCAGCTTGATCAGTTTCAACAACTGCTCGCCCGCCTCCGGTTCGAGATCCGCGATCCGGCCACATCCCAGACAATGAGTATGATAATGGTGATCGGTGCGAATATCATATCGCGCCGCGCTGTCTCCGTATGTCAGCTTCGACGCCGCTCCACAGGCCACCAGAGCCTCCAGATTCTTATAGACCGTCGCCAGACTGATCTTCGGTAGTCCCGACTTGACCGCCAGAAAGACCTCCTCCGCAGTCGGATGGTGGTCCACCCGGCTCAAATATTCGAAGACCGCCGCGCGCTGTCTCGTGAAATGCCCGCCCTGCGATTCGAGCCGCTCCCGCAGCACTGCCATCTCCTCTTTTTGCTGACGATCTCTCATTCCTCATCATCCTCGACCTTCAGAGTCTAACCAATCCCCCGCTAAAAATCAAGAACAATAATTATTATTATCTTTCACCCCCCGGAAGCGCGATCGGGGGGAAGAGACCGAAAGGGCCGACCCTGATGACAGGATCGGCCCCGGGCGGTCAGTTCCAATTTTGAAGACGCGCTATTTCCGCCCCAGGAATCGGAGGCGGCCGACGAAGGTGCGCTGTTGAAAGGAGCCGAAAGTATAGTAGCCCTTCGAGTCGATATTGTTATCGACGGTGGCCGGGTTTTTGCTGTCGGTGATGTTGTTGAAACCGGCGCGCAGCGCCCAGTTGCGGCCCAGGAAACGGAACCGCCGCTCGGCGTGCAGGTTCAGCGAAAAGTATCGCGGGTAGCGCGAGGCGTTGGGCAGCCCGATCAGTTGCAGATCCTGATTGACCGTGCTGAAGGGAAACCCGTCTCGCCAATCGAAGGCGTAGGAGAGATCGAACTTCCAGAAGAGCGGGAGCCATCCCCAGGAGATGATATTGTTGGGAGTATCCCAGGGCACCGGTCCGGCCGCCTGTTGACCGAAGATCGGGTTGTCCAGGCCGGGATCGAAAGCGGCATTTGATCGGGCCGCAGAGCGGGTATAAGAAACGAAGACGGTGTAATGATCCTTCAGTTTCCGCCGCATGGTGATCTGCAGGGCGTCGTACCGATCAAGCCGCTCGCTGGCCAATTCGTATCGCCCCTCCAGCGGGTTGACCCCGCGGTTGACGAAGGAGAGTCCGCCGCTGCCCCGTCTCTCGATAAATTCGACGTGGAGGTAGATCGAACTGGGCAGCTTCTGTTCCACTCCGAGGCTCCAGTTCATAAACCTGGGCGGCCTCAAGCCCGGTTGGTTAACGGTGAAGACGGTCGGCACGGCCGGCCCGCGGCTCGTTCCATCGGGATTGAAGAACTGATCGGTCCGAGTTCCGGTCAGAGGCTGGGAGATCAGATTGAGATTCGTCGGGTCGTAAAAGATTCCGGCTCCGAGCGAGAGCTTGGTCTCTCCATCGCGGCTCAACAGGTAGGTGGTGGCCATCCTGGGAGAGAGGAGCACTTCGCGAAGGATCGCATCCCAATCCATCCGCAGCCCGGTCTCCAGCAGCCAGCGATCGGAGAGCGACCAACGATCCTGCGCATATCCGCTCAGCTCGGTATTGTTGGTATCGACCGGAGCCGGGGCATTGGTGAAATCGACCTGGCGGGTGAGCGACCGGTCACGGCGATAGATAAAGATCGACCTCCGATCGAAGAACTGAAAATAGTTGATCCGATCGACGTCCATCCCGACCTTGACCTCGTGCCGCCCGTGCGCCTGGACCGGCGGGAGCGTGAGATTCAAGATTCCCTGCACTCGCCGGGCCTCCGCCTCCGAGGCCCTGAAGTAGCTGCCAATGCGCCCGGTCGGAAAATTCTGATAACTGGCATTGCCGTACGGGATTTCGCGCGCGTTGTATTGATTGAACGCGACGCCGAACTCCATCAGCATGCCATTGGAGAAATAGGACTGATCCTTCAGCGTATAGAGCGCGGCCTCCTGGCGCAGTTCGCGCGTCACGTCCTTGGGATCGAGTTGGGAAAGCCCGGTATAGTTGGATCGATACCGATTGATCAGATAACTGCCGGTCAGGATATTGGTCTGATTCAGATTGACCTGGGCTTTAGCCACGTTATTCAATCGGTACGAGCTGGTTCGATCGCGGCCATCCGGCAATCCCTGGATCACATCGATATTGTATTCGCCGTCGGTGGCGTCAAAGAACCAGGCCTTCTGTTTGATGATGGGGCCGGAGACCGTCGTTCGCGGCGTCCAGCTATTGACGTCGATCCCCTTGCGAAACTGAAAAGAGGGGACGAAGTCGGTGATCGTGAATCGATTGCGGTCGTCCCCGGTCCGCGAAGCCAGGCTGACGATGCCGCCGGAGCCCTTGCCGTATTCGGCGGAGTAACGGCTGCTCTTGACCTCGATCGACCGGAAGGCGTCCGGGCTGGCGCGCAACTGCAGCACGCCGTCCGCCGGATGCGAGATATTGAACCCGTCATATTGATTGAGGTTCTGTGACGAAGCGGCCCCGTTGATGTGGAGCTGCATATTCCGATCCTGGAGCACTCCCGGAATGTAGCCCAGGACATTGCGATAGTCGCGTTGGCCCGAGTACGGAATGTTTAGAATCTCCTGGGTGCTCAGATCCTGGCTGGCGGAGGTCTTGCTCAGATCGATCGCGGGTGGCGAGTAGTCCACATTGAGGGAATCACGCAGCTCCTGTTCGTGATTCAGGATGACGTCGATCGTCTCGGTCTTGCCGACCTGAATCTCGTCGACCTTGGCGGCAAAGAAACCGGCCTTCTCGACCTTCAGGAAATAGACTCCCGAGTTCAAGGCCATGAATTCACGCCGGCCGGCATAATCGGTTTCGCCCCTCAGGACTGACTTGCTCTCCGAGCGGGTCAGTATCACCTGGGCTGACATGACGGGCACACTATTCTCATCGAGGACGGTGATGACCAGCTTTTGATTGGTTTGAGGTTCCACCGGCGCGATGCTCTGGTCCTGGACCGATGCCTGAGCCATAGCCGTTGAAGCGAGACTGAGCCAGAACAACAATGTGCAAAACTTTGATGTTTTCATGGTGGTAGATACCCAGTTGTGGATTGACACCCTGCCCGGTTCCCATGCCCTTTCGCGTCGCTTCCGATGTGGGTCCACCTATGTCAAGGAGGGTCGGAAGCAGCGAAAACCATCTAAACTATCGTAAGGATCGATCTGTTGGAGCTCAGGTATTATACATTCAGTGCGAGCTCATCGGTAAGAGATAAATAAAAAAATACGAAACAAACGTTACAATTTATCGATTCCGTTTGTTTCGTATTTTTATGAGATCAGATTAGCGGCCGGCCAGCCGGCTAATTATTGTTGCGGTTAACTTCGTTGTTGTTCTTAATCTCGCTGTTGTTCTTAATTTCGTTGTTCTTAATCTCATTGTTGTGATTGATCTCATTATTGTTGGGAATTTCAATCACAGCCGAAGCCGGTGTGACCAGCTTCTCTTTGAAGAACCGCGGAGCGACGGCCGCGTAGATCTTACCGGCGATGCCCGCTGCCCGCTTGCCGGCCTCGGTCGAACCGCTGGTGATCACCGTCACGACCAGCTTGGGATTGTCGACGCTCGAGAAAGAGGTGAAGAGTCCCAGGCGATCGCGGTTGCCCGTGCAGGTTCCGGTCTTGCCGGCGATCTGCGTGAGCGGATTGTAGGCCAGCTTGCCGGTGCCGAAGTTGACGGTCCCGATCATTCCGGTCATGAGTCTCATTCGATCTTCCTGCGACATCTCGATCTTGCGCTTCAGGATCGGCTCGAAGTTCTCCTGCTCTTCGGGCGTCCGCGGCGCGTGCGGCACGTAGAGGTTTCCACCGTTGGCGATGGCCGAAGTGAAGGCCGCGAGCTGAATCGCGGTGATCCCGAATCCGTCACCGTGACTCGACATATGGCCGGTCTCCTGCTCGCCCTCTTCGGGTAAAAATCCGGGCATCTCTCCGGGATAGTTGGCTCCCGTGACATCCCCGAATCCGAAGTTTTCGGCGTAGCTGATCACTCGCTCATAACCGAGCCGGCGCCCCAGAACCTGAAAGAAGGGATTGTTCGACCGGGCAGTGGCCTCGGTCAAATTGATGCTCGCGTTCCTGGCGATCAGGACATCCTGATTCGGATCGAAGACCTCCTCGTGGAGCGCGGCCAGCCCGACCACCAGCTTGACGGTGGAGCAGGGTTTGACCGGCGAAGCGAGGGCCATCCGTTGATTGACGACCGTGTAGAGCCGGCCGTTGGTCGGATCCATGACCACGACGGTCCCGGATCGGCCTTCCAGCGCCTCGACCACGGCGCGACGAATCTCAGGGTCTTCACCCGTGCTGTCGTCCTTGACAATGTTGGAGGCCGCGATGTTGCGGAGAGCCGAGTCGCGCGCCTGGATCGCGCGCACTCGAGCTTCATAGAGCGCTCGCGCGCGGCGGCGGCGGGATGAACGATATGATGCCAGTTGATTACGCTCGGCACGGGTCAGTTTGCCCCGTTTGCGCAGCAAAGAATTAGTCGCGCTATCCGGCTCCTCACTCCTCGCTCGCAGATATCGACCGGAACGCTTCTGATTAAGAGCAGCACGGCCGCTGCTTCTCTTCTTCTTCTTTGATACTTGACTGCGGGCTGTTTGGTTGGACTTTCCGCGCTGGATGATTTCAAACGTTGCTTTCGCCTTCTTCCCTGTCGTCGCTTTTTGGCTTGAGCGATCGTTGGCGTAAGCTCCTGTGCTCAAAAATAATCCCACGACGATTGCCGTGACGATTGGGGGTACAACAAAGAGCCTTGGCGTCGCGAGGACAAGCGAGACCTTCCTCATTTTCAATCCCTTTCTTTGCCCCGGGACAACGCATCATTGAATGTCTCGTTGATACGATTCCTCAACACGGGCATTTGGGCAACTAGCCTTAGAGGCGCTAGCGCCTGACAAACAATCACTCCAGTTGAGTTTCGGGTATCTTTTACCGCTAGACTCATGGGTTCACCGGGGATGATCCCAGCAGGGGTTGGAACACTTTCGCAGTGTAGCAAAGATCTTTCTACACGACAACTTAGATTTTTTTCAACCGGCCTCAGGTTAATGACGTTCAATGTTTACGGCATTTCTCGCAGATCCTAACAAATTCAAGGGGTTAACTATTGAAAGTCTGTGATATGCTTAGAAATCGAGTTGGGACGCATTAAAGCGGGATTAATTCTTATGCACGAGTATTGGTCACGGATGTTCTGGGCGATGCAATCGGCAGAATTCAGGCATGTGATAGACATTCTGATCGTCGCGCTTCTAATCTATGAAGTTCTCAGATTGGTGCGTGGGACTCGTGCCGTGCAGATGGCGGTGGGGCTCGGTCTGGTCGCCTCGATCTATCAGCTCTCGATCTGGTTTGGACTGACGACGGTCCAGTGGGTCCTGCGGAATGTCGTCCTCTACTTGGGATTTGCCGTCATCGTGCTCTTTCAGCATGAGATCCGGACGGCCCTCACCCATCTCGGCAACAACATCCGGATTCCGTTGACCAGCAAGAACCGGCGGAACAACCCCTTCGGGCAGGGCTGGTACGACGAAGTGATCCTGGCCGCCACCACCCTGGCCTCCGAAAAGATCGGGGCGCTCATGGTCTTCGAGCGGGATGTGGGGTTGAAGACCTATATCGAAAGCGGCATTCGGCTCGATGCGCGGGTCAACTACGATCTGCTGGTCACCATCTTCAACACTCACACGCCGTTGCACGACGGCGCGGTAATCATCAGCAACAATCGGGTCGCGGCCGCCTGCTGCTTTCTGCCGCTGACGCAGAACCCGTTGATCTCGCGTGAACTCGGCACGCGCCATCGCGCGGCGATCGGGCTCACCGAGGACAGCGATGCCTTTGCCGTGATCGTCTCCGAAGAGACCGGGGTCATCTCCTTCGCCATCGATGGCCGGCTGCGGCGGAACCTGGACGGTCCGGGGCTTCGCGGTTTGATCCAGCAGGCGATGGAGCCCTGGCGCAGCGAGGCCGAGGCGGCCGAGTTGGAAGCCGAAGAGCGCGAGCGCGAACGTGAAATCGATGAACTGGTGGCCTCCAGCAAGCAGCGCCTGGCCCGCACCTCGCAGACCGAAGGCGCCCAGGAGGGCAGTTCGGTATGAGGAGATGGCTCTCGCCTCCACGGTTGCTCCAGCGCCTGCGCCATCTTCACTTCGATAATCTGGGGCTCAAACTGCTGGCGCTGATGATCGCCGTCCTGCTCTTCATCGTCTCGCGCCAGCCGATCAGCGATGTGCGTCTCAGCGGAGTGCCGCTGGAATTTCGGGGGTTGAACCCGGGCGCCGAGATCAGCGGAGACGTGCTGCAAACGGTCAGCGTGCGCCTGCGCGGCCCCAGCGACCTGGTGAGAAGCCTCACGCCCAATCAACTGTCGGTGGTCGCCAATCTTAACAATCTCCGGAACAAGGAACCGGGCGAACATCGAATCCAGCTCCGTTCCGAAGATGTGCTGTGTCCCGACAATGTGCAGGTCCAACAGATCGATCCGGCCAGCATCTGGCTCAAGCTCGAGAAGACCATCAGCCGGCAGGTCTCGATTAAACCTGAATTGGTGGGCCGGGTTGCCGACGGGATGGAGATTTATAATCTGAACGTGGAGCCATCGACCGCCGAGATCGAAGGGCCGCAATCGCTGGTCGATCAGGTCGAATTCGTCTCGACCGAGCCGGTGAATCTTAACGGGCGAAACAGTTTTCGACTTGCAGTGGATCTCGAAACCCCTCACAATTCTCTCCGCGTGAAGAACTCCGAATCGGTCTTCCTTTCGGCCGAGATTGGAGAGCGTCGGGGCACGCGATCCTTCACCCAGATTCCCGTGAGCGTGCCACATCAGTCGGCCGGTGTGCGATTGCTGACGAAAATGGTTGGAGTTGAGCTATATGGACCTCAGTCCGTCCTCGCCGGTTTAAAACCCAGCGATCTGCACATCGAATTGAATACTACCGGATTGCAGGCAAACTCCGAGACTGTGCCCCTTCAGGCCAGTTTGCCGTCATACAAAGACAAGAACATCATCGTTAAAGAGATAATTCCTAAAGAAGTGAGGTTAAAAAGACAGTAGAGAATTGCGATCGCAGGGGAATTAGGGTCCTCTGTCTCACCGATCATCGCCGATTCTCGTCTGTCGACAAGGTTATGGGCGAATTTTTTGGCACAGACGGTATTCGAGGTGTGGCCGGTCAATATCCGTTAGATTCCCGAACGATCACCGGGATCGGATATTCGTTGGCCAGGGAGTTGGAATCGCGGCTGGGTCATCCTCCGATGATCATCATCGGGCGGGATACTCGCGAATCGGGTGAATGGATCGAAGCGGCCATTGCTCACGGCGTTCACCTCACCAAGGCACGGACACAATCGGCGGGCATCATCACGACTCCGGGCGTAGCCTATTTGACGCGGGCCCTGGGGGCTCAGGCCGGGATCGTGATTTCAGCCTCGCACAATTCCTATCAGGACAACGGCATCAAAATCTTTGCCCCCAGCGGGCAGAAACTCGACGACGCGCTGGAACAGGCGATCGAACGCGATCTCAAGGCGGGCACCCCGGACTTGCCGGAGGCTCCGGATCGGCGACCCGAGCCCGATGCGAGTCTGGCGACCGGCTACCTGGCCTTTCTGCGCGATCAGATCGGCCGGGGTCTGAATCTGAACGGGTTGAGGATCACGGTCGACTGTGCCAACGGCGCGGCCTACGATCTCGCGCCGCAGTTGCTGGCCTCGCTGGGCGCCGAGTTAACGACGATCAACGCTCAGCCCACCGGCCAGAACATCAATCGCGATTGCGGTTCGCTCTATCCCGATCTGTTACAGCGAGCCGTGATCGAGACCAAGTCGGACCTCGGTCTGGCTTTTGACGGAGATGCCGACCGCCTGATGATCATCGACGAAGGCGGCCAACTGGTCGACGGGGATCTGATCCTCTTCATCATGGCCGACTACTTTCTGGCCCAGGGCAACCTCTCCGGCAACCGGGTCGTCGCGACGGTCATGAGCAATCTCGGACTGGAACTGGCGCTCAAGGAACGGGGCGTGAAACTGGTTCGCACCTCCGTCGGAGACAAATATGTCCTCGACGAACTCCTGAAGGGCGGAGGCAGCATCGGCGGAGAGCAGTCGGGTCACATCATCTTTCCCGAGATCAGTCTGGCCGGCGACGGCCTGATCACCGCGCTCGAAGTGCTGCGGGCCATGGTCGAATCCAAGAAGACGCTCCGTGACCTCTCCCGCGGTTTCAAACGTTACCCGCAGATCACGATCAACGTCCAGGTCTCAAGTAAACCTCAATTGGAGAGCGTGCCCGCCATCACAGAGGTGATCGCGGCGGTCGAGCGGGAGTTGGGCGGCAAGGGACGATTGCTGGTGCGCTATTCGGGCACTGAGAACAAGGCGCGCGTCATGATCGAGGGCGAGGATCAATCGATCATCCGGAGCCAGGCCGAGCGCATCACGCAAGTGATTCAAGCAGAGCTCGGCTGAGAACTCGATCCGGGTCTATCTTCCGGAACCGCGAAAGGCGCGAAAGACCAGCTATTTAGCGTCTTCCGCGTCTTTCGCGATTTCAGCATCTTGAGTCACGAAATCTGGTTCAGCTTGATCACGCAGAATCCCGCGCCCTGCCCGTCGACCAGCACGGCGAACCGCCCGACATTGGGGATATCGGTCGGCGAGACTCTGACCACCGCCCCCAACGTTTGGGCCTTGCCCACGGTCGCATCGCAGTCATCGACGGCGAAATAGATCGTCCAGAACGGCGGGATGTTTCCCCACTCCTGAGTCATCTGGAGCATGCCGCCGACTCCCTGGCTCTTCTTCGGCGCTCCCAGATAGAACTCCGTGTAGGTCGTCGGCCCGGCCTCATTGGTGACCGCGTTCCAACCAAAGACCTTTCCATAGAAACTCTTGGCGGCGGCGATGTCACGGGTCGCCAGCTCATTCCAGCACATGGCATTGGTCTCGTCCTTGACCTGGGCGCCGATATGCTTCCGCGGCTGCCAGATGGCGAAGCTCGCACCGGCGGGGTCCTGAGCCACCGCCATTCTTCCGGCATCGAAGACATCGAACGGCTCCATCAGCAGCTTGCCGCCGGCGGCCGTGATCGTCTGGCCGCTCAGATCGGCGCTCTCCACCGCAACATAAGAGAGCCAATGCGGAGGAGTCCCGTGCTCAACCTGTTCCTGGCCGAGTTGATAGATGGCTCCCAGCTCCTTCCCCCTGAGTTGAAGCATCGTGTAGACGCTATCCGGGCCGATCGGCACGTCATTGAATCCCCACCCGAAGAGCTCCGAGTAGAATCTCTTGGCCGCCGCCTGATCGGTCGTGGCCAGTTCAGCCCAACAGAAACTACCCGGAGTGTGTTTGCTTATTTCCATTTTCAATCTCTCCTTTGAAGTTGCAATTGAAGTTACGGTTGAATTCCTGATCCTATCAAAATCGGCCTGAAGATCTTAGATTTTTCTGAGCCCGCGCCTTCGAGAAGCCGCTCGCAACGGTCATTGGCGGTAAGCACGCAACAGTTGGATGATCTGTTCGACCACACTCGCCGGCACATCCAGGATCGACAGGTCGGATGTTCCGAGAATCGTCTTGACCATTCCGTCGGCGTGCTGTTCGATCTGCCGGGCATAATCCCTGACGTCTCCGCTGACCGACAGCTCTTGAATTCTCTTGGCGTCGGCGATGATCTCAAAAACGGCGAACGGATTACCGCTGGCCGTATCGGCGAAGCCGCTGGCCGATGATCGAGATGAACGTTTCATAGTCGTATTCCTTCATAATCTCCCAGGCCTCCTGACTGAGAAAACCCGCGTACCGTGTCCGCCTGACCTTCTCACCGGTCAGAGGGTCTTTTTCGCTCCAATACCGCCAGAGGTTCCACCCGTGGTCCGCCTTGAGCCATTGGCATCCAAGCGGCGTCGGTGGAGTCTCGGCCTGACCGGGCTTCGCGTTCTTGCGCTTCTTGAGCCCCGTGGCCGCCGCCCGAGCCCGCTTCAGTTTCGCCGCGCTCTTCTCCGCCACCTCGCCCGCGGTTTCGTTCGCCGGCTCGATTAACGCCGGGGGATGACTCCGGTGTTGAACGAGCGGCGTGATATTGACGATCGGCCGGCCATGAGTGGCCTCGAACCGGGCTTCGACCAGAGTTCGTCTCAGCGCTTCGGGCCGAGCCCTCTCATCGAAGCCTCGGACCTGAGAGCGGTGAGGATTTAGATTCGCGAGGGGTCTTTGATTCACGGGGATTGAAGATTGCGCCGCCGAGTTTTGCGCGCTCAAAGATGCGGTTGGGATCATCCCGCCCTGTCCTTGGTTGCTCAACGGCGCTAGGCTTTTGGGCCCGGTTCGATGCTACCCGACACCAGATTGTATCCCCCCTGTTGTGAAGGAGGAGAGATGGCGCTGAAGCCTCTGATCACCGGCGCCGGAGCTGGGAGGGAAGCCGCTGTCCCGATGATCCTGGCCGCCAACTGTTCGGACTCCCATTCGGCCCGTTGAGCCATGGCGGCCACGATCCGTTCGCTCTCCAACCCCTCCGTCTTGGCCTCGAGGATCTTCTCCTCCTGCCGGCCCAGATACCGGAGTTCCAGTCTGATCAGCCTGATCACGGGATCGGCCAGCGTGATCGCCAGGACGATCACCAGCACCCCGATGAAGACCGAGACGGCGCCCCATCCGAGCCAGGCCTGCTGAAACGGATGCAACTCGATCGCCTTGACCATCATGAAATGCGTGACGATGTTGATGAGCATGACCGCCGCCAATCCCCACATCGCAAAGAAAGAGATCGCCCGCTCCCAAAATGAGGAGAAGGCCCGGGTGAAACCGTAGACCAGCCAGACGAAGGCGCCTTCCACGACGACCACGGCGAAGAACGCCAGCAGGTCCTGAAAGACCCCCGGCATGTCGGTGAATCCCTGTCGATAGATCATAAAAGACGATACACAACTGAGCAGTGTGATGCAGACCAGGATGACGGCCCCGCCGATGATCACATTCTTCCGGGCTTTATTGTGCTTGAACGGTTCTGTTACGTCGCTCATATTGCCTCCCTGTTAAATCGTTCCCCTGCTTATCGCGTCTGAGCGTTATGCGATT
>DATEFT010000336.1:0-2223 GCA_035280505.1 Blastocatellia bacterium | reverse complement strand
CATGTCCTCGCCCACCGTGCTGGTGGTGAAGCCGCCGGCCTGGATCACGGCGTTCCGTCTGAAGACGCCGAAAGCGCCCGAGATGATGAGGAGCGAATTGAGGAAGCTGAAGGCGATGCGACCGCCGAGGAAGGCGCGCAGGTATTCGATCGCCTGGAATTGCGCCAGGAGAGAGGTCGGCGCGGCCACCCGCTGAACGCGGCCGTTCTCGACCGTGCAACCGTTGGCGATCCGGACGATTCCGCCGGCGGCGATCGTTCGTCGAGGGTCTTCCAGAAAAGGTCTGACGATGGAGAGCAGCGCATCCGGTTCGATCAGGGAGTCGGAATCGACGGCCGCGACCAGCGGAGTCCGGGCATAGTTCAACCCCGCGTTGAGCGAATCGGCTTTGCCGCCGTTCTCCTTGTTGATGACCAGCAGCCGAATCTGGCCGCACGATTCGTAGACCGCTTTGATCGGTTGGGTCGGGAGGCTCCCCACCGGCTGGCGGCTCGACCGGTAGAGTTTGAACTCATCGACCAGCAGGTTGAGCGTCTGATCGGTCGAGCCGTCATTGATGACGATCACCTCCAGTTGCGGATACTGCAGGTTGAGCATGGCGCGGATGCTGTCGCGAATCGTCGCCGCTTCGTTGTAGGCGGGGGTCAAGACCGAGACCGCCGGCACCAGCGCCGACTTCAACAGGGCGTCGTACTCGGTGCGTTTGAGCCGGATGCGATAGGCGCGGATGGCGAAGAAACCCAGCACCATGAGCACGAAATAGGCGGTGTTGATCACGGCCACATAGCCGATGATCACCCGTTCGCAGAAATAGAATGTCGGATAGAAAAGATCATGCCAGTTCATTCGAGTCTTGCATACTCATAACGGCCGACCCGCACGCACTCCAGGGCTTCCAAAGCCAGCTTGGCCGCTGTTTGATTGGACGATTGAACCTCGTCTTCGAGAACCTTCATCCCTTCCGCCCCCAACTCACAGAGCGCGTAGGCCGCCGCTCGCGCTATTCCTTTGTGGGTCTCGTGCAGGAAGAGGATCAGGGTCGGGGTGGCGGCCTCGATCTTGAGGCGCCCACAGGCTCGCGCGGCTCCCATCTTGACCAGCGGATCCGGACTGTTCAGCCCATCCAGAACCGCCGGAATCGGATCGATCTCGCAGGCCACGTAGTTCAGCACCCGGAACGCGGCGGTCCGCACCTTCGGATTCGAGTGCCAGAGCAGGATCGCCACTTCCGGCATCGGCAGGGCCCGTCGCCAGGCCTCGATGACCGCCAGGGTGGAGATCACTTGCGAGTGATCGTCGGACCGCAAACCTTCGCTGATCGCCCCGGAAGCCAGCATCAGGGCATGGGGCCGCAGTTCCTCGACCAGCACCGAGCAGACGATCGGAGGCTGCGTGATCGCATAGTTGAAGATCCGGTTGATCTCTTCGGGTTGCGACAATCGGATCAGGGCCCGGCAGGCCTCGATCCGGATATCCAGTTCGCTGTCGTAGAGGGCTTGGACCAGCGCCATCCGGACCGTCGAACTCGTCAACTGGCAGAGCCGCATGATCGCCTCCTGCCTCCGGCTGACGCTCTTCGACCGCGCCTGCTTCTCCCACTTGGTGACCAATCCCAGATCGCACGCCAATTGCGAGAGCCGTTTGCTGCCCTCGCCCGAGATCGTCGGCAGGAAATCGATCAGGCAGGACTCGAACTCCGTCGGGTAGCTGTGATGCAGATGGCGCAGCCCGGAGAGCCGCTGTTGGCCCAGGGTGTACTCGGCCAGTTTCTCGCGGATCACCGGAAAGAGCCGGCGGACCCGCTTCTCCTCGATCTGCCCCGCTATTTTGCGCACCAACAGGATGCTCAGCAGCAACAGAATGATGGTGAACTGGACCGTGATGAACGCCACCGCCAACCGCAGGGCGACCGTCTCGAAGACGTCGGCCAGAACCAACTGATGGATGACCAGGACCGTGCAGAAGTAAGCGACGATCAGGCTGGCCGTCCGCAGCCACACGGCGATCCGGACATTGAGAGCGGAGAAATTCGACTCGGTTTTCGTCAAGGTAGTCCTTCAATTGTCGCGGACCAGCAATCGCTTGAGCCTGGCCACCAATTCCATGGGGTTGAATGGTTTCACCACGTAGTCGTCGGCTCCCAATCCGAAGCCGCGAATAATATCGGTCTCCTGCTGGCGCGAGGTGAGCAGGATGATATGAATATGGCTCAGCCGCGGATCC
>DATEFT010000335.1:0-15732 GCA_035280505.1 Blastocatellia bacterium | reverse complement strand
CTTGGTCAACTCCCGCTGCACTCCGAAAGTCCAGGACTGCACGTAACCGGTCTTCAGACCGGGCAGGAAGCCGTTGGCCGAGTTTCCGATGGTCGAGGTGATCGGGTAGTTGGGCGCGCTCGCGAGGCCCGTCAGCGGCGGGACTCCGTTGCGCAGCAGAATCCCGGTGTTGGGCAGCGTGCCGAGCGCGACGCTCTGCGTGGCCGTCAGCGTGCCTCCCGGATTCGAGCCGAGGATGCTCAGGACCACGTTCATGCCCTCGCGGTTGTAGGCGATGGAATAACCGCCTCGCAGGACGCTCTGTCCCGGCTCGCCGAAGATTCGGCTCAAGACTCCCTTCTTCCAGTTGGGGCTCCAGGCCAGGCCCACGCTCGGAGCGAAATTCTTGTAGGCGGTCTGATAGGCCTCATCGCCGGGATTGAATTGGTTGAATTGAGTGACGCTGCCGGTCAGGACTCCGGGTTTAAAGAGATTGCCCTCGCCGGATCTGCCGAACAGTCCGGCATAGGTGGTCTGGCTGAAATTGTCGTTCTGCGAGATGAAGGGGTACTGGACCTCCCAGCGCACGCCGCCGCTCAGGGTCAGGTTCTGGCGAAAGCGCCAGGAATCTTGCGCGAAGACCCCGGTCTCGCGTTGGCGGGCCCGCTGGACCAGGTTGTCGTTGAGCGCGTATCGGTTCGTCTCTTCATTCAGCGCCAGGGTTCCGCTGACCGAGGTCACCCGTCCGGTCAGCACCGCGTAGAGCGCCCGGGCCTGGTTGAGCTGCGCGGTCGTCGCCCCGGGGAAGTTGGTGGCGTTGAAGATCGCTTGCGCCGGATCGTTCGTCGCCAACCCGAAGGTGACGCTTCGGACCACGCCGTCCTGCACTGAACTGCCCCAGAAGTTGATCTGGCTGAAATTGAACCCGAAGTTGAGATTGTGCGCGCCGCGAGTCCAACTGACCGTATCGCCGATCTGCCAGACCGGAGCGTTGCGGCGATTGGGGGCGCGGGTCACCGTCGCGTTGGTGATCCCGAGGGCGGTGTTCATATTGAGACTGTAGCCGCCCTGGTTCGTGAACTGCCCGGCGTTGACCTCCGGAAAGAAGAGCAGCGTTCCCCCGGTCAGCCCGAATCGCACCTCATTGACCAGCGTGGTGGAGAGGGTCGAACGCAGCGCGGTGACGTTCGAGAATCGGTTCGAGACCTGGCTGCCGTGGTTGGGGAAACCGGGGAAGGCCGGGTCCACGTTGTTGAGGAAGTCCACGACTCCACTGAACTGCTGATAGTTGTAGATATTCTCCAGGTGATGTTTGCCGGTCAGATTGAAGTCCAGCCGCACCGTAGGGAAGTATCGAATCTGGCCGCCGGTGTTGGTAAAGCTGAATTGTTGAAGGTTCGGGTCAGTCTGCTGGTTGATGGCCCCGGTGTTCGCCGTCGACGCGCGGATGCCGGACAGCAACTGCGCCACCGTCGGATCCAGGCTCGGGGTCTGCCCGTTCGCCGCCGCCAGCGCCAGCAGATCCCGCTGTTGAGTTCCCCATTGAAAGATGCCGGATTGGGCCAGCGGGCTGACGATCGTCCGGGTCCGGGAGGTCTGTTCGGGTAGCCGATACTCCTCGTAGTTGACGAAGAAGAAGGCCCGGTCCCGCCCGTCGAAGCCCACCGGACCGAAGATCTTCTTCGGCAGTCGGAATGGGCCGCCCGCCCGAAATCCGAATTGGTTGAGCAGCACCCGATCCCGCTGCGCTCTACAGCGCGCCGGGTTGAAGTTCGCCGCGGTGCAGTTGGCTCCGGCCGCAATGTCGTAAGCTCCCAGATCGCGATTGTTGAACCAGTAGTTGGCATTGAGCGCCGGGTTACGGTGGTACTCGTAGACGCTGCCGTGAAATTCGTTGTTGCCGGAACGCGTCACGAACTTGACCTGAACGGCCCCCTCACCGGCGCTCTCCGCGCCCGGCGTCGCGGTCGAGACGGTCACCTCGTCGATGGCGTCGATTCGCGGTCGGATGTAGGTGAAGAAACCGTCGGACGATTTGAGCGTGTTGTCCTGTACGTTGACCCCGTCGAGCGAGATGTTGAGCGCCCCTTTCGGCAGGCCGTTCACCGTCGAGGTCCGCGGCCGGCCCGGCGTACTCGTGCCCGGCAAGAGCAAGACCAGGTCCAGCGCGTCCCGCGAGGTGAAGGGCAGATCCGTGATCTGGCGGCCCGTGATGGTCGTGCTGACCGTGGCCGACTGCGTCTGCAGCACCTCGCTGCCGCCCTGAATGACGACCGATTCGTTGGCCGCCCCGACCTCCAACGTCACATTGAGGGTCGCCGGAACGCCCGCATCGATCTTGACCTCCTCGACTACCGCCTTCTTGAATCCGGATAACTCGACCGTCACCGTATAGACTCCGGCACCCAGCGCGGGCACGGTGAACGTCCCATGATTCGAAGTGGTCACCTTATACTCGGCTCCGGTATTGCCGTTCCTGACCACCACGGCCGCCCCGGCCAGCACCGCTCCCGCCGGATCGACCACCGCCCCGGAGAGCGGAGCCGTCGTCCCGACCTGTCCATAGACCGACAAGCTGCAGACGAATAGAAAGAGTCCGGAAATGAATGGCCTTAGCCCATCTCGTTTCATATCGATTTCTCCTGGATAGATTTATCTCTGAAGTAATGAGGGCGAAGAGTAGATACACCATCCCCCATGGCGATCCGATCGCCATCTCCAATTGGCTTTTGACTGTTTAATACTTAACGATAGGTCTACTTCTTAATGAATGGATCTTGCCTCTTAACTTTATTAGAGCAATAACCTCAATTTATTAAGTGTGTGTTAGTCGATAGGACTGTATAACGTATACGCAATAGTTGTGCCGATTGCTGATGGCCGGGTCTCTGATTGAAATCGCTTAACTTACAGCTCCGGCCAGCTTATACGCCATTAAGTTTGGTCCAAAATTTTATATTTTCTCGATCTTTTTGGATGGTTCGGTCAGGCAAGGTCGCTGTTGCTGGGCAGTAATCCATCATTTTTGTTGCGGCTGAAGGCCTTGGGAGGGAGGATCTCGGTGATGGATTCTTAACATGCTGGGCTTTAAGAAATTATCGGAATGGTTTGACCAAGTCGCGACCCTGGATTATGCTACGCGCACTCATCGATTAAAGACCAACTACACTTGATCTGAAGCAAGAACCGGAGACCATCATTTCGGAGGCATCTATGGAACGAGACGCCGCGACCGCACAAACCGCTGCCAGTACGGTTGTCGTCAGCAAGATTCGGAATTTGCGCTGGTATATCTGCGCGCTGTTGTTCTTTGCCGCCACGATCAACTATATCGATCGCCAGGTGATCGCAACTCTCAAGCCGACCCTGCAGGCGCAGGGGATCTGGGACGAAAGAGGTTATAGCTGGGTCGTCTTCTCTTTCCAGACGGCCTACGCGATCGGGCTGCTCTTCGCCGGGCGGATCATGGATCGGCTGGGAACGCGCAAGGGCTTTTCCGTCTCGGTCATCTTCTGGAGCGTGGCCGGGATGGCGCATGCGATGGCGTCGTCGGTGACCGGATTCATCGCCGCGCGTTTTGCGCTCGGTCTGGGAGAAGCCGGAAACTTTCCCGCCTCGATCAAGACGGTGGCGGAGTGGTTTCCCAAGAAGGAGCGAGCCCTGGCGACTGGCATCTTCAATGCCGGGACCAACGTGGGAATTCTGATCGCCGCGGCGATTGTGCCGCCGATCACCCTCATGTTCGGCTGGGAATGGGCCTTCATCGTGACCGGGTTGATGGGGTTCCTGTGGCTGCTGGCCTGGGTCGTGCTCTATCGCCGTCCGGAAGAGCATCCGCGTCTGAGCAGCGAGGAGCTGGCCCTGATTCGGACCGATCCGGCCGATACGACGACGCCGGTCCCGTGGGCCAGGCTGATCGGCCATCGCCAAACCTGGGCCTTCGCCGTCGGCAAATTCATGACGGATCCGATCTGGTGGATCTATCTCTTCTGGCTGCCTGACTTTTTGAACAAGAACTATGGCATTGATCTCAAGAGCGTCGGGGTGCCGCTGATTGTGGTCTATCTGATTGCCGATGTCGGCAGCGTGGCCGGCGGCTGGTTGTCATCCACCTTGATCAAGAACGGCTGGCAGATCTATCGCGCGCGCAAGACGGCGATGCTGATCTGCGCCCTCGGCGTGATTCCGGTGATCTTTGCGGCCAAGGCTTCGAACGTCTGGGTGGCGGTCCTGCTGATCGGTCTGGCCACGGCGGCCCATCAAGGCTGGTCGGCCAATCTCTTTACGACGGCTTCGGACATGTTCCCGCGCAAGGCCGTCGGATCGGTGGTCGGGATCGGAGGCATGGCGGGGGCCATCGGCGGCATGCTGATCTCCTATATCGTCGGTTACGTCCTGCAATGGACCGGAAGCTATGTGCCGATCTTTATTATTGCCGGCTCATCCTACATCATCGCCTGGCTGATCATTCATCTGCTGACGCCCAGGTTCGAACCGGCGGAGCTGGAAAGCGCGCCATCCGAAAGCTGATCGCTCAGCGGTCTAAAAGGCGAAACACGCGAAATACGCAACACCCGATCGATTCGGCGTATTTCGCGTGTTTCGCCTTTTAGACGCTCGATTACTTGGAGACGATTCTTTCGAGAATCCAGAGCAGCATGGACATGAGGCCCCAGAAGAGCCCGGTCAGAAGATAGCCGATCATGTACCAGACCAGCTCGCGGACCGGTTTGGGGATCAGGATCCGGTAGAGCAGCAGCACGATCACGATCTTGGGGAGGGCCTTCAGGAATTTTTGTTTGAAGGTGGGCGGCGGGTCCGGTTTCTTCTCTTCTTTGGGTGGAGGGATCTCCCTGAATTCGACGATCCGGCCCTCTTCGTTGGTCTTGACCACGATCTTCTGCTTACAATTAGAGCAAGGCGTGGTTATCTCACCAGCTCCTTCGAGGTGATTGACCAGGATCTGATGCTTGCACTCGCTGCAAATGTACTTGGTCAGTGGCATCGGCCGACAATCATCGAATTAGCCGAGGCAATCGGTACATAGCTCTGCCCGTCTACTGAATCCGAAAATCCAAGTGGGATTGGAAAAGCTCAGGAAGGATTGGCTCGATCCGTGAGTATTACTGTCTGAAGCCGATCCAGATTGTTCAAACATCTGAGACTCTTCCAGGCTTACCCAGTCGTTTACTTGCTTAAGAAAAGAGACCGTCCATCGAATAGGCCACCGGAATCGACAATGGTCCGGTGAAGGAGCTCATTGGTAAAGAGCTGAGAACTCCATATCCGCGTTGATGAGGCCCGCAGATCTATCTTTCTGATGAGGCATTTTCGCCCATCGAATCGGGATGGGGCGATCTGTCATTAATTAACTGCGCAAAGCAGGTGTCCACCTCCTGAATAGCCCGCTCAGGCGACGGACCGGAAATGCAGAATTGATTGCGGCTAGGTGATGCTGCCGCCATCGACCGTCACCACCTCGCCGACCATATAGCTGTTCTTCTCCGAGACCATAAAGGCCGCGAATTCGGCCAGCTCCTCCGGGTGCCCGCGGCGCCCTCTGGCGCACCAGAGTTTATGCATTTCGAGGAAGCGGTCCGGCAACGCGTCCGAGAGGTCTGTATCGAAGATGCCGGCGGCGATGGCGTTGACTGTGATCCCGAAGGTGGCAGCCTCCCGCGAGAGACACTTGGTAAAGCCGACGATCGCGGCTTTTGAGGTCGCGTAGTGAACGGCAGTCGGCAGCGCCCGAATGGCGCCGATGCTGCTCAAATTAAGGATGTGGCCGGAGCGCTGTCGGAGCATCTGTTTGTAGACGGGTTTGGTGACATTGAAGACCCCGTTGATATTGGTATCGATCACCTCGTCCCAGGCGCGTTCGGTCGTCGTCGCGAAGCTGTCGCCGCGATTGATCGCCGCGTTATTGACCAGGATGTCGATCCGCCCGAAGTCCTGCTGGATCTGCCTCACCATCTTGATGATTCCCGGCCGATCCGTCACCGACACTTTGAAGGCCAGCGCCTGCCGCCCATATGCTCGAATCTTTTCCAACGTGGCTTCCGCGCGTTCGTCGCTGACATTGTAATTGAACGCAATGTCCGCGCCCTCCCGGGCGAATACTTCGCAGATTGCGCGACCGATCCCACGCGAGCCACCAGTAATAATCGCTTTCTTTCCCTCTAGTATTCCCATAGCCATGTTGGTGCGTTTATCAAAGAAGATGATGATGCGAGAGGGTAGTGCAATCTAAAGGGCTTGTCGAGAGGTTTTTATTCATTAGATCGTAGAATAATGTTAATTTGAGTGCGGATCCGGCTGGAAATGGCCCATAGGTGGGCCTGATCGAGCGATCGTTCCATTTTCCGTCAGATCCGAAATCAGTTCCCTTTTGGATAGTCTCTCGCGCTGAGTTCCGGATGCTGAATGGCGCTCCGCTCTTCCATCTTGCGCATCAGTTCGTCGACGATTCGTTTCGTGGCATCCGGAATGGCGATATGAGAGGCGGCCAGCCGCATGGCCGCGTGCTCCACCGGATTGTGCATCAGGCGGCGGATGATCGGGACCACATCGGTGGCTCGTTCGAGCCGGAGCCCGGCATTGTGGCGGGAGATCAGATTGGCCGTCTGTGATTCCTGCGGCATGGGCGGCGTGGTGGTGTCGGCGATGATCGGCAGCCGCGAAGCGAGCGCCTCGAAGGTCGTCAATCCGCCCAGCTTGGAGATCATGACATCGGCCGCGTTCATTAACTTCTCCATGGCGTTCGAATAGCCGATGACGTGGGTCGGGAACGCGGCGCGTTGGGCCACCGCGGTCACCTGTTCGCGCAACTTCTCGTTGCGCCCGGCCAGGAAGATGGCCTGCGTATTCCGGATCTGTTCGCCGTATTCGACCATCCTCTCGAAGATATGCGGGATATTGCCGCCGCCGACCCACCCGGCATTGATGAACATGGTGAACTTGTCCGGGGCCAATCCCAACTCCAGCCGCGCGGCGGTCCGCTCCTCTTCGCTCTGGTATTGGAATTTCGGATGGATCGGAATCCCGCAGATCTTGATCCGCTCTTCCGGCACGCCGAAATCGATCAACTGTTGGCGGGCCTCTTCGGTGGCCACCAGGTAGAGGCTGACATCCTCGCAGGCCCAGCCGCGCCAGAACCCGTAGCAGGGATCCGTGACCACGGTCACCAGCGGGATCCGGTCGAGCAGGCCGAGTTCACGCAACATCCGTCCCAGAAAATGCTGGGTCATGGGATGGACCGAGACGATCACTTGCGGGCAGTATCTTTCAAAGAGCTGCCGCACATAGCGCGAGGTCATGCGATAGAAGAGACTCGATTCGTTCGGGCGGAACCGTTCGATGGCCCAGTAATAATATTTCATTAAATGCTGGTGATGGCGCAGCAGGTAGTTGTAGAGCTCGGTCAGTTTTTCGGCCAGCAGGTGGGACTCTTCGATCGCGCGGGCGATGTTGACCAGACAGTCCGGGGCGGCGAATCGTTTGAGGCCGTCGGCAATTGCGGTCGCGGCGCTGGCGTGGCCGCCCCCGGTGTCTGAGGTGATGATGAGGAATTTTTGGGTGTTCTCTTCGGACATCTGGATCTCTCCCTGAGAGCCGGTCTCTTTACTGAATGAGTCTGATTTTCGTTGAACGCCGTCCATCGGCGTCAGGCGGTTCGCGGCGCCGGGAGCGGGTCGGATTCCGACGCATGCGATTTCTTCAGGCGCTTCTCCAGCTTCTTGAGCTGGATCAGGTGCTTCGGATTGAATGCGAGCGAGGGATAGTAACAGTTCGATTCATGCGTGCAATAGCATCCCTGCTTGATCTGCTGCCGGCGTGCGTTCAGCTCCGGAGAGTTCCAGAGGGACCAGAAGTTCCAATCGTAGTCCCGGAGGTTGCCGATCGGGTCCAGATTTTCACAGCTCGAAACGGTCCCCTCGTCGTAGATCACGCCGCCGGTGGTTCCGGCAAAGCAGCGCAACTGGGCTTTCTGCTCGATCTCGGTCCGGGCGATCATCTCATGCATATAGATATCGACCGCGGCTTTAAAATATCCGCCCTTGCCCTGGTAATGATTCTTGATCACGCCGCGCCGCGAATCGTCGTCGATCATGGCCGACAGCCGGCGATAACGGTTGAGATCGATCTCCAGCTCTTGCGCATTGGCCGACGGTGGGCGAATGTAGTTGATGTTGATCTTGTCCGGCTTGAGTTCATACCGCAGAAAATCGTACCAGTCGAAGATGCGGTCCTGATTCGAATTCATGAAGCAGGTGCAGGTCTGGACATCCACCCGCCGGGTATCGCGCTTGAGCTCCTGCAGCATGCGGGCCGTGCCCACGGCGCGGTCCCAACTGCCGGCCTTGCCCCGGATCTTTTCATGATCCGCTTTCAGACCATCAATCCCGAGCGCCACCGTCACGTTCAGATTCGGGCACTCCTCGAGGATCCTGGTGACATCGGGAATGATTCGCTGTTGAATCCCGCCGTTCGACATGAGATAGACCGATTCGAGCTGGTTATTTTGATAGAATGCGCGGACGACCTCCGGCAAGTCCTTGCGGGTGAACGGCTCACCCCCGGCGATGATCAGGATCGGCAGCTTGCCGCCCAGCGTCTCGCTGATCCGCTGCAACTGTTCGGTCGTCATCTGCAGCTTCTTGCGCGGCTTGTCGTCCAGCTCTTCGGTGAAGAAGCAGTGTGTGCACCGCATGTCGCAGACAGAGGTGATCAGGATATTCAGGATGACGGGAGAGGTGACGCCGCCCATCAGGACACGGCCATATCGTTTGATAAGTTCCAGGTTGTAGTCCATAAATCGAACCTCCTTTGATGACGTTCCAATTCCAGCGTCATCCGATGAGCTGGGAATCAGGATTATTAAAAACGAAGTAGTTGATTATTAAGCTTTGTTTGCCGCATAAAGTCAAATCCCGGTCGGAACCGAAGGGACCGGAGCGCGCGTTCCAAATCTGTTGAAACCTTATGTATAAACATCCCCTCGTGCGACTCGATCAAGATGAAAGGCTGCGAGAAAAACTCCTCGCTTTTTGCCGCCTCGAACCCGGCGCCGTTTGGATCGATCCCGTCAACGGCCACCGGGTCGGGTGCCTGGACGCCTCGTCGTGGGCGGATGTCTCCAAATTGTGTGAGACGGATCGGGCCTCACTGGCGATTCATGACCTGCCCTACAATTTCATCGCCTTTGAGCGAAAACGGATCGACGCGTTCATCGCCTGGTGCCGCCAGGTTGTGGAGAATACCGCCGAGGTCTTGAGGCCGGACAGCGGCCTCTATCTCTGGATCGGAGCGGATCAGAAGGCCGATTTCAGCCCCCTCCCGGAATTGATGCTCATGATGCGCGAAACGGTCTTCAGTTCCCGCAGTTTCATCACCATGCGCAATCAGCGCGGGTACGGAACCCAGCAGAACTGGATGAGCGTGCGCCAGGAGTTGCTCTATTACATTCTGGGAAAACCCGGCTTCAAACCGCAGTACACGGATATTCCCAAGGCCGTGAAAGGATATTATAAGGAAGTGGACGGCGAGATCACCGAGAACACCGAGCGCGGCCGGGGCGAGACCATCCGGGCCGGGAACGTCTGGATCGATGTCCAGCAGGTCTTCTACCGGATGGAGGAGAACGTCAACGGCTGTTATGCACAGAAACCGCTCAAAGCCATTCATCGGATCCTCGACGCCAGTTCGTCGGCCGGCGAGACGGTCCTGGACTTCTTCTCTCATTCGGGGACGACCCTGCTGGCCGCTGAACAGGCCGGGCGCCGCTGCCTGACCATGGACAACGATCCGCTCTTTGCCGAGATCACCATCCGCCGCCTGGAGTATTATCGTCAGACAGGTCGAACCGGCTGGCAGAACAGCAACCCCTTTGCCCGAGAACTTGGACAAGCGGGAGCAGAAGTCTAGACTGATAGATGAGGAATTCTGAACGAAAAAAGTTCAGGACCCTACTTGCAGCTTTAATGCTACTCGGTTATCTTATGAACTCATATCGGCCTGATAAAACCTGGAACGTCTTAGATTTTTATACTTAGGTTTTTAATAGACTACTATCAAGCCATCGCAAACTCCTAGCTGCCCCTATAAGAATAATGTGCACCCCTCAATCGAATGGGACTGAGTCAACTTGGCGATAGGTGCCGAGTCAGTTCGGTTCGACGAAATAGGGGAAGGTTTATACCGTTATCGACAACGGAACACCGGATGCAGATGTACCGGATGCAGACGTATAGGATAGATTTCAGGACTAGGTCTGGCTGCACCTTAGCCTTACACTTTTTTTATGATTTGGTTATAATCCGCCAGTCAAAATTTCTAACGGCAACCCTGCCCGTTACGTAGACGCAAGCAGGAACGCGTGCATGATATATTAGTTGCCCTGGACAGGCGCGCTTCTGATGCTCTTACTGTTTGGCCGACCCTCGCCGGCGCGTCGCCAGCGCACAGCAGTCACCTGATCGGATCTGGGGTTCCAGAGAGTTTGGGTGTTCTTCTCAATGAGCGCAGGCCGTCGCGCAAAAATCCAAGACGTCATTGACAGAACTGGCTGAAGCCAAGGATCGATGGCCGGATCGCCGTCACCGCAATGTTAGGGGAACTCCATAGTCGAGGTGCCAAGTGACCAAAGTTTTGATCGTAGATGATCTTGAAGGCGTGCGCCAGATGCTCACCTACGCGCTCGAGGATGACTACAACGTGTTCCAGGCCACCAACGGTCTGGAGGCGTTGCAGATTGCCGAGGTCGAGCACCCCGATGTGATCGTGATGGATCTGGATATGCCGATTATGGACGGGGTCGAGGCCACCCGCCGGATCAAGACCAATCCGAAACTCTCCCACATCAAAGTGCTGGCTGTTTCGGGCCAGAACAACAGCGAAAAATCACGCCTGATCAGAGACGACTGCGACGCTTTTATCGAGAAACCCTTTGAACTTTCGGATCTGGTGGCTGCGGTGAAGAGGGTCGCCGGCGTCACCGTGGAGATGAAACAGGATCTGTAGATCCTCGAGAGATGACGCCGGCGCCGTTGAATCAGGAAGTGGCGATGACTTTGAAGTCCTCGCGTTTATGACATCGGTTGCAGGATCCTCCGCCCTCGCTTCCGGGCTCGCCGCTGAAGACCTTCCGGCCATAGTGCATTCCGCCATCGTGACAACTGAAACAACCCCGCCCGGTGCGTTCACCGGTCGTCTGATGCTCCTTGACCTTGATTGAGGTCGGGGTCGGCCGGTTGTATCCGCCCTCGATGGTATGGCACATGTCGCATTTTCCCGACATGTAATCGACGTGAGCTTTATGCGTGAAGAGCGCGCCGTAGGCCCGACTCACATACTTGGCGGAGAAGGGCTGAATGGCGAGGGTCTCCAGGGTCTGATCCGTGTGACAGGCCTTGCAATCGGACTTTTTGCTGCCCTTCTCGTCACCGCTGTTGGGCGAGTGGCAGACGTAGCATTCCGGATGTGACGGAATGGTCAGGATCGACGGCTTGGCCTCTTGTTTATGACAGAAATTGCAGTCCGTCTTCTGGTTCGTGCCGGGCAGCAGATAGGTGCCGTGCAGCTCGTGTTGCTTGGCGTCGAAGTAGGCGTTGAAATCGTAACGCAGCGGGAAGTCGCGTTGCGGCGGTCGAGCGTTCAAACCTTCCTTCGTCTCGTGGCAGACCGTGCAGGTCTGTTGCGGCCTCGCGGTGAATTGCGTGACGTGACACTCCACACATGCCTTGTGTCCGGGAAATTTCAAGGTGAATCGCTTGTTGCGGTCGGTCGTGCCGACGATGCCGCCGGCGATATCGTTGGACGTGGGACGGTCATGGCATGAGTCGCATTTCAAGACACGCGCGTGATTGGTCTCCGGCACATTGATCGTGCCGACGTGGGATTTATGGGTGAATTTCTCGTAGTTGATATTCTTTTTGTTTGCTTGGGTGGCCGGCTTCTGCTGACCGGGAGCAGTCTTGGGCTGGCCGGGGGCGGTCTTCTGCTGGCCTTGGGCCCGGAAGGGCCTCAAGAGAAAGGCGCCGCTCAGAAGACACATCAATAGCACGCCGATTTTGATTCTCTCGATCCACATGTTGTTAACGCTGTTCTGGATAAGATGAGCGCCGACGAAGGGCCTTCGCCGGCGCTCAGTAGTTAGGGGTTGGAATTTAGTTCTTAAGGCCACGAATCATCGAGATCAAAATTTCGGTGGAACGTTGACCTCGAATGTTCGGGAACCTCAGCCTATCGAGCGAAGCCGTCTTCTCCGTGTGGCAGCCTGCACACTTGCCGGTCGGAGCCTTGCGGTCGGCATCCGGGTTGGCTTCGTAATAGCGTTTATGACACTCGATACAACCCGCGTTGTTGGACGAATTGTCCGGATTGCCATGATACGCGATCTCGACATTGATCCCGTCGCCGGCCTTGTTCTTCGGATTTTCGGGATTACCGTCATCCTTGTGGCAACTGGTGCAGAGCGGCACCCCGCCATTCATCAACTCCTTCCGGGAGTCGACGTTGGTGTGGTGGCACTCCTCGCAGCTCTTGGAGTATTTGGGAGTGGTATGTGCGTCGTGATCGAAGTTCTCGACCACTCCCCACTTATCACTCTTACCCCAATACGGATTGTCCTTGGTATCTCCCAGTTTCGGCAGCTTCGGCTGCACCTGCGGTTTGCCGGTGGGAGGTTTCTTCAGGGCCAGCACGGCGGGCGAGAAGTTGCCCCCAGCCGGAGCAGCAGCGGCCGCGGCTGGCGCGGCAGCGGCCGGAGTCGGCGCTGGCGCAGGTTGTGGCTCAACCTTGGGAGCCGGAGCCGGTTCAGCCTTCGCGACCTCGACCGGTTTGGCCGGTTCGGGAGTCGGTTCGGGCTTGGCCGGTTCGGGTTTGGCCGGTTCAGCCTTTGCGACCTCAACCGGTTTGGCCGGTTCGGGCGCCGGTTCCGGAGTCGGAGTCGGCTTCGCTTCGGGCTCGGCCGGTTTGGGTGCCGGCGCTTCGGGCTCGGCCGGTTTCGGAGTCGGCTCTGGAGCCGGTTCCGGTTTCGGCGGAGTCGGTTTGGCTTCGGCCTCGGCCGGCTTCGCTTCAGGCTCAGCCGGTTTCGGCGCCGGTTCGGCGGCCGGAGTCGGAGCCGGAGTTGGAGCCGGTTCCGGTTGCGGTGGCGCCGGAGCCGGGCTGGCCGGCGCAGGCTCCGCTTCCGGTTTGGGTTTGTTAATGGCTACGAGCTCATCCGGTTTCGGGGTGTCGGCTTTGGCCACGGTCTCAGTGCCTTCGGGTTTCGCACCCTGGGGCTGGTTCATGGCCAGAGTCGGCGGCGGCGCCGGAGTCGGAGTCGGAGTCGGTTTCTTGTAGAAGTGGTTGGGCGGAGGCAGCGCGATGCCCCTCGCGTTATAGTCCTTGATGGTCTTGATCGCGTGGCAGTAGTTGCATTTTGAAGTATCGAGGGCGGCTGGGCTCTCGATCTTCTGCTGCATCCCGTCTTTCTTGTGACAGTCCACGCAACTGAAGGCCAGCGGTTGCTTCTCCTTGGTCTTGCGATCTTCGAGATAGAAGTCCGCGCGAGTATTGGCGGTCTTTCCGGTCGCATGACAGGAGAGGCAATCACCCACCGCTTTGCCGACGGCATCGTCGTGGGTCTTGTGGTTGTATGGGAGCGCCGGTTTGACCCCGGTTTTGACCGGGTTGAACTCGGTATTGATGATCTCCCGACTGAACCAGAGTCTGGCCAGTTCGGAGCCCTTGGCGGGACGTCCGTCTTTCGCCGGCGGCTTGGCCGTCTGGAGATGGCAGCCGCGGCAGTTGGTGGCGAACGTATTCTTCAGATCGAGTTTGTCTTTCTTCGGCGGCGAGACGATCTTCGGATCCATGTGGCAGATGAAGCATTCGGGATGGCCCGGAGTATTCATCTTCACACCGAGGTTGAAGTCCATCTTGGCCGAAGTGATCGGCGTCTGGTTGGTGTGGCAGGAGGCGCACTCGAACTTCTCTTTATCGAGACCCTTGTTAGCCTTCTGGTCTTTCTTGCCGTCGTAGAACTTGATCCGATCTTTCATCGTGGTTTGAGTGATGAACTGATCGAAGTAGTCCACGTGAGAACTGTGCGAATAGTAGTCGTAGAACTGGGATGCCCCGCCGCCCATCGGATTGGGGAAGCGGAGGATGTTGGTCTTCATCTGCTTTTGATCGAACGTGAGCTTGTCGTGACAGATCAAGCACATGTCTCGTTCGACCGCGGAGCCGGTGAAGGCGTGGCAATCGGTACAGGCCGAATGCACCTTATCAGATACAGTCCCGTTCTTGTGACTGGGATAACCGATAACATCTATATAGTGTTGGTCTTTCCCCAGCTTATCTTTGGCCGCCGTGCCATGACAATAAGCGCAGTCGAGGCCAAAAGCCAGACCCTTGACCGTCAGGCTTTTGACCATTCCTTCGTGCGATGAGTGCATGAACTTCGAGTATTTCGAAGGACCGGCGGAAGGTCTCTTCTGCGCATCAACTTTAGTCAACAGCTCGACACCATGCCAAAGCCCATATCCCAGGGTGAGCAAGAGAATGACGATAATTCTTTTCGCCATTGTAGTACTCGTGTTCGGTCAGGATGAATGTGGAGCAGCGGTCCTAGCCTTAAATTTCAAATTTGAGATTTAAGAGCGTGGACCGCTGCCGTTATCTACTAGCTAACAAACAATTAGAGGTTCGGATTTCGAGGAAATCTGGTGTAAGGCATTCTCAAGCCACGGACAAAGAAGTTGTCCGCGCTCTTGCCGCAGGGAGCCGCCAGGCCCATTCCGCAATTGGGAGGAGTCGCTTGACTGCCGCCCGGCGGAACGAATCCGGTCGCCCCGGTCGCGTGGATGATATCGTCTTGGTCGATACCATCACCGCTGATTCCGATCGCCCCTACCAGCACTCCGTTTCGGACCAGCACTCCGCCACCCGCGAACGGCTGGATGCCGTTGGGCAGATTCGGAATTGCCGTGCAGCCGATTTGAGGAGCGCCGCCCAGGATATTTCTCAGCGCCTGCAGATCCAGGACGAGCTGCAGACCGACGTTAAATATATTCCATCTGACGATATTCTTCGAGCCCGCCGCGGCCGGCCGATTGTCGTCTCCGTCCGGCAGGAACGGCGTGGTCAGGAAGCCCATCGCCCGAGAGCTGAAGAAGATTCCGCCGTTGAAGAGGATTCCGTCCTGCGCGAACCGGTCGGTATACCGCTTGAGAGTGCCCGTGCCGCTCAGCGGAGGATCGACCACGTTGGCCATATTGGCGTTCGGGTCCGGAGTATTGGCCAGGGTCTGGCCCGCATTCGGAAGGCTGAAGAAGGCCGCCGTCCGCGCCTTCTGGACGCAAACGTCGAAACCGAACTCCGGAGCGTCAGCCGTGCTGACGAGACCGAGCAGCTTGCCGCTCGGACTGACCACCGAGATGTTGACCTGAACCGGTTGGTTCTGTCCGACGCGGATCGCCGCGCGGGTTCTGAAGGCCGCCACCGCCGCCTGCGTCAGGACGGTCTGGACATCGGCAGCCGAAAGGGCGCCCGGTCCCGGCACGTCGCTGGGCATGGTCGGGAAGAATCTCGGATCGAACTTCAACGGCACGTTCGGCGCGCCGGGGAGTGTCAACGGAATATAGCGCGAAGGCGGAGTCGCGCGAACCGGCAGCAGAATCGTTCCGGGGATCGTCTGCAAGGTCTGCCCGGCGGTTCCGATGCCGTTCTGGAAGACGTTGAGATAGGGGAAACCGAATCCGTTGACCGTGA
>DATEFT010000334.1:0-5079 GCA_035280505.1 Blastocatellia bacterium | reverse complement strand
TCCATCAATTTCGCGTCTTTAACCGCAAAATACGCGAAATGATCCGGCTTTCGCGGTTGTTAACAGAGTGTTAAAGGCCCAAATCTCCGGCCCCCGAGACCAGCAGCTCGCGTAACCAGATATGCGCCGGATCTCGATCATAACGTTCGTGCCACAACATGGCCACGCGAAAACGCGGGAGCTCCAGCGGGACCGGCCAGACCTGCAGCTTCAAGCCGGCGAAGTGTTGGGCCAACCGCCGGGGAACCGTCGCGATCAGGTCTGAAGCCGCCACCATCAACGGCACCGTGGCGAAATGCGGAACCAGCACGGCCTGACGGCGGCGATAGCCCTGCTGTTCGAGCAGGGTATCGATCACCCCGCCCCCCTGCGATTTATAGAAGATGGCGGCGTGTCTCGCCTCCACATACTGCTCCAGGGTGATCGCCGAGCGCAACCGGGGATGTTCGGCCCGCGCAATGCAGACGTTGGTCTCATCCCATAAGAACTCCGAATGGACATCGGCCTCGAGCGACAGCGCATCGGGAAAGAATCCCAGGGCCAGATCGAAGGTGTCGGCCAGCGCCGCCGCCGAGGGCGGCTGAAACAGATGTTGGGGCCGATAGATCCGCAACCGGACCTCGCTCGCCCGCTCGTCCAGCCTCGCCAGCAGGGGCGCCAGCAGGATCAGTTCGAGATAGTCGTTGGCCAGCAGATGAAAGACGCGGCTCGATCCCGACGGATCGAAGGCCTCCTGCTGCTCCAACGCGGCCCGCAGTTGCGCGAGCGCCGATCGGATCGGTACGACCAGCGATTGCGCCTTGGCCGTGGGCGTCATGCCGTTGGGCGTCCGCACCAACAGCGGATCATCGAAGGTCCGCCGCAACCTCGCCAGGGCATTGCTCATCGCCGGCTGACTCAGACCGACCCGCAGCGCCGCCCGAGTGACATGGCGCTCCTCCATTAATGCCTCGAAGACCAACAGCAGATTCAGATCTAAGGCCTGTAGATTCATAGCGTGAATGATGAATATTACCACAATCCATCAAACCTATAATCGATTTGAACGTATCCAGGATTGAGTGACGTCGACCCATTTCAACCCATTCCCGAACCGGAGAGGCAAAAAAATGAGAACAGCAATGCCGATGGTAATCCTCGTGATGTGGTTACTCTCATCCGTAAATCCGATGACAAACCAGCAATCTGCCGCGACGCCTTCCGACTCGGCGGCGCTCAACCGCGTGCAGGAGTTGATCAAGCTCATTAATTCCGGCGATCGCCGCGAAGCTGCCGCCTATATCAAGGATCACTATGCTCCGTCGTTCCTTAAGATTCCGATGGATGCGCATCTGAACTTCATCTCGCGGCTGAACGATCAGACCCGCGGGGTGGAGTTTCACAGTCTGCAAGAATCGAAACCGGCCGAGGCGGTGGCGTTGCTGAAGAGCAAGCTGACCGGTGGTTGGACGGCGATGATCGTGCGGATCGAGAGCGAGGCTCCGTACCGGATCACGAACCTCGGGTTAACGTCGCCCAAACCTCCCGCCGACCTGGCGCGGAAAGAGAAGCTGACCGATGACGCGATGGCCAAAGAGCTGGAGGAGTTCGTCCGGAAGCTGGCCGCCGCGGACCTCTTTTCGGGGACCGTCCTCTTAGCCCGGCAGGGACAGCCGATCTTCAAGAAGGCCTACGGAACAGCCAACCGGGATTTCAACGTGCCCAACCGCATCGATACCAAATTCAACCTGGGATCGATGAATAAAATGTTCACCTCGGTCGCGATCGCCCAGCTCGTCGAACGCGGCAAGCTCTCGTTTGAGGATCGGCTCTCGAAGTTCGTCCCGGATTTTCCGAGTAAAGAAGAAGCGGAGAAGATCCAGATCCGACACCTGCTCACCCATACCTCGGGACTGGGCAGCTATTTCAACAAGAAGTTCGACGAATCGTCGCGCGCGCTGTTTCGCACGGTCGACGACATGATGAAGTTGACCGAAGGCGACAAACTGGCCTTTGAACCGGGAACGCGCTGGCAATACAGCAACACCGGCATGCTCGTGCTCGGGAAGGTGATCGAGAAGGCCTCGGGTCAGGACTATTTCGATTACATCCGCGAGAATATCTATAAACCGGCCGGCATGATCAATAGCGACTGCTATCAGTTGGATGAGGTCAATCCCAATCTCGCCGTCGGGTACGAAAAGACCTACACGGAGAAGGGAACCGTCGTCAAGAACAATATCTTTCGGCACGTGATTCGCGGCGGGCCGGCCGGAGGCGGATACTCGACCGTCGAAGACCTGCTCAAGTTCGATCTCGCGCTCCGTTCCGGCAAACTCGTCGGCGCCGAGTATGTGAAGCTGCTGCTCTCGGCCAAACCCGAGTTGAATTCACCGGACTATGGTTACGGCTTCGGGATCAATCGCGAGAAGCACATCGTGGGCCACAGCGGCGGGTTCCCCGGCATCCACTCGAACCTCGATCTGTTCCTCGACAACGGCTACACCGCCGTCATGATGTCGAATTACGGCGGCGGAAGTTTCGCCGTAGTCGAAAAGTTGCAGGAACTGGTGCTGGCCGGTCAGGACGCCAAGGTCGCCGGCCGGTAGAGATTTGAGACCCGGGATCTTGGAATCAAACCGCTAAACACGCTAAATCAGCAAGCGTTTGTACTTTCGCGTCTTTCGCGGTTTGATTCTCAAATTCCCAGGACCGTACCTGCCAAAACACTCATTCGAATCTCAAGGCCTCGATCGGATCCACCTTCGTCGCCCGCCGCGCCGGCAGATAGCCGGCGGCCAGCGCGACTCCGGCGATCAACAGGGAGATGATCCCGAAGGTCATGGGATCCGTGGCGTTGATGCCGAAGAGCAGGCCGCCCATGAGGCGGGTTAAAGCCAGGGCTCCGACCAGACCCAGCGCCAGGCCCGCCAGAGCCAGGAACAAGGCCTGTTTGACCACGAGCTTGAAGACATCTGCGGGGCTGGCGCCGAGCGCCATGCGGATCCCGATCTCGGAGGTGCGCTGCGTAACCGAGTATGAGATGACTCCGTAGATTCCCACCGTGGCCAGGACCAGCGCGAGAACGGCAAACGATCCGAGCAGCCAGGTGCTGAAGCGGCGCCAGGCCCAGGTCTCTGCCCGGCTGCTCCTCTTCCGGGAGAAACGTCCGCCCGAGCGCGGTGCTCACTCCGAGCATGTCGAAATAGTCGGCCGAGACCCGCATGCCATGCAGTTCCTGGGGCGGGGTGATCCCCGAGAGATTCAATTCAATACCGTTCCGCGCCGCCATCTGCTCGAAGACGCGGTTCCGATTTCTCCAATCGATAAAATTGGCGGCCGACACCTGGCTGATTCCACCTCCCGGCGGCCGCTCCCAGACCATCATCAGTCGATCCGGCTCGCGATAAGGCAACGGCTTCAAGATGGTGGCATCGACGACGCCGAAGATCGCGGTAGTCGCGCCAATCCCGAGCGCGAGAGTCAAGACGGTAATCAACGTGAACCCCGGTGTCTTCACCAGCCGGCGCGCGCCGTAGCGCAGGTCTTGCCACACCTCTTCCAGCAGACGGACCCCGCGCTCGTCACGGCTCGCCTCTTTAGCCCGTTCGACTCCGCCAAAGCTCCGGAGCGCGGCCAGGCGCGCCTCCTCCGGGCTCATTCCGCGCGCGAGGTTCCGCTCGACCTCTCGCTCCAGATGGAACTGCATCTCTGCTTCCAGTTCCCGTTCCACCCTGGATCTGAAGCAGAGCGCCCGTAATCTCAATTTCAACCGGTTGAGCATCTCGACCTCCTCCCTCTCGACAGACGACAGCACCGAGCGTATCCTCGGTTCTGTCGAATGTCAACATATCAGGGAGGTGAAAGAAAAGGCTGAGAGCTGGCTGTACGGCGTTCTCTTCGCCTATTGATTGATGCGTTCAACTATGAGCTGATGGCTGAGAATAGGCGCTAATGGTAAAGAATCTCGATCCGATAAGGTTGATACGGCTTAGGCGGCCGGCCGGAGTTCCTGTTCGAGCTCCATCGAAGGCTGAACCTGACTCAGGAGGTATTGGGATGAGACCTCTCTTAATCTGTCGTCGGCTTTCAGAGTCAGGCGCAGCTCGATGGTCGCTCTCGATCCGACTTCGAAACGGTCACCACTCAAAACCCGATTCCCGGCGATCGCGCCTTTGACGTCGGGCGCGTTCCGCTCCAGCCAGCGGCTGACTTCCGGGTGGAGCAGATCCAGACCATACTGCTGCCACAAGAGCTCCAGCACCACAATGCTGGCCGGAACGGTTTGACCGCGATAACCGGCGGGCATTCTCAACTTGACCGGCACCTCCGTGGCGACCGGGTTGGTGAACTCTGACTGCCGGTGATTGACGCTCTTGATGCTCTGGAACATTTTAATCATCCTTCTCTTTGAGTGGTTTAAATCTAACAACCTTCAGAACTCCATCCATCTCCCTTCCACTCAAAGGTGCGAGAGACGCCGGAATATGTCAGGGAAATAGCCGGAGAGTGACCATTCTCACACCGCGCGGTTCCTATCGGCCTCCCGGCGACCAGTGCGGCTCGGACCACTCGTAACTGGTGTGGCCGTCCGCCCGGCAGCAGAGACAGCGGAACAGGCTGACGGTGCGCTTAAACTTCATGCCCCGCTCCTTGATCGTCACGTCGCAGTGCCACGACTCGCCGGGAGCCCCGTTACAGTCGTTGATCACCCCCTCGCCGAAGCGGCTCATGCGACGACAATTACCGATGGCCGTATACTCGACGCCTTGTCTGTTCAGAAAATCCTTGACGATCTCTTCCGGTTTGAGCTCGGCCCGTTGAGTACAGATTCGAGCCGATGGATTCTGACTGAGGCAGTCTCGCAAGGGGTCCGGGACCTCCCCGGTCGTCTTCGGATCGTTCAGTTCGTTCAAGACCTTTTCCAGCTCTCTCTTCATCCCGCTCGTCTCGAATCGGTGAAGGATTCGCGGCAGGACCAGGCCGGTGGCGGCCGCAACCTGCACCAGCCGGCCTTTGGCGAAGATGTAGAGTCCGAAGACGGCCCCCGCGACGGCGGCAATCTTCGAGGCTTGCAGCAACAGCTCCTCCAGCCTTTTG
>DATEFT010000333.1:0-6854 GCA_035280505.1 Blastocatellia bacterium | reverse complement strand
GCGGGTGGTCGTCAATACCCCCTCGACTCATGGAGCGATCGGTTTTTCGACCGCGCTCGCGCCCTCGATGACTCTCGGTTGCGGCTCGTGGGGCGGCAACGTCACCTCCGACAATATCTCGCCGCTCCACCTGATGGATCTTAAACGAGTGGCTTTCGAGACCCGGCCGGTGACCAGCGCCCCCATTCAAGAGCTGTCGACGCCGCTCTCATCGCCGTCGTCATCACCGCCATCGCCCCAGATCGATCGAGAGACGATTGCCGCGCTGGTCGACCGATTTCTGGTCGAGCGGGGGCCGCGCCCCGCGCCTGAGCCGAAGACCGGCCCGGCCGGCGCTCCTGAACCGCCGCCCGTTCCGCCCGTTCCGATGGCTGCGCCGGCGGCCAGGCCGGAACCGAAGCCGGAACCGAAGCCACAACCGCCGGCTCCGCCGGCTCCGCCCGCAGTCAACTCCGGTAACGGTCACCGACCGGCGGCCGTCGATTTCGTTTGCGAAGAGGATGTCAAACGCGCGATTGCGAAGGGCGAAAAGATCTACATCAATGCCAGGACCATCATCACTCCGTCGGCGCGAGATCTGGGCGAGTCCCGGGAGGTCTTCGCCAAGGGGTGATCGGACCTGGGATCGGTATTTTTTCTGAACCGCGAACCACAGATCACGAACCTGGTGCGATATGGGAAGCCGACCGCCGTTGCTGAAACCCTGGATCAAATGGGGGATCATTTTCCTGTGCTGGACGGCGTTTGCCCTCTTCTTCACCTATCAGATCTATCTCTCTCAATATCGATTCGCCGGTAAGATTGAATGGCTGAAGCCTCTGCTGACCTGCCTGACCTGGGCCTACGTCTGGTTCGCGGTCACGCCACTGATCCTGTACGTGGCTGAGCGGATGCCGTTTCGCCGCCGGCGTCCAGTCAGTTCGGTGATCGCCCATTCATTGGCCGCGGCTCTGGTCTTCTGCCTCAACTCGGTGATCTACGTGCCTCTCCATCGATTGGTGGTCAACCCGGGCCCTTCGCCCCGGCCGGTGCTGCAGGTGATTCAGCAGGTCATTGCGACCGAACTCCACATCGGGCTGGTGGTCTACTGGATAATTTTCGGCATTACCCAGGGGCTGGACTACTACCTGCGGTATCGCGCGGGCGAACTGCGGGCGGCCAATCTGGAGACCCAACTGGTGCAGGCGCAACTCAATGCTCTGCGCATGCAACTGCATCCGCACTTTCTCTTCAATACGCTCAACAGCATCTCGGTTCTGATGCGCAAGGATCTGGAGGCGGCGGATCGCATGTTGCTCCAACTCGGGACGCTCCTGCGAGTCATGCTGACCGGCAACACCACGCACGAGATCCAGTTGCGCCAGGAACTGGAGATTCTCGACCGCTACCTGGAGATCGAGAAGATCCGGTTTCAGGATCGCCTGACGGTGAAGTTGCAGATCGACCCGGCCGCGTTGGAGGCGCTCGTGCCGCAGCTTCTCTTCCAGCCGCTGGTGGAGAACGCCATCCGCCACGGGATCGCCGAGCGCGAGGCCGGAGGCGTGATCGAAATCTGCGCGGAACGGCGCAATGGAACCGTTCATCTGCAGGTGCGCGACAACGGCCCGGGGCTGAAAACGGCGTCCGGAACGTTCAGCGAGGGAGTCGGCCTCTCGAATTCGCGCTCGCGGCTGGAGTACCTGTATGGTTCAGCCGGCGTCTTTGAAGTGAGCGATGCCGAAGACGGGGGCGTGGTCGTGACGGCGGCCTTGCCCTTTCATACCGAGACCACCATCGAAGTCGAGGCGATGAGGTAACCGGATGGAGAAGATTCGAGTCTTGATCGTTGACGACGAACCGTTGGCCCGCGAGGGCATTCAGATGCGGCTCAAATCGGAGCCGGAGATCGAAGTGATCGGCGAGTGCCGCAACGGGCGCGAGGCGGTCGCGGTTATCTCGCGCGACCAGCCGGATCTGGTCTTTCTCGATATTCAAATGCCGCGCATGGACGGCTTCGCGGTGATCGAGGCCCTGGGCGTCGATCGCATGCCGCACGTGATCTTCGTCACGGCCTACGACGAGCACGCGCTGCGCGCCTTCGAGGTCCACGCGCTGGACTACCTGCTGAAACCCATCGACGGCGCTCGTTTTCGCGAGTCTCTCATGCGGGCCCGGGACCGGATTCGCGGGAAGAACCTGGAGGCGATCGCCGCGCAATTGCAGCAGATGATGGCCGCGTTGAAGGGCGAAAAATCCTACCTCGAACGGCTCTCCATCAAATCCGGGGGCCGCATTCTGTTTCTGGGAGTGGACGAGATCGACTGGATCGAGGCCGCCGACAACTATGTGCAGGTCCATGCCGGATCCGCCTCCCATCTCCTGCTGGCGACGATGAACACCCTGGAACACCGGCTCAACCCACAGCAGTTTCTGCGGATTCATCGCTCGACGATCGTCAATCTCAATCGCATTAAGGAACTGCATCCGATGTTTCACGGCGAATACCGCGTCATCTTACAGGACGATACGCAATTGACCTCGGGCCGCAGTTACAGCAAAAACCTCCAGCGACTCCTGAACAATCTGTAGCCTCTCCTCGGGCGCCGCCGGTCTACCCATCGGTCGATCCGGTTGGCCAGGCGAAACTCCGGTTGGCCCAAAATCATTCCCGAATTCCCGAAGTTTGATCGATACTCCGCCCACGACGTTTATAGTCTATTTTCTTGAACCGCGAAGGGCGCGAAACACGCGGCGGTCTGTCTGGTGGCCTCGGCGTGTTCAGCATCTTTCGCGGTTAATTAACCAGGAGACGAGCTTATGCAGAGAGAGGCAAGAAGGTGGATCTCGTTCGCCGGAACCGGAGGCCTGCGGTTGATGGTCCTGGCCGTGACTATTCTGATGAGCAGCCTATGGCTCTGGGCGCAGACGGGTCAGCCCGCCAGTTATCCCGCGGTGCCTTATCCCTCGGGCTATCGCGATTGGACGCACGTGAAGAGCAACTTGATCGGTCCCACTCACTCCCTCTATAAGGAGATCGGCGGTTACCAGCATATCTATGCGAATCAGCAGGGAATGGAAGGATACCGCACGGGACGGTTTCCGGAAGGTTCCATTCTGATCTACGATTTTCTGGAAGGGCGTGAGCACCCGTCGGGTTCAACCGCCGAAGGGCCGCGCCGGTTCACCAGCGTCATGGTGAAAGACACCAAGCTCTACGCCGCGACCGGCGGCTGGGGCTATGAAGAGTTCCGAGGCGACAGCGAGACCGATCGCATGATCGCCGCCGCCGCTTCCACCAAGTGTTTCGCCTGCCATACCAAGCAGAAAGAGAGCGACTACGTGTTCAGTAAATACCGGAAATAATAGATTCTTGAACCGCGAAAGACGCGGAAGACGCGAAATTGGTCTTTTTCCGCGTCTTTCGCATCTTTCGCGGTTCGAATTAATCAGTATGACACTCGCAATCCGAACTGCCACTGCCGCATGGTCGCCAGTTGGAAGATGTTGGTAATGCGGCCGGCCGAGCCCTGACAATCGACACAGGAATTGGGATTGGCCAGGTTGACGCGGTTCGGCAGGTTGAAGGCCTCGGCGCGGAACTGGGCCTTGACGCGCTCGGTGATGCTGAAGCTCTTCGAGAGCGACATGTCCCATTGCTGGAAGCTCGGGCCGAGCAGGCGGTTGCGTCCGACGCTTCCGAAACTCCCCTTTTGCGGGCGGCCCCACGGGCCGAGCACCTGGCCGTTCACGGTCAAGGGGGTGATTCTGCCATTGCCGTCCAACGGCGTCGTCTCGAACCATTTGTCGCGCGTCGGGTTCTCGAGCCTCCAATCGCCCACCAGATCCGGACGGCACCACCCGGTGTCGCGGTCGGCATTGCAATTGAGATAGCTCGGCGTGAACGGCAATCCGCTCTGCCACGAGTAGATGGTATTCAACTGCCAGCCGCCGATGACGGCGTTGGCTGCTCGGCCCGTGTTGTGCAGGAATTTGCGCCCCTTGCCGAACGGCAACTCCCAGACGCCGGCCAGCGTGAAGACATGGCTGCGGTGGTTGTCGTTCGGGCCGTACGCCTGCGTCGCATCGACGTTGTAATAGGTGCCGGTATAGTTGAACGCCCGCGACCAGGTGTAATGCGAGAGCAGCGAGTATCCGCGCGAGAATCGTTTCTCCGCCTTCAACTGCAGCGAGTGAAAGTTATTGCTCGCGTCCGAACCGTAGTAGCGGAAGTTCTGGGACCACCCGAACCGGTTGAAGAACGGCTTGCGCTGGTTGGTCGTCAACGTTCCGAAACCCTCCAGCGTGGCCTGGTTGAAATCGTAGTCGCCGCCGAACCCGGCGAAGACGTGCGTGCCCTTGGTTCCGACGTAGGCCGCTTCAACCCCGAGGTCGCCCGGCAATTGATGTTGCAGGGTGACGTTCCAGGAATCGGTGGTCGGCAGCCGCATGCTCTTGGGCAGAATGAAGGCCGTCACTCCGTTGGGGAGCAGCGGGCGGCCGTTCGGGCCCTTCGGTTGATTGTCGAGGATGGTGGCCGGATCCAGCGGTTGCGGGCCCTGCGCCAGGTTGAAGACCGACTCGAAATTGTTGGCCGGTTGCAGCGACTGAATGGCGAGCACCGGCAGATTCTGAGTCACGTTGTGGCCGAAGACCGAGCCGAAGATCCCGGTGTCGAATCCGCGCCCGAAGCCGAGCCTGACCACGGTCTTCTCGGTGACTTTGTAGGCAACCCCGATCCGAGGCGCGAAGAGGTTGTTGGCCCCTCCGGCATTCACGTTGAGGCCGACGCCGGGCGTCCCGGCGATCAACACCTCGCCCGTCTCGATATCGACGAATCCGCCCTTGCCCGCGCCGGTCACGGTCTGCGGACGATAGTTCTCGTAACGCAGCCCGTAGTTGATCGTCAGCTTGCGCGACACCCGCCAATTGTCCTGCCCGTACAGGAAGTATCGATTCTGGCGCTCCTCGGCATTGGTGATGGTGCTGACGTAGCGTTCGAAACTGCTGACATCGCCGAGCAGAAACGAAGCCAGCGCCGAACCCCCGCCGATAATGGGTTTGGTGAGATCGGGCGAGCCGTCGGGAAATCTCACATAGTCCGTCACTCCGAAGGTGCGCGCGGCGTTGAAGTTCAACTCGCCCGCGCGATGGCGGTCGGACGGGATTCGCAGGTTCAGGGCCCGGCGATAGTCCACGCCGAATTTGAGGGTATGGTTGCCGCGCAGATTGGTCCAGTTGTTGACCAATTGGAACTGGCGCTGGTTCTCGCGCAACGGGCAGTTGCAGCGCGCGAACTGCAGCGCGTAGCCGAAGTTGAACTGGTTGCCGCCGTTGCCGCCGGGGCCGTATCCGTTGAGCAGAAACGCGGGCATGCCTCCCGTGAACTCATCGTTGTTCAGGCCCGGAATGCCGGCGGCGGTCGCCGGAGTGGTGTCGTTCGCTCCCGGATCGACATTCACGCGATAGCGGAACCAGCCGAAGCGGAAGTCGGTCAACCATCGATCGTTGAGCGTGTAGTTGAATCCCGAGGCGAGGCTCTGGTTGCGCGTGCGCGAGACGCCCGCGAACGGCGCCTGCTCGTCGAAGCCGCGTCCGCCGGCCACCTCTCCGAAGATCCCAGGGCTGTCCAACCGGTAATCGGCGAAACTGTACCGGCCGAAGAGCTGCAGCTTCTGGCTGGAGAAGTAGTCCCAGCGCGTGTTCCACAGATCCTCGTTGAATTTGACCGTGCCGGTTCCGACGTAGTTGGCATTGTCCACGGTCACGCCGTCGATGTTCGGCAGCGGGATCAGGCTGAGCAGGTTCTGGGCCTGCCGGTTCAATCGCGCGGTCGGAATCCTGTTGCCCTCGAACTGTGTGCGTTGCTCGGGCCGGGCGGCGCTGGTCGGATCGAAGATCCTCAATCCCAGACCGCTGAGGTCCCCGCCGCGTTCCGCCACGGTCGGCACGCGTAGCAGCGCCGACCCGCCCAGGTTGCGCCGCGTGCCCTGGTAATCGGCGAAGAAGAAGAGTTTGTCTTTGATGATCTTGCTGCTCGCGCTGCCGCCGAACTGGTTCCATTGGGTGACCGGAATGAACCGCGTCGTATTGGGGATCGGATTGAATTGCGTGAAGGGGTTGCGCGCGTTGAAATGGTCGTTGCGCAGAAATTCGAAGGCGACCGCATGAAAATCGTTGGTGCCCGATTTGGTCTGAACGCTGATGACGCCCGCGGTGGCGCCGAACTCCGCATCATAGGCCGAAGTCGTGATCTTCGCCTCCGACAGCGATTCGAGCGTCGGGTTGACGACGATCAGCCCGAGCAGGGCATCGCGATTGTCGGTGCCGTCCAGCAACTGGGTCGTGCCCGCGAAGCTCTGACCGTTGACCACCTTGCGAAATGAACCCTGCGGGTCTTCGGCCGATCCCGTTTGCGAGACCGTCGCCTGGACGCCCGGCGTCAACATTTCGAACTGCGTGAAGCGGCGGTTGATCAGCGGCAGGTTCGTGACGGTCTTTTCGTTGAACGTGACGGCCACGTCGGCGCGTTCGGTCTTGAGCAGGGGAGCCTCGGCGTTGACCTCGACTACCTGCGAGACCTCGCCGACCTCGAGTTTCAGCTCGGCCCGCGCCTCCTGGTCGACCGAGACGACCACCGTCTGGACCGCGGTCTTGAAACCGGCGGCCTCGACTCGAACCTGATAGCTGCCCGCGATCAGGGCCCGCTGCGAGAAGTTGCCGCTACTGTTGGTCGTGGTCGTGACGGTGACCTGCCGTTGCGTGTCGGTGATGGTCACCTTGGCGTTCGCCACTGCCGCGCCTGATTGGTCGACCACCGTCCCGACGATATTGCCGTAGACTGCCTGCCCGAAGGTGTGCGGGCCGAGCAGTCCGAA
>DATEFT010000332.1:0-11315 GCA_035280505.1 Blastocatellia bacterium | reverse complement strand
CGCGCCCCTCCAACAGATCCGAGGCGATAAAAGAGAGATGGCCGCGCAAAGAGTTCGGGGAGATCCGGTTGAGCGCGGCCCGAATGGGCGCCGGGGCTTGAATAGGCTGTGATCGCTCTCGCGCCGGACGCGGGCGCTTGCCGGTCGAGCGCCGCCCTTTCTGGGGCGGCGTGATTCCCGAAACCGACAGACAGATGAATGCGATCAGACAAACCGGGACGCTGCGAGCCAGAATCGCTCGCGCCGACTGTGTTAACTGCATACAGCTCTTAACCTCTCAGAAAGTATCGCACGAGACGTAGGCCTCGATGGCGGCTTTCTCTCCCTCTTTGGATTTGACTTTGACTCCATGCTCCATGCCCACCACGCCGGTGAACCCTTTGCTGTGGATGTGTTTGAAGATATTGCGATAGTTCATCTCGCCGGTGGTCGGCTCGTTCCGGCTGGGATTGTCGCCCACCTGAAAGTAGGCCACCTCGCTCCAGGCCAGGTCGATGTTCGGAATGATATTCCCCTCGGTGATCTGCTGATGATACATATCATAGAGAATCTTGACCGATGGGCTGCCGACCGCCCGGCAGATCATGTAGGCCTGCGCGATCCGCGTCAGAAAGAGCTTCGGGTGATTGATCCGGGTGTTGAGCGGTTCCATCACCAGCACCAGCCCGGCCTTCTCCGCCACCTCCGCGCAGCGTTTGAAGAGGTCGATGACGCTGGCCGTCTGATACTCCCAATCCAATCGCTCGTCGTGACAGCCCGGGACGACCGTACACCATTTAGCGTTCACCCGCTTGGCGACTTCGACCGAATTATGGATCTCCTTGAGGATGGCCTCGCGGACCTCCGGTTTGTAGCTGGCCACGGCAAAGGTCGGGTTGGCGAAATCCTTGGTGGCCACGAAGACCCCCATGGTCAGTTTCAAATCCGCCAGCCCCTTTCCGATCTTCTCTTGCTCGGCGACCGGCCGGTCCGGCATGCCGTTGTCCTCGATGGCCGTGAAGCCCTGCTCCTGAAAGAATTTGAGTTGTGTGATCAGATCCGGTCCGGTGTGGTTCTGAAACATACCGAAATGTGGCGCATAGTTGAGTTTGAATTTCCGCACCGGATCAGAGGTCTTGTGAATAGTGAAGGCTTCCGTGATCTCTGGGTCTAAGTTTGAACTGATAATCATAGATGCTCCGGAAACTAGCCCGGTAGAGATAAACTTTCTCCGGTTCATTCCGTTCTTCCTTTCTGATCAGTTTTCAGTAGTTTTAAATTTCAGATGTTAGGCCGCATTCTCTCTTGAGTCTTCGCCGCCTGTCAATTTCCACGTCTCGGGGGGCAAAATGGCGGCGCAGTAGTACAAGTCCAAAAATATTTTTGTCAATAAAAATATTTTGAACTCAACTATTGATCGGATTATGAATCTGCTCTATCTTTTGGTTACCAGTTGATCCCCGGCCGGTCGTTTAACGGTGACCGGTGATGTTCGAGTGGTACGGAAACCAAATCGCAAGTATCGAGGCCGCCTGTAATACAGTAAGACGGGCCTAGCCATTTAGTCGCTATCCTCACATCCCCATGGCGATTAAATCCCTTTTTGCCTACATCTATCAGGAGTCGAAAAAACATGAAACGTGTGACGATCTATCTGGTCCTGGTGGTCTGCGCCGTCCTGTTGGCCAGTGTGAGCGCGTTGATGCAGGGAAGTCTGCGCCCACAGTTTGCCGATCGTGACGAGCTTTCCCAAAAGATCGGGCCCTCCGATCTCTTTCCAGTTAACTATCTCAATCAAAACCGGCTGCACAAGCTGTTCATCAAGGATCAGGATTCGGCAGTCTACCAGCAGTTGGTCCGCGTCAACGCGATCCGCGAAGAGATCAATTACGGCACCTTCAAACTGGTGGTCGTTGACGAAGAGGCTCTCGGTGGACGAGCCGCGCTGGGCGCCATGCAAATCTCCCCGCGTGACGAACAGAACCTGATCGCTTTCAACGACTATTTGATCGATACCAGCAATCCCCAACCGCTGCCCCTGCAGCTCCCGACGGAACTGCGCCAGACCCGGATGGCCGACGCCAAGACTCGAGGCGCGGCTCCGGAGGGCGGACTCTACGTCGTGCAGTTCGTGGGGCCGATTCAGGACGCCTGGCTGAACACGCTCAAGAGCACCGGGGCCGAGGTCATCACCTACGTCCCGAACAACGCCTATGTGGTCCGCGCCGATCGCCGGGCCGCCTTCGGAATCTGGCAGTTGAAAGAGCGGAACTCCTTCGTGCAATGGGTCGGCGACTACGAACCGGCCTTCCGCCTCACGTCGAGCCTGCGGGCGGCGCGAGCCGCCGGCAACCAGCCCTTCGTCAAGGTCACGGTGCAGGTGCTGGCCGGCGCCGAGGGCGAGCTGATGGTCGACAACCTGAAACGCTATTCGCAACAGTTCTTCGGCGAGCGCCGGGTGATGGGCTATCACAACGTGACCGTCACCATTCCGGTGTCGCTGCTGATCACGCTGGCGAATGACGACAGCGTCTTCGGGATCGAGGAGGTGCCGACCCGGGTCCGCCTGGACGAAGCGCAGGGCCAGATCCTGGCGGGCAACCTGTCCGGCGCCGCGCCGACCGGCCCCGGCTACCTGGCCTGGCTCGCGAGCAAGGGCTTCAACAGTTCTCAATTCACCACTTTCGCCGTCAACGTGCAGGATGACGCCACTTCGCTCACCGGCCATCCCGACCTGCCCAACGGCCGGGTCGCCTTTCAGGCCAACCCGAGCAGCCAGAGCGGCGCCCAGGGCGGCCACGGATTCCTCAACGCGCACATCATCGGCGGATTCAACAGCGGCACGGGCGCCGGGATCGAGGACTCACTCGGATTCAACTACGGCCTGGGCATCGCGCCCTTCGCCCGAGTCGGGGCCACGGCGATCTTCGGCCCCACCGATTTCAGTTTGACCACCGCGGAGAGCGCCGCCTACAACCAGAGCGCCAGGATCTCGTCGAACTCGTGGGGGCTGGTCGACGTCCTGCAACGCCCCATCGCCCGCTACGATGCGACCGCCCAGGAATACGACCAGATCGTGCGTGACACGCAGAGCGGAATCGCGGGACTGCAACAGATGATCGTGGTCTTCGCCGCCGGCAACGACGGTTCGACCGCCAACACGGTCGGCTCGCCCGGCACGGCCAAGAACGTGATCACGGTCGGAGCCAGCGAGAACGTTCGCCAGACCGGCACCGACGGCTGCGGAATCGCCAATACCGGCGCGGACAGCGCCAACGATATCATCAGCTTTTCGAGCCGGGGCCCGGTCAATTCCACGGGCGGCGACGGGCGCGTCAAACCGGACATCGTGGCGCCCGGCACCCACATCCAGGCCGGAATTCCCCAATCGAACTACGACGGCAGCAGCGTCTGCAACCAGTACTTTCCGTCAGCGCAGACGCTCTACGGCTGGTCGAGCGGCACTTCGCATTCGACTCCGGCGGTGGCCGGAGGAGCCGCGCTGGTCTATCAGGACTTCCTCAACAAAAGCCTCTCGGCGCCGTCTCCGGCCATGGTCAAGGCTGTGCTCATGAACTCCGCGAGCTACATGACCGGCACCGGGGCCAGCGGGAACCTGCCTTCCAACAGCCAGGGCATGGGACGCATGAATCTGGGCCGGGCTTTCGACGGTTCGCAGCGCATCCTCGTCGACCAGACGCAGGTCCTGGGGACGACCGGGCAGACCTACGTGACGAACGGCTCGGTCGCCTCGACCGCGCAACCGTTCCGCGTCACCCTGGCCTGGACGGATGCGCCGGGCGCCACCACCGGGGCTCCGTGGGTCAACAACCTCGACCTGGAGGTGACGGTCGGCGGCCAGACCTATCTGGGCAACGTCTTCTCCGGCGCGAATTCGACCACCGGCGGCACGGCGGACCCGAGAAACAACGTCGAGTCGGTCTTCATCCCGGCCGGGGTCTCGGGCAACTTCACCGTGACGGTGAAAGGGACCAATATCGCCGGCGACGGAGTCCCCGGCAATGTCGATATGACCGATCAGGATTTCGCGCTGATCATCTACAACGCGACGGCCAACGCTCCGACTGCTCCGACGATCGGGGTCAGTCCTTCGAGCCTGAGCTTCAGCGCCACGGTCGGCGGCAACAATCCCGCCAACCAGACGATCAGCCTGACCAACGTCGGCGCGGGCACGCTCAACTGGACGGCCAGCGATAACGCGGCCTGGCTCACGGTCACTCCCGCGAGCGGCACCGCGCCATCCACCCTCACGGCCTCGGTCAACATCACCAGCCTGGCGGTGGGAACCTACAACGGATCGATCACCATCAGCGCCACCGGTGCGAGCAACACGCCATTGTCGGTGCCGGTCACGTTGACGGTCAGCGCCGCCGGCAATCCCGAACTGATCGTCAATGGCGGGTTCGAGGGATCCAGCGCCCCCTGGGTTCTGTCCGGACGAGCCCTGCGCGCGACCACCGCCGGCCAGGCCCACAGCGGAACCGCGTTCCTGGTGCTGGGCGGAACCAATAACGCGACCGGGACGGCGTATCAGACGATCTCCATTCCCGCCGCCACGTCTCCCAGCTTGAACTTCTGGTTGAACGTCACGTCGAATGAAACCACCACCACCACGCAGTTCGACCGAATGATGGTCGAGGTGCGCAACACGTCGGGCGCGCTGCTCGCGACCCTCGCCACCTACAGCAATCTGAACAAGGTGACGGGAAACACTTACACGCTGCGGGGCGCCTTCAGCCTGGCCACCTTCGCCGGCCAGACCGTCCGCCTCCAGTTCCGAACCACCTCCGATTTCTCATTACCCACTTCGTTCCGGGTCGATGACATCTCGGTGAAATAGAGTTCGGCTTTTAAACCGCGAAACACGCGGAATACGCGAAGACCTCGCCGTATTCCGCGTGTTTCGCATTTAAGAGAACAAGGTCAGCGGCCGAACAGAAGATTAAATCTAACCTGCCCAGAATATTCTCCTGCAATCCGCGTCTTCTACTAATGGAGGTCCAAGCGAGAGCAGCCGTCGTCGTCGGCCTCGCTCGAGGAGACGTGCGCGCTCGCCGCGGCCTTAAGCCAGAAGTACGAAGATAAAGTGATGGCGGGGTGGGCCTTGCGCGATCCGACCCATCTCGGCGGGTTTGTCATGATCTTCGACCGGCCGGCACAGTTCCCCGCCAATCGGCCCGATTGAAGTCCGGCTGATTGGAATCGGGGCAGAAGTTCAGGCTTTAGTCTGGTTCTGTTTTCCTGATCGGGCTAAACAGCCGAAACCAGAACCAAGTACCTAAGGCCTGAACTTCCGGTCTCCTCTCAAACCTAGCCGCCGCTCAGCGCCTGCAGAATATGGATCTCGTCGGCCGGCTGCAGAGCGGTCTCCAATCCCGGGGCCTGTTCCCCGTTGACGAAGATCCGCATGTGGGGCCGAATCGCATCCTGTTCGTCGATCATGCGAAAACGAATCCCCGGGAATTGACGGTTCAGATCGTCGAGCAGTTCGCTGACGGTCGAACCGGCGGCCTCGACCTCCCGAGCCTGGTTCGTGTAGGAGAGAAGCGGGCTGGGAATATTGACCTTCATTTCTTGAATTCGGCGGCCTCCACCGCGTAGATCTGCGGGAGATGGCGGGCGATGCAGTTCCATTTCTCACCCTCGTTCGTGCTCGCCCAGACCTCGCCGCAACTGGTCCCGAAATAGACTCCCACCGGATCGCCCGCGTCGGCGGTCATCGCCTGTCGAAAGACCGTCAACCAGGCATTGCTCTTCGGGAGCCCCTGGTCCAGTCGTCCCCAGGTCTTCCCCGAATTATGGGTCACGTAGACCGCCGGTTTGCCGCCGGGGCTCGTCCGCGGCCAGACCTGCGTGCCGTCCATGGGAAAGACCCAGACCGTCTTGGGGTCGCGCGGATGCAGGACCATCGGAAAACCGATGTCGCCGACCGCTTTCGGCATCTTCTCTCCGATCCGCGTCCACCGGCCCTCGCTGCGCTCCATGCGATAGATGCCGCAATGATTCTGTTGGTAGAGAATGTCGGGAGCCAGCGGATGCTGGCGCACGCAATGCGGATCGTGGCCGTACTCGGGATCCGGCATCGGCAGAAAGTCGGCCTGGCACCCGGCATTGAGCGGCTTCCAGTCGGCCCCCCGGTCGATGCTCTCGAAGACGCCGCCGGACGACATCCCGATATACATGTGGTTCGGGTCGCGCGGGTCGATCGTGATCGAATGCATCTTGGGTCCGTCCGGGGTGCCGCCCGCATCGCCGCCGGTCCAGGTGACGCGCATCGGATGATCGTTGAAACCGGAGACCGGCTCCCACGATTCGCCGCCGTCTTCCGAACGGAAGAGGCCTTGCGGCGAGGTGCCCGCGTACCAGACTCCGGGCTCGCCGGCATGCCCCGGCGTCAACCAGAAGACATGATCGACCACCCGTCCCTTCTCGCCCTCGGGCGCCTTGGGAAAGGCGGGCGGAGTCGTCGCCTCCTTCCAACTCTTTCCGTAATTGGTCGAGCGAAAGACGGTCGGCCCCAGGTGGCCGGTCTTCGCCGCCATCAGCAGGGTCTTTCCGTCACGCGGATCCAGGACCAGATGATGCGCAATGTGTCCCAGAAAGATCGGCCCGGTGAGTTCCCACTCACGCCGTTTATGATCCGATTGGAGAATGAAGGCGCCTTTCTTGGTGGCCACGAGCAGGGCTGGAGTGCCTCGCTCCGATCTGGCGGATGGGCTCTTTTTCTTGGTTATCGATTTTTTAGCCATGGCTTTTACGTAGCATTCCTCTATCAGAAAGTTCAGCGCTCCGGCGCTCGGAGCGTACCAAGTATAAGACAAGGTTCCCAGGTGAGCAACAGACGAGCGCCTCCCGACGTTTCACGGTTGATCAGCATCGAGGGATTGGTGTGTGGAGGCGACTGAGTTCTCAGATTCGATCAGGCAGGTAGTCTTTCAGTCGATCCGTCGTTGGAGCGGAGACCTCGGCCATCGCCTGGCTATTGCTGCTGCGAGGCCGCAATCAACATTAACCCGGCCACCAGACCGATCAAAAATAAGCCCCACAGCGTCGTCACTCCCGGTCCTTGAAGTTGGTTGCCGTTTCTTCCGACCGCCCGCACGAAGAGCGCAATTCCCGAGGCTCCGCCCAGAATCAGCAGACCGGTGCCGACGATATAAAGAACCGCCTTAATTGACATTAAGTCTCCTTGAAAAATTGATCTGCACAAAAGGCTGGCCTAAGCCTCGCGACGAGACTCAGGCCAGCGATGTGATAAATGAGGCCAACACCCGGTCATCAAGCTCAGTTCAACCTCAACTTTGATGCTCCGGATGTGTGCACCCCTTGAACTCTTTGAGATAAGTGTTGCCCTTGTATTTCAGTTCCTGGTGGATGCCGATCTTGGAGGTGTAGTAGCCGTCGATGGTCAGGTTCTTGATCGCCTTGAAGAAGCGTTCCTCGAGCGACTGCGGTTTCATCTCGTTCTTGCTGATCTCCTTCAGGATCGCGACCTGCTGTTCGGCCGTGGCTTTGTTGAAGGCCACCTGGTGCCGGTCCTGGCTCAGCTTGTCGACGGCGGCCAGACCGTCGGTCCATAGTTTCTTCGTCTCCTCCGGCGATTCGCTGAGCATGAGATCGATGAATTCCGGAACCTCGGCCGCCTTGGCGCCGGGCGAGTTGTCATCGGTGGGAATGATCAACTCGGAGATGGTCCCCACCAGGGCCAACTGTTCCGGCTTGAAGAACTTCGGCTTGAAGGCCGTCTTCTTTCCGGCACTCTTGGCCTCGGCCTGACCATGTCCGGCATGCGACTGGCCCTGCCCGAACGCCTGTTGATTGAGAACCGGCAGGCTCGTCCCGAGGACGGCAAGCCCCTTCAGAGCATCGCGGCGAGAAACGTTGTTATGATCTTCTGACATCGTCTTTGCCTCTCTTATGATGAGATAAGTGCCGGGCACCAAGCGAACCCATGAACCGCTCACTCAGCGCTGTAATTATTGGTAACGGGCTTCTTTCTGATGACCTTCGGGGCCTTCTTCACCTTCTTGGTCTCCTCTTTCGGCTCGGCCTTGTCGCCGTCTTTCGGGCCGTCTTCGTGCTTGTCGGCGTCCGGATGTTCGCCGTCTTTATGACTCTCGTCGGCGTTCTTCTTCTCGGCGTCTTTCTTATCGCCGTCGGACTTCTCGGCATCGGACTTCTCGGCCGCCGTCTTCTCGACGTTTGACTTCTCGGCGGCCGTCTTCTCGGCGTCGGACTTCTCGGCGGCCGTCTTCTCGACGTCCTTCTTCTCGGTGCCCTTCTTGGCGCCCTCTTTGTACTCGGCCAGCCATTCGATATCGATGTCGTCGGCTTTCCGGCGTTCTTTTTCATCGATCAACCACTGGCCGCGCTCATTCCAGCCCTCGCCGCCCGAAGGCTGGGTATGACAGAAGAGACAGTTCTTGGCGCCGAACTTCAAAGCCTGACGCAGATAGGGCGGATAAGCCTCGGTCTTGAACGAAGCGCCCAACATAGCGGAAAAGAGAATCAATGCAATCGACAACTTGATCAAATTTTTCATCCCGTATCCCCTATTTTTGGTTAATGACGTGCTCGATGTTCGAATCGATCACCGACCACCTCCGATGAGCCGGCGAAAGAGTTGGCGGCGCCCCGGATCTTGAGGAGCCAACAGGACCTGCGAGAAACATTGCGCTGCCACCCGCCGCAAGTCCTCCAACCATACTTCTGAGATCAGATATAAAGCTTCCCCCTCAGGTTCGAGCTTTCGTTCCGGGAATTGGTATTCCCACTCAACGAAGACGGCATTCCGCCAAAATTCGTTTCGTCCAACAATCTCAACCCGTACGCGTCGTTCCATTTGTAACGAATACGCTTGTGACCATCTCATTGTGCGGGGATTTCGCAGACCGCAAAGGGGATGCGGCTTTCCCCAGCCTAGGCGCATCTTAATCGGGCGCCCACCTAGATGCAAGCCTCCTCCAGATATCGTCCACTTTCGGACAGCCGGTTGTCCAGGGACGCACATCCTCGTCGCCGTCCGGCCCAGAAACTATTGAGAACTCAACCGGTTTCCGAGCGGCCCCAGACTTGCCCAGACTCCCGACCAGGAGCTGCCTATGGACCGTGAACTGAACAACTCAATCCGCAGAGGCCGCCGGTGGCGAAGGATCCTGATCGCGAGCATCTTGGTCCTGGCGGCGGCCGCCATCTTCATCTGGGGACCCCGTCTGATCGCGCCCTCGATCGCACTGGCGCGAATCCGCACGGCGCGGGTGGAGACGGGACCGGTCGAAGCCGTCATCACCGCGACGGGCAATGTCGTGCCGGAGATCGAGCAGACGATCTCGTCGGCGGTCGAGGCGCGAGTCCTCAAGATTCTGAAACGCCCGGGGTCCACTCTCTTTAAAGGAGATCCGATCATGCAGTTGGACCTCAGCGAATCCCGCCTGGTGATCGAAAAACTCCAGCGCCAGATCGATCTGAAATCGACGCAACGGGCCAAGACCGAACTCGACCTGGAGAACACCCTGATCGATCTGCGGAGCCGGCGGGAGATCAAGAGCCTCGAATATCGATCGGCGAAGACCGGGACCGCCCGCCAGCGCACCCTCTTTCAACAGGGCCTGCTCTCGGAAGAACGGCTGCGCGAGGCCGAACTGGACGAGGAGAAGAAGAGTTTCGAGGTGAAACAACTGGAAGACTCCATCCGCAACGCGCAGCAATCGACCCGGACGCAACTGGAGGGGCTCGCGCTGGAAGTCCAGACCCTGGAGCAGGATCGCCACGAAGCCCGGCGCCAATTGGAGATCGCCACGACCAAGTCCGATCGCCACGGGGTCCTGACCTGGGTCATCGACCAGGAGGGCACGACCGTGCGCAAGGGCGAGGTCCTGGCGCGCATCGCCGATCTCAGCTCGTTTCGCGTCCAGGCCACGGTCTCCGACGTTCACGCCAATCGGATGTCCGCCGGGCTCCCGGTCAAGGTTCGGATCAACGAGACGGCGATGTTGACCGGCAACATCGCGCGAATCAATCCGACCGTGACCAACGGCCTGATCACGCTGATCGTCAATCTCGATGAACCGTCGAACTCGCTGTTACGCTCGAACCTGCGAGTCGAGGTGCTGATCGAAACCGACCGCAAGCAGAGCGTCCTGCGCATCAGAAGAGGGCCGTTCGCCAACGGCGAAGGGCTCCGCGACGTCTTCGTGATTCGCGACCGGACCGCCGTCAAGGTCCCGGTCCGCCTGGGCCTGACCGGCTCTGAACACTTCGAGGTCGTCCAGGGATTGTGGGAAGGCGATGAAGTGATCATCTCGGACATGACCGACTTCCTGCACCTCAAGGAGGTCCGGCTGAAGTGAGATCTCAAGACGGGGGCCAACCGCGAAACACGCGAAAGACGCGAAAAGTCGTCGAGTTGGGACATCGATCTCAAATCTCAAATCTCAAATCTCAAATTTTTCAGAGAGTATGATTCAACTGGAACGAGTCGAAAAAGTTTATCGCACGGACCGCATCGAAACGGTCGCCCTGACCAACGTCAATCTCTCGGTGCAGACCGGAGACTTCATCTCGATTATGGGCCCGTCGGGTTCGGGCAAGAGCACGCTGCTCAACGTGATCGGCCTCCTGGACGTTCCGACCGGCGGGACGGTCAGCATCAACAGCCACGCCATCACCTCCTACCGCGACCGCCATCTGGCGCGGATCCGGAACGAGGAGATCGGGTTCATCTTTCAGACCTTTCACCTGATCGGCGACCTGAGCGTCGTCGACAATGTCGAGATCCCGCTGCTCTATCGATCCGGGTTGTCGGGAGCCGAGCGCCGCAAACTGGCGCTGCGCGCGCTCGATCGCGTCGGGCTGCATGCGCGGGTCCATCACTTTCCCGGGCAGCTCTCGGGCGGGCAACAACAGCGCGTCGCCATCGCCCGCGCCATCGCCGGCAATCCGCGGATCCTGCTCGCCGACGAACCGACCGGCAACCTCGACAGCCAGATGGGCGACGAGATCATGGCCGTTCTGAAGAGCCTGAACCAGGAAGGCACGACGATCGTCATGGTGACGCACGATTCAAGGATGTCGGAGCAGACCGGACGGATCGTGCGGCTCTTCGACGGACGGCAGGTCAACTGAGGAGTTCCGATGCTCAAAAACTATCTCAAGCTCGCCTTCAAGGTCCTGCGGCGCCGAAAGTTCTTCACCTTCATCAGCATCTTCGCGATCAGCCTGACGCTGGTGGTGCTGATGGTCGTGGCGGCCCTGCTCGACCAGGCCTTCGGGCCGCTGCCGCCCGAGACCCGCACCGACCGCACGCTCGGCGTCTA
>DATEFT010000331.1:0-3226 GCA_035280505.1 Blastocatellia bacterium | reverse complement strand
GGGCCAGGGGCGCATGATCAACTCCGAGACCGCCGCATCGCTGGATTCCGAGCCGTCGACCGCCAACAGGATCTTCATCGCTCCGCCGGTGATCTCCTGATTCCCGCGGCGTACGATTTCGACCGAACACTCGGCATGCGACACCACCGCCCGCGAGACTGAACCGAGCCACAACCTCTCCAACGCGTTGTAGCCGTGGGTGCCGAGGACGATCAAATCCGCCCTCCACTGCTCGGCCTCCTCCAGAATCGCGGTCTTCGGATCGCCCTTGAGCATCTTGGTGACGACCTCGATCGGCGATTCGGCGACTTCGCCGAACCGCGCCAGAGCCCGGGTCGTGTGGGCCTGCGCCCGCTCCTCCAAGCTCCGCTCCCATTCTCCAAAGGCGCTGGGCGGCGTCGCCAACTCCCACGCCGTAACCGGGCGGGGAACTTCGGAGACCGAGACTATTCTCACGATACTGTTCGCGGGCCATAGTCCGCGAGCTACTTCCTCGACCGCGGCGAGGCCGTATTCCGAGCCGTCGACCGCAAGTAGAATTTTCATTCCTGTCTTCATGCTTTATTTGTTGCGCGTTGATGCAACATCCTCCGTAGATTGAAGAGGCAAGGCGCGTGCCGTGCGGATGCGGCCCCATCCGGCGCGATCTTGTGAAAAATCCACCATCGGTTGCGGAATTTTGCGATCTCGTGGGTGTAATCGGCGATGGAAGCAGCCCGGATTACAAACGAAAGATCTTCTCGGCTTCAACTGTTAAAACGGTGATTCACGCGCTAACCTGTGGTATGCATAAATTGACCCAATTTCTGAACCAGAACTATCTCAACCTGGAATCTTATCGGAGGACAGGGAATCCGGTTGCGACGCCGATGTGGTTTGCCGAACGGAACGGCATCTTGTATGTCTACTCCCTGGCCCATGCCGGCAAGGTGAAGAGGATCCGCAATAATCCCCTGGTGAGGGTCGCGCCCAGCGACATGCGAGGCCGACCGAAGGGCGAATGGGTTGAGGGCAGAGCCCAAATTCTGGATGAATCAGGGGCCGCGCTGGGGCATCGCCTGCTGATCGAGAAGTACGGGTGGATGAAGAGAATCGGAGATCTATACAGCCGGCTTCTGAAGAGAGAGCGAGTGGTCATCGCGATCGAACCCAATTAGATGGCCGGCGGCACTCGCCTTGCAAAGCCCATCGATAGCCGTCAAATCCCGCATCACGGATCCGGGCGGCTGCATCTGGGGGGAGTTTTCGTGTTTTCCTCCTGTACAGAGCCTTGTTCGTAAAACGGACAACGGGTCGTCCACGATGGAGCTTTGAGCGAGTGTTGCACCTCAAGGAACTGGATCGCATCTCGGAGGAGCGGTTGCTCGACCTGCGTTTGTGCGACCTGCCGTTGAGAATCGAAGGCACTCCTTTGGCGCTTCGGGTGGCTCGATTGTATCGAGAGCTTGAAGCTCGCGGTTTGCGTTTCAAGCCTCACGTCTGGCTGTCCGAAGAGTGGTTCACGCCCGATCAGGTTCCGGGCTTTGCCGTCCCTTTCTATCTGTCCCACCCGCGGCTGTCGAAACTGGAACGCAAGCAGATGCTCCAGGTCGAAGGCGGCACCGAGAAAGAGTGTCTCAGCATTATGAGGCACGAGGCGGGACACGCCATCGATAATGCGTTTCAACTGCACGGGCGGCGGCGCTATCGCGTCCTGTTCGGTTCATATCGACAACCCTATCCGGATTGGTACCGACCGGAGCCCCACAGTCGGGACTACGTCTTACATCTGCCCGCGTGGTATGCGCAGGCTCATCCGGCGGAGGATTTCGCGGAGACCTTCGCGGTGTGGGCCATGCCCGGGTCGCGATGGAGGAAGCAGTACGAGGGGTGGCCGGCATCGCGCAAACTGGCCTATCTCGATGAGATGATGCGGGGGCTGGCCGGGCGGGCGCCGGCCAACAGGTCGCGCGAACGGGTCGAGGAACTGCACCGCCTCGAAATCACGCTGCGCGAGCATTATCGGAAGAAGCGGCAGTACTACGACTTCATGTGGCCGCCCGATTATGACCGCGATCTCCTGCGCATCTTCTCCTCCGATTCCCGGAATCATCGCGATTCGAGCGCGGTCGGCTTCCTCCGGCGTTATCGCCGCGTGCTCTGCAGCCAGGTCTCGGAGGGGACCGGGGTGCACCCTTACGCCATCGATCAGATGTTCGGGGAGATGATCAAACGGTGCCGGGAATTGAAGCTGAGAATCGGACTGACGCCGGAACAGGCGAGCCAGAAGGTGCTGGTGATGCTGACGGCCCAGACCATGAACGGAATTCATTCCGGCTATCACCGAATCGCTTTATGAGCCGCGGACCTAAAAAGAAGCTGCGCGTCATCGTGCTCGTGCATGAGGACCTGATCCCGCCCGAGACGCTCGACGGCGTCGAGAACAAGGAGCGGGAGCCCTGGCGGACCGAATACGACGTAGTCTCCACGCTGCGGGGGATGGGACATGAGGTCTGGCCGGTCGGGGTCCGCAGCGAACTGGGCATCATCCGGGGCGCGATCGAGGTCTATCAGCCGCATGTCGCCTTCAACCTGCTCGAAGAGTTCGACGGCTATCCGTTCTTTGACCAGCACGTGGTCAGTTATCTCGAGCTGGTGAAGCAGAAATACACGGGCTGTAATCCGCGCGGATTGACGCTCTCGCGAGACAAGGCGCTGACCAAGAAGATTCTGGCCTATCACCGCATTCACGTGCCGCGCTTCGCGGTCTTTCCGATCAACCGTCAGCCGGAACTGCCCAAACGGCTGCAGTATCCCCTGGTCGTCAAATCGTTGAGCGATGAGGGGTCGGTCGGGATCTCCCAGGCCTCGGTCGTGCGGGATGCCGAGCGGCTCAAGGAGCGCGTCGAATTCATTCACCGGCAGAACCGGACAGCCGCGATCGCCGAAGAGTATATCGAGGGGCGCGAGATCTACGTCGGCGTGATCGGCAATCGGAAGCTGCAGGCCTACACTCCATGGGAGCTGGTGATGAAGAGCCTGCCCGAAGGCGCGGCCAACATTGCGACCGGAAAGGTCAAGTGGGACCTTCAGTATCAGCGGAAGATCGGATTGGAGGCGCGATCGGCCGAGCTCGATCCGCAGGCGGGTCGCGAGTTCGAGCGGCTCTCGAAACGAATCTACCGCATCCTGGGGCTGAGCGGTTATGCGCGAATCGACTATCGGCTGGCCGGCGACGGCCGGATCT
>DATEFT010000330.1:0-2312 GCA_035280505.1 Blastocatellia bacterium | reverse complement strand
GATACTCATTCTCGTGGTGGCCTTGGTTCTGTTCGGGCCACGGAAGTTGCCGGAGTTGGGCAAATCTCTCGGTCAGGCCATGTCGCAGTTCCGCCGCGCCTCGGAAGATTTCAAGCGCACCTGGGAACAGGAAGTGGATCTTGAGAAGGAGCGAAAGCTGGATAGCGGCGATGCATCTCACGCATACTCGACGGAAACTCATCCATATGAGGGCGCCAGGTCCGAACCTGAGGCGGCCGGAGCTGGAACCCAGAGTTCGGCCGGCGGCCAGGGATCGAATGCCGAGAGCGCGCCGTCGGGTGCTGAGGCGACCCAGGGCGGGACCACGCCCGAACCGGCACTCGTCGCCAAGCGCGAGAAACAACACTGGATCTAACTCAGTTTATTAACAGACCGAAGAGAACGCGAAACACGCGAAAGCAGCGAAGCACACCGATCGATGGGCTTTTTTCTTCGCTTAGTTCGCCTGCTTCGCGTTCTCTCTTTAGATAGGAGCGGTTAAAGAGATGAGCACTGAGCCGGAAGAACAAGAAGGACTCCAGATGTCATTTCTCGATCATCTGGACGAGCTGCGCACTCGGATCATGTATTCGGCTGCCTCAATCGCCCTCGCGTTCGGGCTCTGCTTCTACTTCTCCAAAGAGATCTACGATTTCCTGGCCAAGCCGGTGGTCATTCAGTTGCAAAAGGTGCGGCAGGCTCAGCAAAAGGCCATTAACAGCCAGACCCGCCCGGAGCAACTGCAGGACGGCCAGATCATTCAATTCACCTTTCCACAGGAGACGGCGGTCAACGGGATCAAAATTCCGCTCGGCACCCCGATCCTGGTCAAAAAGATCAGCAAAGACAATAAACCGAGCATCGTCCTCGCATATCCCTGGGCGGTGGGGGAGAAGATCTTGCCCGAGGAGACCCCCATCAAGTCCATCCTCCAGGAAGGCGAGTCGCAGATCATCTATAACGACGAGAGCAATCAACTGATCCTGCGCGGCGTCACCAGCGCCTTTATGATCTACATGCAGGTCTCGCTCTACGCCGGGATTGCGTTGGCCATCCCCTTTCTCTTATTTCAGGTCTGGGCCTTCATCTCACCCGGGCTCTACAAGCATGAGAAGCGTTACATTACGCCCATTCTGATCATGGCCTCGATTTTGTTCACGCTCGGCGCGACCTTCGCCTATAAGGTCGCGTTTCCGGCGGCTTGCGATTACCTGCTCGCCTGGGCGATCGAAGGCGGGTTCCGCACGCTGCTCGATGCGGAAGAGTACCTCAATTTAATCATCATGATCATGCTCGGTCTCGGCATCGTCTTCCAGATTCCGACCATCGCCTTCATCCTGGGGCGGATCGGGCTCTTGACGCCGGGCATGATGATCAGAGCCTGGCGCTACGCCGTGGTCATCATCGCGATCATCGCGGCTCTGCTGACACCGACGCCCGACATCTTCAATATGAGTATGTTCGCCGCCCCGATGCTCGGGCTCTACTTCCTGAGCATCGGGATCGTCTGGGTCTTCGGCAAACGCCGGCGCAGCGACGAAGAGGTCCAGGCGCTGGCGGCCAGCAAATAGGCGGCCGAATCAATCGCCCTTCTTGTCACGCTCCCGGAAGGGTTCCTTCAATCCTCTCGAAGCCTGCTCCCGAGTGTCGTAGATGTTCGGACGCGCCAGGACCGCCTTGTAGCGCGCGATCGCCTCGTTGCGCCGTCCGTCCAGATCATAGACCTGGGCCGCCCGCAGCAGGGCCAGGGTCACCAGATTCGGATTGGCTCCGCTCGATTTCTCGACCGCCAGAAAATGCTCGGCCCCGCGCTGGTACTCTTTATTGAGGACCAGGGCTTCCGCATATTGGTAATGGACCAGGTCCGCGACCTGGGCCGCCACCGGGTCGGTGAGCAGATCATCAAAGGTCTTGAAGGCGTCGTCCGGCCGCTTGAGAGTCACCAGCGCCGAGGCCTTCTCGAGCTTGACCAGGTAGCTGCGCGGGTACTTCGTCGTCAACTGGTTGAGAATGGCCAACGCGTCATCGTACCGCTTCTCGTTCTGATAGACCGCCAACAGCAGGACCCGCGCGTCATCGGAGGTCGCCGCGTCTTTCTCGACGACCGTCTCCAACCGGCCGACGCCCCGCTGCTTGTTGCCGCGCACTCCGGCGACCGTGGCGATGGCTTTATAAGCGAAGGGCAGCGAACCGACGATATAGTCGTACATGCCGATCGAGAGGTAGGCGTCATAGTAGTCGGGATTGAGTTTCACGACCTTCTGGTGCGCATCCACGCTGCGCGAACCGTTGCGCATGGCCGCAAAGAACTT
>DATEFT010000329.1:0-4298 GCA_035280505.1 Blastocatellia bacterium | reverse complement strand
GCGAGAGGGCTTTCAAGGCCGGATGCGGGTCCAACAGCGGGACCACCGCCAGCCAGCCGGGATAGGAGACGCCGAAGATCCCGACCCGTCCGTTATTGTTCCGGACATTCTGGACCAACCACTCGATGGAGTCGTAGGTATCGGTGCTCTCATCGATCGCCCGCGAATCCTGCCGGTCCCGCGGCGGACGGTTCATTCGGAACTCGCCCTCGGACCTGAACTTTCCGCGAATATCCTGAAAGACGAAGACGTAACCGTCGGCCACCAGCTCCCGGTGCGCACTGTTCAATCGCTCCGACGACCACCCGTCGACTCCGTACGGCGTCCGTTGCATCAGGATCGGGAGCGGTTCGCTCGCGCCACGCGGGATGAAGATCAGGGTATGGAGCTTGACCCCGTCGCGCATCGGGATCATGGCGTCGATCTTCTCGAAGTCGACCGGCGCCGCCTGCGCCTGACCGATCGCCACGCACAAACAGACCAGCAGCCATCTCAATGAACTCTTCACGGTCGCAGCCTCATCTCTTCCCATGGCCAGTCTCCTCGGTTTTCGGTTGGTTAACAATGAAAAAAAGGTACAAAAGCTCACTCTCGGCACCGAGAGTGAGCTTTTGTACCTTTGTATACTACTCTAACTGAAAATACTAGCCGAGACGTTATTGCTGCGTGCTGCTCTTGTCGCCGCCCGATCCATTCAGCCCTTTGCTGACCAGGATCGAAACTTCGACGCGGCGGTTCTGTTCACGCCCCTCGCGGGTCGTGTTGTCGGCCGCCGGTTTGAGCTCGCCGAATCCGAAAGGCGTAATGATCCGGCGCTGCGGGATGTCGTGATTCTCCACCAGGTAGCGGATCACGGCATCGGCGCGACGCTCGCTGAGCTTGCGATTGAGATCTTTGCCGCCGTCGGCGGAGGCGAACCCGGCCACCTGAATGACATAGCCTTTTTCATTCTTGGTCTGATCCGCAATCTCATCCAACGCCGTCTTGGCATCCTTGCTCAGCACCGCGCTGCCCACTTTGAAGTTGACGTTGACGGTGTTCTTCGCCTCGTAATCATCCACGGCCGTGATGCGCTCATCGACGACCCCGACTCGCTTGTCGGTCGTGCTCAGACGTTCATTGGTCGCACTGATTTCGCTCAAAGCCTTATCGGCGGTCGCCTGCGCGGCCCGGGCCCCGCCCTGCGCCATATTGGCCACGGCGTTCAGTTCCTCGATCTGGCCCGAGAGCCGCTGAGCGTTCTGCTCGGCCTGCGTGATCCGGCCTTCGGAATCGGTCACCCGGTCCTCGACCGGATCGACCCGCGCCTCGAGCGAGGTCGCGTCACGCCATTCCTCATCCGTAAACTTGACTTTGCTGGCGATAATCGAACCGGAGTCGCCCCCCGTGCCTTCGACTTCAACCCACAAGCCACGCGTCAGTGAGTTCTGGTCATACAGTCTGGCCGTCCGAAACGGATTCTTCTTCCGCTCTTCGATTTTGGTGGCGTCGCTCACATCGATCTTGAACTCGGCCCTCCCTCGATCACGAACCACGAGACTATTGCCCTCATGACGAACAATAATGCCGTAGATCTTCTGCCTCTTCCCTGCTCCAATGATGCCCTGTGTCGGCCCGTTCGAGCCTTTTTGACTGGATGTATTTGTAGTCTCTTCCGGTTTGCTCTTATCTTGATCCTGCGCTTGAGCCACCAGAACGGTCTCTGTTGTATTCTTCTCCTGGGCCAAGGATGGTACGGTACTGCCCAACCCCACCGCCAATCCCAGGCTAAGGAAATACAATTTGGAAGTTTTCATACACATTTCCTCCGAGAAAACTGTACAGTTTTTACTTGGGTCCTCCCGAATAGTACGGCAACTTTTATGCCTTAACTCAACCGACTAATGGCTCTCAGGCGCCCCCTCTCAAACTGTGTTGCTATAAGTCTTTTTCCCTATTGCTTACGCACGGTGGGGCATTCCGGATCCTTTGGAGCACCTACTATAGTATCAGTATATAACACTTGTTACTATTTTTTGTTCCAATTTAGATCGGTTAATAGATAATTATCAAAGTTATCTATGATTTTGAAGCTATCAAGCTGATCGTTGAGATCCCCTGGAGACATGAATAGAAGAACGTGGCCCTGAATACCACGCATAAAAGCCACTATTAGTCACTTATTAACCGCAGATGAGAGGATCAAGATCGCTGATCCTCTCTGATCTGCAGTCATCAGGGTAGAAACGGGAAGTAAGATTTTCCTTAGCGCGTAAAATTTTCCCGGCGGCTAGGCCAGTTTCTGTTTACGGATCGGAAGATCTCGAACCCGTTTGCCGGTGGCGGCAAAGATCGCATTGCAGAGCGCGGGCGGAATCGGCGGCACGCCCGGTTCTCCGACTCCGGCGGGCGGAGCGTCGCTGGGCACGAGATGAACCTTGGTGACCAGCGGCGATTCCTGAATCCGGGCGACCGGGTAGTCGTGGAAATTGGATTGCTGAATCTGGCCGTTGGCTGCCGTGATCTCACCCAGCATGGCGATGGAGGTGCCGAAGACCGCCGCGCCTTCCAGTTGGGATTTGACGCGATCGGGATTGATCAGCTTGCCGGCGTCGATCGCCAGGTCGACGCGCGGAATCCGGACCTTGCCCTTGTTGTCGACCTCGACCTCGACGACGGCCGCCACATAACTGTAGAAGCTCCAGTGCGCGGCGATGCCGATCCCGCGCCCTTTTCCGGACTTCTTCTTGGCCCAATCGGAACGTTCCGCCGCCAGCTCGATCACCCGGCGCAGGCGCCCGGTCTCGAGCGGATATTTCTGGGCCATGGGGCCGCGTTGCCCGAGGTCGATCTGGCGCGGCGAGCCGAGCACGTCGAGCAGATACTCGACCGGATCCCGTTTCGCCAATTGGGCCAGTTCGTCGACGAAGGAGTGGACGCCGAAGGCGTGATAGATATTGGCCACGGACCGCAGCCACCCGATGCGGACGTGGGCCTGGGCCGGGCCGTTCTCCGCGCGATGGTTCGGGATCTCGAAGGGCACGTTGCTCCAGCCCATCCCCATCTCGAATCCCTGGCCGCTGCGCGTCGCGGGATTGAACATGGCCCCGATCGAGGGGAAGGCGCTCCGCTGCAGCCAGGCGCTGGGCCGGCCTTTGTCGTCAACCGCCGCCTTCAGGTACATGGCCGCGACCGCGTGATAGTAGTCGAAGCGAATGTCGTCCTCGCGGCTCCAGGTCACCTTGACCGGCTTGCCGACGGCCTTGGAGAGCAACGCCGCCTCCGCCACGTAATCGGGCTTCGATTTGCGGCCGAACCCGCCGCCGAGCAGCGTGACGTGGCACTCGACCGCCTGTTTGTCGATGCCGAGCGCGGCGGCGACCGTCTCCTGCACCGCTTGCGGATTCTGCGTCGCGGCGTAGATCACGACCTTGCCGTCTTTGTATTCGGCCACGGCCGCCGGCGGCTCCATCGGCGCGTGCGACAGGTGCGGGACATAGTATTCGGCCTCGTGGGTCTTGCCGCCCTTGGCGAACTCGGCGTCCACATCGCCGATGTTGCGGACCACGGTCTGCGGTTTGCGGACCGTCTCCAACAACTCCGCTTTGTACTTGACCGAATCGTAGGCGGCGTTCTCGCCCGACTCCCATTCGACCTTCAGCTTCTCGCGCCCCTTCATGGCGGCCCAGGTGCTGTTGGCGATGACGGCCACGCCGCCCAACGGCTTGAAGAGATAGGGCGGAGTGAAGCCCGGCAGGACGACGGTCTCCTGGACGCCGCGCACCTGGCGCGCCTCCTGATCGTCGTAGCTCTTCATCTTTCCGCCGATCACGGGAGACCGGACGATCGAGGCGTAGACCATCCCCGGCATTTTGGCATCGACGCCGAAGATCCCCTTCCCGGAGACGATGTTGTCCAGATCCACGGTCGGCACGTCTTTACCGATGTAACGATACTCGGCCGGAGTTTTGAACTTCAGATCCTCTTTTTTGGGCAGCTCCAGCCTGGCGGCCAGCGGAGCCAGTTCTCCGTAGCCGAGTTCGCCCTTGCCGGTGTGAACCACCCGGTGATTCTGCGCCTTGCACTCGGAGACCGGAACGCCCCACTTCTCGGCGGCGGCCCGTTCCAGCATCATGCGGGCGCTGGCCCCGGCTTCGCGCATGGTGTCGTAAAAATCGCGAATCGAGCACGAGCCGTCCGTATTCTGCGAGCCGTACTTGGTATTGCCGAGGGCCTGCTCGATCCGGACCCGCGTCCAGTCGGCGTCCAGCTCATCCGCCAGGACGGTCGGCAGGACGCTGCGGATGCCGGTCCCCATC
>DATEFT010000328.1:0-7822 GCA_035280505.1 Blastocatellia bacterium | reverse complement strand
CCTTATATATCTCCATCTTTCTAAACCGCGAACCACGCGGAACACGCGAAATTTAGTCGATTTCGCGTGTTCCGCGTGGTTCGCGGTTTGTTTATTGGTTTCGGTCACTGAAGTATGTCCGAAACTCAGTACTTTGGAGATTAAGTTCTTTAGAATTTGAGATGCAGACCGCGAAATTTGCACTTTCGCGTCTTTCGCGATTCCGAAGTACTCAGTGGGTTCATGAATTATAAAAGCCAAAAAGAGCCCGGCGGTAAAACGGAGTTGCGACACTCTTTCGTAATCCAGCATGCAGACCAGCATTAGCAAATTATTGTGAGTTGTGACATTTGACACACAAAGTCAATTTGAACGCGGGTAAAATCTCCCGTGGAGGCGGAACCCCCGCATGATCCGCCAGGTCTCCGGTTAGTAAAGTTACGTTGAAGAGCAGGGAAGCAAGAGCGCTATTTGATTCGGTCAATCAATAGAATGAAGATCGTAAACGAGCGAGGCGGCCGCTGTGATGTGAAGCTGACCGCGCGCAGATCTGAATGTGATGCTCGTTACGTAGTTGGTTGAGAGCGTTGTGGCTCCCGTTTGCAATGTCCCAGATTCGTCAAATCACCGACCCCGCTAAAAGCGCATTGAATTAACTCACTAAATATCTCGTACTAAGCGCTAGTTGCCCGCCAGATTTGCCAATTAGAGTTAGAGGATCATCCTCATAGCTGATGATTTTGTTGATTTGAGGCTGTAATGGTGAGTGTCGTGAAGTTAAAAGATGGATGGGTGATATCAGGCTGCTGGATGCTGCTCCTGTTGATCGGCGTCGCTTCGTCTGTACGGATCGCGTACTCGCAGACGAGGTACTACGCGGTGCAGGTGGCGGCGTTGCGGTCTGAGGAGTGTGCGGCTGAACTGGTCAAGGGGTTCCGCGCCCGCAAGCTTGATGCTTACGTGGTCAAAGTCGAGGTACCCAAGGCCGGGACTTTCTACCGGATTCGAGTCGGCAAATTCACCACGATGGAGGTTGCACGCGCTTTCGCCGAGAAGCTGCTCAACTCCGGACTGGTCGAATCATTAGGTATCGCCGTGACCGATTTCGAGCCTCCTCAAAATGACGCGCTCAAGATCGCGGTCAAATCCCAGAGTGATCTGCCGGCCGGGGTCCCCAATACTCCGATCCCGCTGGCCTGCCCGATCGCACCTTCAAATTCCAATAGCACCACCGCCAGCCCCGTCACCGCCATCAATACAGGTTCGAGCAACAGCAGTCCGAGCCCTGCTCCGAAGCGAGCCGCCGGTTCGCAGACCGCCGAGGATTATATCGCCGCCCTCGGGATGAGCCAGAAAGGCCAGGCGAACAAGAATCAGAAGCCGATGGACGGCAAGACCATCGTGGCCAAGATGCCGCCGATGTCTGCCCCCGCTCCGGTGCCCGTCTCTTCATCCGGCAATGTCGTCGCCAAGGCGGCGCCTCCGGTTGCCACCGCTCCCGCAACCCCGGCTGCCGCTCCTTCGAGCGCAGCGGTTGCTAAACAGACTCCCCCACCGACGCCGGCCGCTCCCGCTCCGGTTGTAGCCAAACAGACGCCGCCCACGACCGCCGCCGCGAGCGTCTCCAGCAGTCTGGTCGCCAGACAGGCTCCCGAGAGTTCCAGCGGTAATGTGGCCTACAAGGCTTCGGCGACGCCCGCCACGCCGGCCAACGACGTGATCCTGATGATGCGCAGCATCGATCAGACCCAGTGGAGATTGAAGAGCGATCTCAACCTGGTGGCTCGCTCGATCGCGCCTCCCAGGCAGCCGGTCGATATCGCCGCCGCCAAGAACAAGCAGGCGATCGACGCCGTCGCGAACAACATCAATTCGGTGCTGGGTTCCTCGCTGAACCCGGCCAACCTGGCCAAGACCACGGCCAGCGCCGAGACCACGATTGCGAGCAACGCGAGTCCGAGTCCCGCGCCCGCCAGTCCCAGACCGGTCGAGAGCAGACCGGTGGAGAGGACGACGGCGCCTCAGGCTGCCGCCGCACCCGCTCCGCGTCCGGTGACGCCGGCGACGGTCGCTGCGGCTGCTCCCGCTCCACGCCCGGTCGCGCCTGCTCCGCGGGCCGCCGTGCCGCCGACTACGGCCTCCTCTTCGACGCTGGCTGCGGTCAGTGATCGCCCGGTGGCGGAGATCCGTGGACCGAACGTCAGGCGAGGCGGAGCGTTGCTGGATGACGAACCGCTGACTCCGATCAAGCTGCAGGGAATCATCGAGCTTCGCAACGGCCAGTTGCAGATGAGAGTCAAGAATCTGGATCTGCGGCGGGCCTTCAGCGGAGTCGCCCGGATGTCGGTCAGCGATGATCGCAACTCCAGCGATCTCTCGCCGGTCCAGGTCGTGTTGCAGCCCGAAGAGGAAGTGACTCTGCCGATCAACGAGAGCTTCCCATACGGCGAGGCCATGTTGCTGGTCTACGACGAGAAACAGGCGGTCCAGTTGATCCGCAGTGCGCCGTTCGGTCAACGGCCGGCGTCGGCGACGCCGCCGCGCCAGCAGCAAACGCAGACTCAACAGGACGACGATCCGAACGGAGGATGGACGCTAACCGTTCCGCCGCAACCGGACAATGCGGCGGGTAATCCGGTGCCCAATAACGCTCTCCCCAACAATCCTCCGGTTAACGCTGTTCCCAACAACCCTCCGGTCAATAACGCGCCGGCCAATCCGCAGTACGGATTGCCGAACGTGACCGGGGTCTACGATGCCCGGGGAGGAGCCGCTCCGCCTCAGACATCCGCGCCGCAGGCCGGGGGCAACAACTCCGGTCCGGCTCCGGGAATTAATGGGGGAGACTATCTTAATAAGAGTTTCGAAAATGATCCTGTTCCTAACGGGGGCCCGATCTCTCTCAATCCTCGACAGATGGGAGCGACGGCCGACAACGTGGCCATGGAGGTCAACGTGGCGGCGGTGCGGGCGCCCGGTTATGTGACGTTGAAGTTGCAGGCCGGAGACTATCAGGATGAGAAGTCCTGGGTCATGTCTTCGTTGAATGATAAGGTGCCGTTTCTGGTTCCTGCCAAAGCAGCTAAGGGTGGTTACAACCTTCAAGTCATCGACGAACAAGGCCGTCTTCTGGCCAAAAGTTCCGGCAATTTCCTGCAAGTGGGACGATAAGTAGATCAGACGAAACGCCAACGGAGGCAGCGGAAAGAGCGCGAAAAACTCTCGGGTTTTTCGCCCATTCCGTTGTTTCCGTTGATTTTGTCTGTGCGCTACGCTCTTCAGCATCCGCATCGAACAGTTTTTATCCAAGCCATTAATTCCACACAGATATGGTCTTGACATTTTCGTTTCTTCCATACAAGATTTGGGCTTATTCAAATCCGAAAATTCACAAGCTTCGGGTTTTCAAGCAAGTCTAGGTATAATAAGTAAAGTTCATTGAGCGATGTGGAGGTCTATTTATGCCACAGCTCTTCCACCGCAGCGTCAATACGCTTGCGCGGTTGAGTATTGTAGTTGGCGTCTTAGTTGCTGGAATCGCAGGGTTTATTATCCTGGAGGCCAACCGGACGCCGTTCGTCACACAAGCATTTATCGCACGAGATCAGCCGGTTCAGTTTTCGCATAAGCATCATGTCGGAGATGACGGGATCGATTGTCGATACTGCCATACATCTGTCGAAACAGCAGCGAGCGCAGGCATGCCGGCGACTAAAACCTGCATGAATTGCCATTCGCAATTATTTGCCAATAGCCCCTACCTGGAAATAGTCCGCGAAAGCTGGCGCACCGGCCAACCCATTAAATGGACACGCGTGCATGATCTCCCCGACTTCGCCTACTTCAACCATAGCATCCACGTGAACAAGGGTGTCGGCTGCTCGACCTGTCACGGTCGAGTCGATCAGATGCCTTTGATGTGGAACGTTGCGTCATTGAATATGGAATGGTGTTTGGCCTGCCACCGCAACCCGGCGCAGTTCATCCGGCCCAAGGACAAGGTCACCGTGATGGATTGGCCTCCGGCCGGTTGGAATCAAGCCCAAGAGGGTTCGCATCTGGCCGAACAGTACAAACTTCAACCGACCAGCGTGCTGACCAGTTGTTCGACCTGTCACCGATAACTCCGAATTGGTTGTCATCGATCAGCTATTAGCTTGGTGTTGAGCGTGATCCACGGGATATTTATGACGCCTATCTGTCGACAATTGACACACATAAAAGAACGAAATGTCTCATAAAGACCATCATCGAGAACTCGAGCCTATCGGCGAGCAGATCAAGGAAGAGATTCGGACGAAAAGAAACTGGGAATTTTGGCGCAGTCTTGAAGAACTAGCCGGCACTGAAAGATTTCGAGAGTTTCTGCAACGCGAGTTTCCCGCCCTCAACGCTTCCGTAGCTGATCCATCAATGCTCGATCCTGCTGGCCGCCGTAACTTTCTGAAGCTCATGAGTGCATCGCTCGCCTTCGCCGGCCTGACCGCCTGCACTCGACAGCCGCAGGAGCACATCGTCCCCTACGTCAAGACGCCTGACGGATTGGTCCCTGGCAAGCCGCAGTTCTATGCGACGGCCATGACCCTGGGCGGAGTGGCGACCGGGTTGCTGGTCCAGAGCTACGAGGGCCGTCCGACCAAGATCGAGGGCAACCCGGAGCATCCGGGGAGCCTCGGCGGGACGACCGCCTACGATCAAGCTTCGGTCTTGCAGCTCTACGATCCGGACCGGTCACAGACGGCGCTGAAGATCGGCGATCCGCGGACCTGGGGGGATTTTCTCAACGAGTTGCGCGATGCGGTCGAGGGGCAGCGCACGAAGCAGGGCGCGGGGCTCCGGATCCTGACGGAGACCATCACCTCGCCGACCCTGGCGGACCAGATGAAGAAGTTGCTGGCCGCGTTTCCGCAGGCCAAGTGGCACGTCTATGAGCCGTGGACCCGCGACGGCGCCAGATTGGGCGGACAACTGGCCTTCGGGCAGTTCGTCAACACGGTCTACCGGTTCGACCAGGCCGACGTCGTGCTCTCGCTCGACGCCGATTTCCTGTGCAGCGGTCCGGGTTCCGTGCGCTATGCGCGGGACTTCATGGGCCGGCGCAAGCTGGCCGGCGGCGCTCAAGAGATGAATCGCCTCTACGTGGTCGAGAGCACGATGACCACCACCGGCGCCAAGGCGGATCACCGCCGGCCGATGAAGGCGAGCGCCGTGGCCGGATTCGGGCTGGCGGTGGCCAACGCCCTGGGCGTCTCCGCGCCGGCCGGTGAGCGGCCGAGCGATGAGGTGGCCAAGTTCGCGGAGGCCGTGGCCAAGGATCTGAAGGCCCACAGCGGCAAATCGATCGTGATCGCGGGAGAGCATCAGCCTCCGGCGGTCCACGCCCTGGCGCACGCGATCAACCACGCGCTGGGCAACATCGGCCAGACCGTCGTCATCACCGATTCGATCGACGCCAATCCCGTCGATCAGATCGCCTCGATCACGCAACTGGTCAACGACATGAACGCCGGCCAGGTAGATCTGCTGGTTATCCTCGACGCCAATCCCGTCTACAATGCTCCGCACGACCTGAAGTTCCTGGACGCCATGAACAAGGTCACCAAGCGGGTGCACATGGGGCTCTACAACGACGAGACGGCGGTCCACTGCCAGTGGCACGTGGCCGGGACCCACTATCTGGAGTCCTGGAGCGACGCCCGCGCCTTCGACGGCACGGTCTCGATTATCCAACCCTTGATCGAGCCGCTCTACAACGGCCGATCGCCGCACGAGCTGCTGGCGGCCATGACCAACCAGGTCGGCAAGTCCAGTTATGACCTGGTGCGCGATTACTGGAAGACTCAGTTGGGCGCCAACTTCGAGCAGGTCTGGAAACAGTCGCTGCACGACGGCGTGATCGCCAACTCGGCCCTCCCGGCGAAGACCGTGGCGCTCAGCCAGGGCTGGGCCGCGGCGGTCAAACCCGCGCCCGCCGCCAAGTACGAGATCGTCTTCCGGCCCGACCCGTGCGTGCACGACGGGCGGTTCGCCAACAATTCGTGGCTGCAGGAGACGCCGAAGCCGCTCAGCAAGGTGACCTGGGACAACTACGCGATCGTCAGCACCAAGACCGGCCGCGAGCTGGGCCTGGCGCCCGAGAACGAGTGGCACCAGACCACGGCCCGCGTCCTGAGGCTGTTCCACGGCGAGAATTACGACCTCTACATTCCGGCCTGGGTGCAGGCCGGTCATCCCGACGACACCGTGACGGTCTATCTGGGTTACGGGCGCGATCGCGCCGGCAGCGTCGGCAACGGGCTGGGCTATAACACCTACGAGTTGCGGACCTCGAAGGCCCCGTCGATTGCGACCGAGGGGGTCAGGTTCGAGACCACCTCCAACACCCAGCAACTGGCCTCGACTCAGGAACACTTCAACATCGATGCCAGCGAGATCACCGGGTACGCCGGATTCGGGGAAGGGGCCTTCCTCAATCCCGAGGACGACCTGGCGGCGCGGCACATCGTGCGGGTGGCGGATCTGGAAGACTACAAAAAGGATCCGAAGATCATGCACCACGGGGCGCACAACCCCGGCAAAGAGCTGACGATGTATCAACCCTGGGAGTATCATGGATATGCCTGGGGCATGACGGTCGATCTCAACTCCTGCATTGGGTGCAACGCCTGCCTGGTCGCCTGCCAGTCCGAGAACAACATTCCCGTCGTCGGCAAAGAGCTGGTCCTCAAGGGACGCATCATGCACTGGCTGCGAATCGACACCTACTTCAAGGGCGACAAGGCCAATCCGGAAGTCTATTTCCAGCCGATGATGTGCCAGCATTGCGAGAATGCTCCGTGCGAGGTGGTCTGTCCGGTGAACGCGACCGTCCACGACGCCGAGGGGTTGAACGTTCAGGTCTACAACCGCTGTGTCGGGACGCGTTACTGCTCCAACAACTGCCCGTACAAGGTCCGCCGATTCAACTATCTGTTGTACGGGGATTTTGACACTCCCGTCTTGAAGAACGTCCGGAACCCGGAAGTCACGGTCCGGACTCGCGGCGTCATGGAGAAATGCACCTTCTGCGTGCAGCGCATCATGACTGCCAAGATCGAAGCCGAGAAGCAGGATCGCAAGGTCCAGGATGGCGACATCCTGACGGCCTGCCAGTCGGCCTGCCCGACCGAAGGGATCATCTTCGGCGATATTAACAATCCAGAGAGTCGTGTCGCGAAAATGAAGAAGGAGCCGCGGACATACGAGGTGTTGGCCGATCTGAACACCCGGCCCCGGACCAGCTATCTGGCGGCGATCCGGAATCCGAATCCCGAGTTGGAGAGCGGCGGCCACGGCAGCGGACACGACGGCCAGCAGTCAGGGGAGGTGAAACAGCATGGCTAAAGCAGTTAAGACAGATGGCTATGTTGACCCGCGACCGCCAGTGGTCGGTCCGGGACACGATTTCAACTCGATCACCAAACATATCGCCGACGTCGTCTTTATGCGCGGCTTCAAGAAGGGCTGGGTCTTCGGATTCGCCCTGGCCTTTTTGGGATCGATCATGCTCTTCAACACCATCGCGTATCTGGTCCTGAAGGGCGTCGGAATCTGGGGCAACAACATTCCGGTCGGCTGGGCGTTCGATATCATCAACTTCGTCTGGTGGATCGGAATCGGCCACGCCGGCACGCTGATCTCGGCGATCCTGTTGTTGCTGCGCCAATCGTGGCGCAACTCGATCAATCGCTTCGCCGAGGCCATGACCCTCTTCGCGGTGGCTTGCGCCGGCATGTTCCCGGCCCTCCACACCGGTCGTCCGTGGGTCGACTACTGGCTCTTCCCCCTGCCGAATTCGATGGGC
>DATEFT010000327.1:0-6641 GCA_035280505.1 Blastocatellia bacterium | reverse complement strand
GGACTTTCACCCGCTAGTTGGTGCGCCCTGCCGGGCGCACAAAACCGAGACGGGGCGTGAAAAGACCTTTCTCCGCCCCGTCTCTTATTTTAACCGCAAATGGATCGCGAAGGATGCCGAATCATTGATTCATCTATTCATCGTCCGCAGCCTTGGCGGCCCCGCGCCTTCCGGCAGCCGGATGCGAAACCGGAGCGGCGGCGGGTGGCGCCTGCGATTTGGCGGCCGAAGCCGTGGTCGCCGGTGGAGTCGACAACTTGGCGGCCGGAGCGGCGACGGCGGGCTGGGCCTGCGGCTTGATGATGCCGAGCGCGACCCGCACCTCCCGCTCGACCCTGGCGCACAGCTCCTTGTTGTCGCGCAGAGTGTTCTTGGCGTTCTCTCGTCCCTGCCCCAGGCGCTCGCCCTTGTATGAGAACCAGGCGCCCGACTTGTCGACGACCTTCTGCTCGACTCCGAGGTCGATCAATTCGCCGTATTTGGAGATGCCCTCGCCGTACATGATGTCGAACTCGGCCTCTCTGAACGGCGGCGCCACCTTGTTCTTGACGATCTTGACCTTGGTCCGGTTCCCGATCACGTTCTCGCCGTCTTTGATCTGCGTGATCCGGCGAATGTCGACCCGCACCGAGGAGTAGAACTTCAGCGCGCGCCCGCCGGTCGTCGTCTCGGGCGACCCGAACATGACGCCGATCTTCTCGCGGATCTGGTTGATGAAGATCAGACAGGTGTTCGATTTTCCCACCACCGCCGTCAGTTTGCGCAGGGCCTGCGACATCAACCGGGCCTGCAATCCGGGCAGGCTGTCTCCCATATCGCCCTCCAGTTCGGCTCGCGGAGTCAGGGCGGCGACCGAATCGATGACGAGGATGTCGACCGCGTTCGAGCGCACGAGCGATTCGGTGATCTCCAGCGCCTGTTCGCCGGAATCGGGCTGCGAGATGAACAGCTCGTTGATGCTGACCCCCAGTTTCTCCGCATAGATCGCGTCGAGCGCATGCTCGGCATCGACGTAAGCCGCGATCCCGCCGGCCTTCTGCGCCTCCGCGACCACGTGCAGGGCGAAGGTGGTCTTACCGGAACTCTCCGGGCCGAAGACCTCGATGATCCGCCCGCGCGGGAGCCCGCCGACGCCGATCGCCGCATCGATCCCGATGCTCGAGGTCGAAATCACGGGAATCTCCTCGACCCGGCGCTCGCCGAGGCGCATGATCGCGCCCTTGCCGAACTGTTTCTCGATGTTGAGGAGCGCCGCCTCAACCGCCTTCGTCTTTTCGCTTTTTTCGATTGCCATATCTTGTCTCTCAGTCCTTCTCGGTTCATCAGCCCGGTGGGCTGGAAGTTAAAAATCGGTTTTCAGTAGTGGCCCGCTGCCCTCTTCGCCGACCTCAGGGCGGAAGATCAGCCGAGATGGCGACGCTCTCAGGCGCAAAAGTCCCCAATTCAAAGGTTGAACAGTTCCGCGAGGGGGTCAGCTCGGAACCGGTTGCACCGCGATGGTCGATTGAGGGTATTGTTATTAGATGACAACTGACCAGAGTTCAACTCCTCACCGTGATTTGCCTGCGCAAGCATTCAATGGGTGGCCGAACGGATCGGATTATAGCACGTCCCCGATCAAATGGAACACCGTGTCATGCGTGAAACACCGACTTGAGCAAATTTAATAAAAGGCCGGCCGCGAAACACACGTCGGGCTCCGCGCCTTGAGCGGTTCACAGCAAAACTTCAATGAGATGCGGCTATTTTCTCGGGTTCTTGCGCAACTGCGTGGGTGAGATCGAAAAAGCGTTGAGATCGCGCCAGAGCAGTTCGATGAAACGCGTCTCCGTGATCTTGGCCTTGCGGCGCGGAAAGATGCTCGACCAGCCCAGGGACGGCGGCACCGGCAATTCGTCGCCGGCGCGGGCCTGAACGGCGGTGCGATAATCGGACTCCTGCGGATTGATCTCGTAGGCCGCGCGGAAATGCTCCCGCGCCTCGTTGGGCCGATTCGATTGCCAGTAGATGAATCCCAGGCTGTAGAGCGCCGCATCGAAGTGCGGATCCAGCCGGATCGCTTTCTGCAGATGTTTGAGAGCCTGTTCCGCGCGGCCCTGTTCCCAGTAGGCGCGCCCCACCAGGTAGTGCATCTCGGGCGTCGGGTTCAAAGCCAGCCCCCGTTTGAGATGCTGGAGGGCCTCGCTCAACCGGCCCTCGCGAGCCAGCAGGCGGCCGAGGCCGTAGTGTGCGGCAAACGAATTCTCATCGAGCGCCAGCGCGTGTTGCAGGTGCAGCTTGGCGGACTCGGCCTCGCCTTCATCTCCGCTCAGGAGACCGAGCAGGAGCCGGGCGCCGAAATGTTCGCTCTGTTCATCGAGCGCGCGCCGCAGATAGACGGCGGCGTCGAGCGATTTGCCCAGATGGAAATTGTATTCGCCGATCGTAAAACTCAACTCGGCGTTCCGCTCGTCGAGAGCGAGCGCGTTCTCGAGCGTGCGCAGTCCGCGGCGGGTGCGCCCCTCGCTGATCAGCAGGGTGCCCTCTTCGACCAGGTCGATGAAATCTTCGCGGTCCGCCCCGCGGTAGGAGGTGATGATCTGTTCGCACCTCTCATCCAGGCGTTCGCGCTCGGCCGTCTCCTCGTAGTGACGGGCGACCCGGTTGCGCCAGCGTTGCTCCAGCTCATCGGGGTTGACCGCCCGCATCTCGGTCAGGATCTCGGTCAAGGCCTCCAGCATCATATGATCGTAGAAGCTGCCCGTCGCCTGTTGCTGCGCCAATTCCAGCAGTTGTTCGAATCGTTCATTGGCCCGCGCCAAGGCCGATTCGAGCGCGCTAATGCGCTCCAGCAGATGTTCTTCCAGGCTGTTCTCGATCGATTCCGTCGGCGAGAGACCCTGGAGGCGCGAGATGATCATCAAGGGCGCCCCACACTCCTCGCAATAATCGGATTCGTTTAGATTGGCTTTCTTACACCGTTGGCAAAAGATCATAGACACTAATCGAAGTTGAACCTCATGAAGATTGACCTTCACGTCGAGCCATCGCTCGCCCCGGAGGTCCCATTCTACATTCGCTCCACCGCTAAAGCCACAGCATTACCACCGCCCAGACACAAACTCGCGATCCCGCGGTGGGCCTGACGTTTGTTCATTTCATACAGGAGGGTGACCAGGATGCGGGCGCCGGAAGCGCCGATGGGATGACCCAGCGCCACCGCGCCGCCATTCACGTTGACCTTCTCCATCTCGATCCCGAGTTGCTGACCCAGGGCGACCGATTGCGAAGAGAAGGCCTCATTGAGTTCAAAGAGATCGACCTCGGGCAGGTTCCACCCGGCCTTGGCCGCCACCTTCCTGACCGCCTCGACCGGGGCCATCATGACCAGTTGCGGTTCGACGCCCGACGTCGATTGCGCGACGATGCGGGCGAGCGGCGCGCGGCCCAGCCGGTTGGCCGTCTCCAACGAGGTGACGACGCAAGCCGCCGCCCCGTCATTGATCGTCGAGGCGTTGCCGGCGGTGACGGTCCCGTTCGAACGGAACGCGGGTTTCAACTGAGCCAGGGATTCGATCGACGAATCCGCCCGCGGCCCCTCGTCCGTCTCGAAGATGATCGGGTCGCCTTTGCGCTGGGCGATCGAGACCGGAACGATCTCGTCCCTGAACCGGCCCGCCTTGATCGCGGCCGCCGCCTTGCGATGCGAGTTGACGGCGTAGGCGTCCTGCTGTCCGCGGGTAATTTGGTACTTCTCGGCGACGACTTCCCCGGTCTCGCCCATATGCCAATTGTCGAAGGCGCACCACAATCCGTCATGAACCATGGCGTCGACCAGTTCCCCATTGCCCAACCGGTAACCGTCGCGCGCTTTCATGAGCAGGTACGGAGTATTGGTCATCGACTCCATGCCGCCCGCGACGATGATCTCGTGGTCCCCGAGGGCCACCGATTGCGCGGCCAGCATGACCGACTTCAACCCCGATCCGCAGACCTTGTTGACCGTCAGGGCGGCGACCCGATCCGGAATTCCGGCCCGGAGCGCGGCCTGGCGAGCGGGATTCTGTCCCAGCCCGGCTTGCAGGACGCAACCCATGATCACCTCGTCGACCTGGGCCGCGTCGAGGCCGGCGCGCTCGATCGCCGCGCGCACCGCCAGCGCACCGAGATCCGGCGCCTTGAAGGTCTTGAGACTTCCCTGAAATTTCCCGATGGCCGTCCGAGCAGCGCTGATGATAACCGGTTGTCGCATGATCATTACTCCTCCATGATCCATTCCGCTCTTGGCCCGTCCAGCTTGAACTACTCAAGGAGATGAGGAATGAGATCACCTTCGATTATAGCGGCTCGAAGGTCTGAGTCAAACAAACTGGTCTCTAGTCGGAGAAAGGGTGCCGCCTAATCCGATCTCTTTTGGTTTAGACTGAACCAGTATGTATAATCCGGTGACTCCTTATTCGTGTAAGGCTGGATTACCCATTTCTTCGACATTATAAATGCTGCCTCGGCAAGAGGTTTCCTTTACGGTTGGCGATGCTGGTGAAAGTGTGCCCGGACCACCACCAGCCGGACCTTCCGCAGATTCAATCTTGATTCATAAAATCGAACCATCACGCGGCTGGATTTCGCTGAAGCTCCCCGAATTGTGGGAGTACCGAGAGTTGCTCTATTTTCTGATCTGGCGCGATGTCAAGGTCAGATACAAACAGACGGTGCTGGGCGCGGCCTGGGCGATCATCCAGCCGCTCTTCACGATGCTGGTCTTCAGCCTCTTCTTCGGACGGCTGGCCAAGATCCCGTCGGACAATATTCCCTACCCGATCTTCTGCTATACGGCGCTGGTCCCGTGGACCTTCTTCGCCAACGGGTTGGCGCAATCGTCCAACAGTCTGGTCAGCAGCTCGAACCTGATCACCAAGGTCTATTTCCCGCGCCTGATCATCCCGCTGGCCGCCGTCATGTCGGGGATCATCGATCTCCTGCTGGCCTTCGCCGTGCTGATCGGAATGATGTGGTATTACGGCGTCGCGATCTCGGCCAACGTCCTCTGGCTGCCGTTCTTCATCTTGCTGGCGTTGACGGCGGCGCTGGGCGTCGGGTTGTGGCTCTCGGCCCTCAACGTCCAATTTCGAGACGTGCGGTACGTGCTCCCCTTCGTCACGCAGTTCTGGATGCTGGCCACGCCGATCGCGTACCCGAGCAGCCTGCTCTCCGAACCGTGGCGCACCTGGTACGGCCTCAATCCGATGGCGGGAGTCGTGGAGGGTTTTCGGTGGGCGCTCCTGGGAGTGCGGACTTCACCGCAACCGATCATCTTGATCTCATCTCTGGCGGCGCTCTCGATCCTGATCACCGGGGCGCTCTATTTCCGGCGGGTGGAGAAGACATTCGCCGACGTGGTCTGAACCCGTGCCATTTCGCAAACGACTAGCCTATCTGCTCCGGCACTACACGCCCACCTGGCGTTACCTGTTCAATCTGCGGTCGACGCTCGCGTATCGTCTGGATCAGCGTCCGCTGCATGGCACCGCCCGGCGGATCCTGGGCGAATTGAGCCGCCACGGCATCGCCCTGACCTCCGCCGACGAACTGCTGGGCGCCGACTCCTGCTTCGATGAATTGAACCAGCAGGTGGAGGAGCTGAGGCGCGAGTGGGCCGAGCAGATCGTCGAAGCCCGGACCGGAGCCGATCAGGGCGAGATCGGGCGCAAGACCTTCATGCTGCAGTTTCTGGGCGAGCGTCCGCGCCTGGATCCCTTGAGCGCCTTCGCCCGGTTCGCGCTGCAATCGCCGATTCTCGATATCGCCAACGCTTATTTCGGCATGTTCACGCGGCTCCGCTACTACAACGTCTGGCATACCGTGGTGACCCAGAGTCCGCCGCGCGAATCGCAATTGTGGCACTACGACCGCGAGGATCTTTCGATCCTCAAGATCTTCGTCTATCTGACGGACGTGGATGAGGGCGCGGGCCCCCTGGTCTATGCCCGCGGCACCCATCGCCGGAGCAGCCTGCAGGGCGCCCCGCCGTCATTCGAGGAGCAGGGCGTGCGGCGGTGGGATGACGAAGCGATGGGCACGGTTATTCCGCCGGACCGCTGGACCAGGGCGATCGGACCCAAAGGCACCATCGTCTTCGCCGACACCCGCGGCTATCATAAAGGAGGCCTGGCTCGCCAACAGGACCGGACTCTCTATACCTGCATGTTCACCTCCCCGACCTCGCAGGCGCCGGAACTCTTCGAGAGGCCCAAACACATGATTCTGCCCAGGAACAGGGCCCAGGCGCTGGCCCTGGCGGCCACCGCGAAGTTTGCGATTTTCAATAAAATGCAATGATGTCTCTATCGGAATGGTTCGAGCATGAAGACGCCGCGTGCCTGATCGTCGGGGAGGTGGCCCAGACGCACGACGGCAGCCTCGGGACGGCTCACGCCTATATCGACGCGGTCGCCGCCGCCGGCGCGGACGCGATCAAGTTTCAAACGCATATCGCCTCGGCCGAGAGCACTCCGCAGGAGCCGTGGCGCATCAAGTTCAGCCCGCAGGACGAGACTCGCTATCAATACTGGCAGCGCATGGAGTTCAGCGAGGAGCAATGGCGGGGGTTGGCCGAACATGCCCGGGATCGAAACCTGATCTTTCTCTCGTCGGCCTTCTCC
>DATEFT010000326.1:0-12852 GCA_035280505.1 Blastocatellia bacterium | reverse complement strand
GCGCGCTGGCCGCCCGCGCCTCCTGTTCGAACCGGGCGATGCGCGCGGCATCCTGCGTGCATTCGAGCGGCAGAATCTTGAGCGCCAGCTTCCGCCCGAGGCGGCCGTCCTCGGCCAACCAGACCTCTCCCATCCCGCCCGAGCCGAGTTTGTCCACGATGCGATAATGAGAGATCGTTCGCGAAATCATCTCAAATCTCAAATCTCAAATCGATTTGGCCTGGTCGAGCCGCTGGTTCAGATAATTCTGCGTGAGTTCATGGTAGGCCTCGGCCGAATGTTCGACCGAGCGCAGAGCGGCTCCGGACAGCTCTTTCTTGACGACCGCCGGCGAACCGGCGGCCAGCGATCGCGGCGGGATGGCCGTGCCGGGCGTGACGACGCTCCCGGCGCCGATCATGGCCTGCTCGCCGACGATGGCTTGATGCAGCACGATGGCGCCCATCCCGATGACGGCGCCCGATTCGATGGTGCACCCTTCGAGCAGCGCGCCGTGGCCGATGGTGACGTTCTGTTTCAGAATGGTGGGATGGTCGGGCGTCGTGTGAATGACGGCGTTATCCTGGACGTTGCTGCCGCGACCGATCACGATCCGCCCCTCGTCGCCCCTCAGCACCGCTCCATACCAGATGCTGGCGCCGTCGCCGATCTCGACCTCGCCGATGATGACCGCCGTCGGAGCGATAAAGACGCCCTCCCCGATCTGTGGCCGTTTGCCTTCGTATTCGACTATCATCTCTCTCCTGATTCCCGCATGAGCCGGTTACTTCTCACCGGTTGTTTTGAGTTGAAAAACCTGTTCCGTCTGCCCTTTCGGCCGGCCTTCAAGTCCGAGGTTCTCGCGGGCTTTGACGTAGAACGCGCGGAAATAGCCGTACATGGACCAGCAGGACGAGATGACCACCAGCCACAGAAGTCCGCGTCCGACGGCGTAAAAGAAGACCCGCCAATCGAGCCAGTTCGTCTCGCCGGGGCCGAACAGGTGTCCGAGCGCCACCGACATTTCGGGCACCGTCCAGAAGGCGAAGATCGGGAAGGCCTTGGTCTCGACCGGCGGCCGGCCATCGACCGAAGAGGTGATCAGGAAGGCGATCGTCACCACCTGTGAAAACATCTTGACCTTGCCCGCCTTGGAGGCCGGAATGGCCCACCCCTCCGCCGCGGCGATCGATCGCAAACCGGAGACGGCGAACTCACGTCCCACGACGATCACGACGGCCCAGGCGGGCGCCAGCCGATTCTCGACCAGCGAGATGAAGGCCGCGGAGATCAACAGCTTGTCCGCAATCGGATCCAGCAAGATTCCCAGGCGGGAGACCTGTTGGCGCCGCCGCGCCAACCAGCCGTCGAGCACGTCCGTCCAGGCGGCGATCAGAAAGAGGCTGACCCCCGCAATGTGCTGCGGCAATCCGACCCAATCTTCGGAGAACCGGGTCAGCAGCACCACGACCAACAGAGGTACGATAAAAATGCGTAGAAGTGTGAGCAGATTCGGGGTATTCATGCGATTTCCGCATTCAATCAACCGCGAAATTTATTGGTCAGAGGAACTCGACGATCCCGGCCAAACGCGCGAGGAGTGATTTTGATGCCGGGCGCGGCTTGCCGGCGCTTGTATTCGTTGATGTCGACCTGCCGGATGACCCAGCGCACGATCGACTCCTCGAAGCCCTCGGCGATGATCGCTTCGGCGCTCAGGTCTTCCTCGACATAGCGGCCCAGAATCGCATCCAGAATCTCGTAGGACGGCAACGTATCGGTATCTTTCTGATCTTCGCGGAGTTCGGCCGACGGCGGGCGAGTGATGATATATTCCGGGATGACCGGCCGGTCGCCGCGAGTATTGACATATTCGGCGAGCCGATAGACCAGGGTCTTCGGCACATCCTTGAGCACCGCGAACCCGCCGGCCATGTCGCCATAGAGCGTGCAGTACCCGGTGCTCACCTCGCTCTTATTGCCCGTCGACAAGACCAGGGCGCCGAACTTATTGGAGTAGGCCATCAGGATGTTGCCGCGGATGCGGGCCTGAATATTCTCTTCCGCCACTCCCGGAGCGCGGTTGTCGAAGACCGGCTTGAGCATCTTCAGATACTGCTCGAAAGTCTCCTCGATCGGAACGATCTGGTATTCGAGGCCGAGGTTCTCGGCCAGTTGCGCGGCATCGCGCCCGCTCTCGAAGGCCGAGAAGCGAGTCGGCATGAAGACCGTGGTCACCTGCTCCGCGCCCAGCGCGTCCACGGCGACGCAGGCCGTCAGGGCCGAATCGATCCCTCCCGAGGACCCGATCACGACCCGATTGAAACCGTTCTTGCGCACGTAATCGCGCGTGCCCACCACCAGGGCCCGATAGACCTCCTCGACGATCTCCACCGGTCCGGTCTCCGGCCGCGCGGGTTGCGGCTTCGCCGTCCGCCCGATCTCGGTCTTGAACGGCCGGTCGAGCAGCGCGACCCGTTCCACGGCCAGCCCCTGGCTCACAATGTCGATCCGTTCCTGACGGCGCCGCGGATCGTGCAGGCGCTCCTTGAAGACCCGTTCGATGTTGATCTCGGCCACCACCAGGTCTTCCTCGAACAGTTTGCCGCGGGCCTTGAGCTGCCCGCGCGCGTCGAAGATCAGGCTTTGACCGTCGAAGACCAGCTCGTCCTGCCCGCCAACCAGGTTCACGTAGGCCAGCGCCACGGCGTTGTCCTCGGCTCGCGTCGCCAGCATCCGCTCGCGGTCACGCCCTTTGCCGGCGTGGTACGGCGAGGCCGAGATGTTGATGATCAACTGCGCCCCGGCCAGCGCCTGGACCTGCGTGGGGCCGCCCGGATACCAGATATCCTCGCAGATGTTGACCCCGAAGATCAGGTCCCCGTAGGTGAAGATCGGCGACGACTGGCCCGCGTCGAAATACCGGTACTCGTCGAAGACGCCGTAATTGGGCAGATAGTTCTTGTGGTAGAACCCCTTCAACTCGCCGTCGCAGATCACGGCCGCCGCATTATGGATATCCGAAGTCTTGGCCACGCAGCCGACGATCGCCACGATCCCCTTGGTCATGAGGACGATCTGGCGGAGCGTCTTGAGATTGGTCTCGATGAACTGCGGTTTGAGCAGCAGGTCTTCCGGCGGGTACCCGGTCAGCGCCAGTTCCGGAAAGGCCACGATGTCGGCGCCCATCGACCGGGCATACTCGATGTAAGCGATGATGGCGTCGGCATTGCCGGAGAAATCGCCAACCGTTGGATTGATCTGCGCGAGTGCGAGGCGAACTGTGGTCATATCATCCGCTTTCGGTCTTCAACCGGAGACTTCAATCAGTCACTTCGACCGTATCGATGATCCCGACGATCGCGGCATCGACCGGCTTATCCTTCATCCCTTCGGCCAGCCGGGCGCTGCTGCCCGAAACGACCAGCACCTTCTCCCGAAATCCCGCGCCCACGGTATCGAGAGCCACCAGATAGTTATTCTCATCTTCACCGCGCAAGGTGATCGGACGGACGAGCAACAGTTTGGAGCCCTCCAACCGCGGATCCTTGCGGGTCGCGACGACTGTGCCGATGATGCGACCAATAATCATAAGGTTCAGTGCCGAGCGCCCGCTATTTACGGAGGCTCGTTTCGAGCGTGACCGGGAGGTTTTCATCAACCGACGAGTGCGGACGCGGGATCACGTGAACGCTGACCAGTTCACCGACCCGCCGCGCCGCCGCCGCGCCGGCGTCGGTGGCCGCTTTGACGGCCGCCACGTCGCCCCGCACGATCGCGGTGACGAAACCGGCGCCGATCTTCTCATAACCGACCAGCGTCACATTGGCCGCTTTGACCATCGCGTCGGCGGCCTCGATCATGGCCACCAACCCCTTGGTCTCGATCATTCCCAGTGCTTCCATTGATTGCAGGCTCCCAGAAAAAGTTTTCAGGTTTCAGTCTTCAGTCTCGTGAACTTGAAGACTAGTGGTTCAATAACTGCGCCGACTTCATGAGCAGGTCGACCAGTTCCGCGCGGGTCAAGACGATCTGCTCGTCGCCGTTGACCGGCGAATGGTGGGCCGTTCCCGCCCCGCCCGGCGTGTACGAACAGACCTGGCCGGTTCTCGCTTCCGGCCGGATCACTCCCGCCCGTTCACGAATCTCGAACAATTTTTCCACGGCCCGGTTGGGAATCGTATTTTCGTTGCCCAGGGTGCGGGCGATGAAACTGATCTTGCAGGTGTGCTCCAGCGTCTCCAGCTTGTTGAAGGCCTTCTCCAGCGTCTCCGCGTAGGCGACCGCCCCGTGATTGGCCATCAAGAGAGCATCGTGATATTCGAGATACGGCTCGATCGAGTCGGTCAATTCGTGGGTCGACGGCGTGCCGTAGACCGCCAGCGGCACACAGCCCAGGGTCAGGACGACCTCCGAGAGGATCGCTTTGTCGAGCGAGAGGCCGGCGACGGCGAACCCCGTCGCGTGCGGCGGATGCGCGTGGACGACCGCGTGAATGTCGGGACGGGCCTGGTAGATCACCCGGTGCATCGGCCACTCGGACGAGACCCGGTAATCGGACGATTCCAGCGGCCGGCCCTCGAGATCGACCACGACCATCATCTCCGGCGTCATCCAGCCTTTGCTGACCGCGGAGGGCGTGGCGATGAACCGATTCGGCCCCGTCCGCACGCTGATATTTCCATCACCGGCCACCAGCAATCCACGCTCGTAGCAGCGGGTGGCCACCTCGACTATCTGTTCGCGAACCTTCCGCTCATCCATAATTAAAAGTCTAGAGAAGTCCAGAAAAGTCAGAAACCATCCCCAAAAGTTTCAGCACATAATAAGTCCCCACAGACGATGCGAACAGTCCAGATCAGACTTTTCCAGACTTTTCCAGACTTTTCTAGACTTCTCTAGACTTCTTCTCCGTCCCGTTGGGCTCCGTTTCCTGGCGCGTGAAGCCGCGATATTCGGAGTTCCCGCCCTCCACTCCGGGATTGGCCAAAAAATATGAGAGGCTTTCGAGGGAGATCATCAGATCGACGGTCTTGACCTTCATCCCCGCTTTCGGATGCAGATGGACCGGGGCGAAATTGAGCACCGCCTTCACTCCGGCCTCATCGACCGCGTCCAGCACCCGTTCGGCGGCCGTGGCCGGAACCGCAATGATCACCACGTCGATCTGCTCCTGCCGGAGCACCTCTCGGAGATTCTCGGTATTCTGAATCTCCAGACCATTGGGAACGCGCTGACCGATCTTGGTCGGATCATTGTCGAACAGGGCGATGATGTCAAAACTGTATTGATTGAATCCCTGGTAGTTGGCCAGCGCCAACCCCAGATTGCCCAGTCCGACGATGGCGACTCGATGTTTCTGCGTCAAACCGAGAATCTTCATCAGGTGCTGACGCAGATCTTCGACATAATAGCCGACTCCGCGGACGCCGAACTCCCCGAAGTAGGCCAGGTCTTTTCGAATTTGTGCTGAATTGAGACTGAACTGTTCGGCCATCGACTGCGACGAAATTGTCTCTACGCCCGCGGCCGCCAGTTCGTTCAAACAGCGCAAGTAGATCGAAAGTCGATTTGTAGTGAGCTCTGAAATCTTCTCGGTCTTCATGTATTTAGGGTAAATTTTGCCGAATCTTATTACTTAATGAACAACGATAGCTCAGCCCTGTTGCGGCTGTCAACTTAGTGTTTTCCAAGATCGTTTCATAAAAGAAACGAGGCAAATTGACAGGGCCCGGATCCCTCCGTAAACTGCCAACTGCTTATGATTGCACACTTATCCGGCAAATTGCTCCAGAAGCAACCCAATTCGGTGATCATTGAGGCCGGCGGCGGCGTCGGTTATGAACTGACCGTCCCGCTCTCGACCTTCTACGACCTGGGCGAGGTCGGGACCTCCGTCGCGTTGCGCGTCTATACCTACCTGCGAGAAGATGCCCTGCAGCTCTACGGTTTTCGGACGGAGCGCGAGAAGAGACTCTTCCTGCTGCTGATCACGGTCTCCGGGATCGGCCCGAAGCTGGCCATCACGGCGCTCTCGGGCTTGAGCGCGGAAGAGTTGATTCAGGCCATTCGCGCGGGCGACCTGGCGCGGCTGGTCAGCATCCCCGGCGTGGGCAAGAAGACGGCCGAACGAATGCTGGTGGAGTTGAAAGACAAGATGGCGGCGTTCTCGTCGCCGGAGTTCGAGGAACAACTGCGAACCGGAACCGTCGCGTCGGACGGCGGCTCCATGCGCGAGGACGTGATTTCAGCCCTGATCAATCTGGGATATCCGCGAGCGATGGCCGAGAAGGCCGTCCTGAGCGTGCTCAAAGAGACGCCGGACGCCAATTTTGAAACGATGCTGAAGCAGTCGCTCAGAAGGTTATCGAAATGAACGAATCGAGAATCATCAGCGGGGATCCGATGCCGGACGATCAGCAGCTCGAACTGTCCCTGCGTCCCAAGTGGTTGCGCGAGTACATCGGGCAGAAGAAGGTCAAAGACAATCTGGGGATCTTCATCAAGGCCGCGCGCGCGCGCGACGAGGCGCTGGATCACGTGCTGCTCAACGGTCCCCCGGGCCTGGGCAAAACGACCCTGGCGGGGATCGTCGCCCGCGAGATGGGCGCCCAGATCAAGGTCACGGCCGGACCGGTGATCGAGAAGGCGGGAGACCTGGCGGCCCTGCTCACCAACCTCGAAGCCGGCGACGTCCTCTTCATCGATGAGATTCACCGGCTGCATCCGGCGATCGAAGAGATCCTCTACCCGGCCATGGAGGACTTCGAACTGGACCTGGTGATCGGCCAGGGACCGTCGGCCCGGTCGGTCAAACTCGAACTGCCGCGCTTCACGCTGGTCGGGGCGACGACCCGTCCGGGGTTGATCACCGCCCCCCTGCGCGGACGCTTCGGAATCAATTTCCACCTCGATTTCTACCCGGTCGAAGACATCCAGATCATCGTCGAACGTTCGGCGACCATCCTGGATGTCCGGACCGAGTCGGCCGGCGCCACGGCCATCGCCCAGCGTTCGCGGGGGACTCCCCGCATCGCCAATCGCCTCTTGCGCCGCGTCCGCGATTACGCCGAGGTCGAACACGACGGAGTGATCACGGCGGAGATCGCCACCGATGCGCTCAACCGCATGGAGGTCGATCGGTTCGGGCTCGACGAGGTCGACCGCAAACTGCTGACCACCATCATCGAGAAGTTCAACGGCGGCCCGGTGGGCGTCAGCACGATCTGCGCGGCCATCAGCGAGGAGAAGGAAGCGATCGAGGAGATCTACGAACCATACCTGATTCAAATCGGCTTCTTGAATCGGACGCAGCGGGGCCGGGTCGCCACTCCCGCCGCGTACCGGCATCTCGGCCTCAATTGGAGCGCCCAGTCCCCTACTCCCCATGATCAACAAAGAGACCTTTTTCAATAACCGTGGCGTCTTAGATTTTGGGCTTGGGCTCACAGGATATGCATATTTCAGATTTCAACTACGAGTTGCCACCCGAACTGATCGCGCAAGAACCGCCGGCGGAACGCGACCGCTCCCGCATGCTGGTCATCGATCGGGCCCGTCACCAGTGGCGTGACCGCGCTTTTGTCGAACTCCCCACCCTTCTCGATCCGGACGATGTCGTGGTCATCAACAACACCCGGGTCTTTCCCGCCAGACTGTTCGGCCGCCGGATTCCGGCCGCCACCGAGAGTCCCCAGGGGGCTCCGCCCGCGCCGATCGAGGTCCTGCTCACGCAGCCGGTCGGGGATCAGCGGAACGAATGGGAGGTGCTGGCCAAACCGGCGCGCCCCTTACGCCCCGGAACGGAGGTCGATTTCGGGAACGGCCGGCTCAAGGGCGTCGTGACCGCCAGCTTCGACGACGGGCGCCGGCAGATCCGCTTCGAGGGTGCGGAAAATTTCGATCAGATCGTGGACGAGATCGGCAATACGCCGCTGCCGCCCTACATCAAACGCGAGATCGGCGCCGGGAACCGGCTGGATGAGCCGCGCTACCAGACGGTCTTCGCCTCGCGGCGCGGAGCCATCGCCGCGCCCACCGCGGGCCTGCACTTTACGCCCGAACTCTTCGATCAATTGCGCCGGCGGGGCGTCCGGATCGCCGAGATCACGCACCACGTCGGGTACGCGACCTTTCAACCGCTGAGAGTCGAGACCGTCGAGGAACATCGGTTGCCGCCGGAGAACTACGAGATCGACCCGGAGACCGCCGAGACCATCAATGCCGCCAAACGGGCCGGCCGGCGGGTCGTGGCCATCGGGACGACCACGGCCCGCGCCCTCGAGAGCGCCACCGATTCCCGGGGGCTGCTCCGCGCCGAACGCAACCGCACCGAGCTGTTCATCTATCCAGGCTACCAATTTCGGCTGATCGATGCGCTCTTTACCAATTTCCATCTTCCGCAATCATCGCTCCTGATGCTCGTCTCCGCTTTCGCCGGACGCGAGTTGACCATGGCGGCCTATCTTCACGCGGTCGCAGAAAAGTATCGATTCTACAGCTACGGTGATTGTATGATAATCGGGAACTGGCTGGTCGGGAACGGGGTCTAGCGAGTACAAACGGATCTCTGACTTATGCAGGCCATCAACTACAATATATCCAAGGCGTTCAAAGGTTCGCTGCGCCCGCTCGCCCTCTCTGATCTCAACGAGTTGTGGCAGTTGGATTTGCGGTGCTTTGTCGACGGCGAAGCCTACGAACGCGAGACTTTTCGCTATCTGCTCTCCAATTCCAACACCATCGCCCGCCAGATCCGCTCGGAATTCGACGAGATGAGCGCCTTCGCCATCGCCGTCATCGAACCGGACGGGGTCGGCCACATCACCACCATCGGCGTCGCGCCGGAATATCGGCGCCGCGGACTGGCCAGACTCATGCTCCATGAGATCGAACGAAGCTTCCTGGCCCGCCGGGTCTCCACCATTCGCCTCGAAGTTAGGGTCGGCAATACTGCGGCACAGAAATTATACGAACAACTCAACTACATCATCGTACAGCGCATGGGAAAATACTATTCCAACGGAGATGATGGATACTTAATGGTTAAATCTTTAGAAACGCAAGGGTTATCCATTTCGGGCGGATAGAGTGTTTCGATTCGGCTCTACAACATTAACTGTATTATTTTCAGCAATTTGCTACGCCAATCCCAGATCCGGCGCCGGGAGCCGGAATCAGCCCGGGGTCAGGCGGCGGGGGAAATTACAGAGGGCTCTAATCTTTTTACCCCGCCAAGTTTGACATCACCCAGCTAATCTGTTATAAAACGGCCACTTAGCGACACCCGAGACGGAGTGCTTGAGAGAGATAAGTCCTCTTTACAGTAGGGATCAGTAAAAGACCATTACGGGTCAGTACGGGTCAGTGAACGATCAGTAAACGATCAGTAAACGATCTATCAATGATCAGTCAGGAAGCTCAATATATGAGGGAATCGCTAACAAGAAGTCCGAAAACCAAAGCAAAGGTTAAGGTTAGAGTTGCTCCTATGGCGACCAGGTCTAAAGCTGTTACGAAGTCTCGAAAAAAAGCTTCCATTTCGAGGCGGGTCAAAGCGTCCACCAAGAAACGGGTCAAATTGAAGCGAGCGAAGACGGCGAAGGTGGCGAAGAAGGTGGTGAAGGCGAAGAAGAGAGCTGCGACCAAGAAGGTAAAAGCCACGACCAGGAACTCCGCGAAAGTCAAAACGGCCCGGGCCAAGGCTCCCAAAGGGAGAGTAGCGGCCAAGGCGAAGAGCAAACAGAGCAAGACACGAGTCGAGACCAGAGCTGTCTCCAAACCCAAACCGGCCGCCAAACGTGCCTCCACGACCAGGGGCGCGACTCGGGGCGCGGCCAGGGTCGAGACCGCCAAGCTCCGCACGAGAACGAAACGGGCGCTGGGGCTGCCGCTGGTGGTCAGCCCGCCGACGATTGAACAGCCGATGGTGGTGCGCCACCACGCTTCGGCGGCGGCGTTGCGGGCGTTCGAGCAGGCCGTCAAGGTCTTCAATCGTCGCCAGATGGCTGAAGCCAAGGCGATGTTCGAGAATATCCAGACCCGTTTTCCGGCCGAGGTCGAGATCATCGCCCGGTCTCAGACCTACATTCAGGTCTGCCACCAGAAGCTGGGCCAGTCACAGGCCTTGCCCGGCAACGCGGAAGAGCTCTACGACCGGGGCGTCTTCGCCTTGAACATCGGCGATTTCACCCAGGCGCGGACGTTCTTCGAGAAGGCTTTGCGTTTGCGTCCGGATGAACCCTATCTGCTCTATTCGCTGGCCGCGACCCACGCGCAGACCGGCTCGCTCGAACAGGCGCTCGACTATCTTAGACGCTCGATTCAGATTCAACCGCGGTTCCGCGCCCAGGCTCTCAATGACGCCGATTTTTCCGGCCTGCGCGACAACAAGAGGTTTCTCGAGCTCTTAGGGCTCACCTCTCCGTTCGATCGGCTCGAATCGAGAAGATAGAAGATAGATGCGACCGAAATTGAAGACGCGCTGGAGGGCTGACCGGTTCTCTTCGCGTCTTTAACGCGTTTTGCGGTCTTCCAGGAGGCTGCCGGATTCGAAGAGTCTGAGCAGATAGCCGACGTCGTTCCGGATCTGGGGCAGCAATCCGTAGAGCGCCTCTCCGGGACATTCGGTCACCCGGGGGCCGTCGCGATGGCCCGCGATGACCTGCAGGTCGAGTTGCGAGGCCTGGTGCGGGGCCACGCCCGTCGGATCGAGCCGCCGCTGATCGCATTTCCAGGCGAGAATCTTGATCAGACTGATCAGGGCCCGGTAGTTCGGCTCCTCCGTCGTATAGGTCCCGATCATGCCGATGCCCATGGTTCCGGCATTGACGCCGGAGAAATGAGCCCCCATGACGTTATCGCCGCCGGCCCGCCCTTCGTAGATCACGCCGTTCGGGTCGATCAAGTAGTTGTAACCGAGATCGGCATATCCTCGCTCAAAGACATGAAAGTTCCAGATGCTGCGCACGACCTCCGTCCAATCGGGAGCCCGGTTGTCATTCACGGTGTGGTGGACGATCAGGTGGGTCACCACGGTGTAGGACAGTTCGCCGTGGGTGGTGATCTGTCCATCGGGACAGCCCCATTCGGTTCGGGAGACGATGGGAGGTGGCGGATAGGCGGCCGGTGGCTCCGGATTCGCTGGATTCATGATTGACGTTTCGCCGTTCGTAGTATGCCTCATTCGTCTTGGTTATAACACACTCCGGCGTTAAACTGTGAGGAGAAGCAGGCGGGCAGAATCGCGGGCAGGAACAAGAACCTGAGATCAGAGAGTTGATGACTATGCGTCACGTCCATAATCCGCCTAACCCGTGGCTCAACACCCAACATGAATGGATCGGCGAGCCGCCCGAAGCCAAACTGGAAGTCTTCGAAGAGACCTCCACCCGTTCGATCATCACCAGCAATAACAGCCCGGACATCCCCTTCGACTATTCGATCAACTGCTATCGCGGTTGTACGCACGGCTGCACCTACTGTTTTTCGCGGCCGACACATGAATACCTGGGTTTCGGCGCCGGCACCGATTTCGATCGCAAGATCGTGGCCAAGGTCCGGGCCCCGGAACTGCTGCGCGCGGAGCTGATGAAGAAGAGCTGGAAGGGCGAGGTCCTCGTCTTCTCTTTCACCTCCGATCCCTATCTCCCGCTCGAAGCCAACTATCAGTTGACGAGGCGCTGCCTGGAGGTCTGTCTGGAGTTCCGCAATCCGGTCAGCATTCTGACCAAATCCGCCTTGATTCGCCGCGACCTGGAGCTGATCCGGCAGCTCTCGGAAGTCGCCGATGTCATGGTCCATTTCACGATCCCCTTTCTGGATCACGAATTGAACCGCGCGCTCGAACCGTTCGCGCCCTTTCCCGAAGCCCGTTTCGGAGCCATGAAAGATCTGGCCGCGGCCGGAATCGAGGTCGGCCTGGCCATCGCGCCGATCATTCCCGGGCTCAACGACCACGAGATTCCCGGGCTGCTCGAACGCGCGCGCGACGCCGGCGCCCAATCGGCCTTCATCAACCTCCTGCGGCTGCCCGGCAGCGTCCGGCCTTATTTCCTCGAACGATTGGAGGAGCGCCTGCCGCGGCAAGCACAGAAGGTGATCAATCGACTCAAGGAGATGAAGGGGGGCGTGCTCAATCGCAGCGAATTCGGCGAACGGATGCGGGGCGAGGGGGCATACTGGGAGATGATCGTGCAAAGTTTTAAGATTCATGCTCGTAAATTCGGGCTCAATCAGAAGAAGTATGAAATGAAGGAACGACGGTCGACTTTTCGCCGGCCGTCGGCGCAAGGTAGCCTTTTCGAATGACGGAGGAATCAGTTAATTGGAACCGATCTCGCATTTTTTCTACTCGCATCGCCTTAAACTGCAATTCTGGGACTGGGGTACCGAAGGCAAGCCGACCCTGATTCTGGTTCACGGAGGTCTCGATCATGCGCGGAACTGGGACTGGGTGGCGCGCGAGTTGCGCAACGATTTTCACGTCTATGCCATCGACCTGCGGGGGCATGGCAACAGTCAACATGCGCCCGGCGCCACCTACACGGTCGCCGAACACGTGCTCGACCTCTCGGCGCTGGCCGACGTCATCAACGACGATCCGGTCTACCTGATCGGTCATAGCCTGGGCGGGGCCGTGGTCATGGTCTATTCGGGCGTCTTCCCGGACCGCGTGAAGAAGGCCGTCTCCATCGAGGGATTGGGCCCGCCGCCGACTCACCGGATCTCGGATCCGTTATCAAAACGGCTCCACCGATGGATTCAAGAGATCCGCAGCCTGGAGAAGCGCGAACCTCGCAGCTATCCGAATCTGGAAGCCGCGGTCAACCGGATGAAAGAGGCCAATCCGCATCTGAAAGACGAAGTGGCGAG
>DATEFT010000325.1:0-3650 GCA_035280505.1 Blastocatellia bacterium | reverse complement strand
GTCTCGGTGACGGCGGTCGCGGTCTCGACCGCCCCGGTGGCGATTTGAGCGGTCGAGGCGGCAATCTCGCTGGCGGAAGAGATCAGGACATGAATTCCTTCCCGGTTCTCCCGCATGATCCGGCGCAAGTTCTCGGCCATCGTCGAGAGGGCCGCGCCCAGAGCATCCTTGTCCGATCGCGGCTTGATGCCGCTGGCCAGATTCTTCTCGGCAATCCGGTAAGCGGTCCCGGCCATCTCCCGTTGATAGGAGGTCATCTGCAGAAAGGCGTGCGAGAGCTGGCCGACCTCGTCGCTGCGGCCGTTGGCGTAGACCTCGACCGAGAGATCTCCGGAGGTCATCCGTTCAGCCGCCGAGGTAATCTCCTTGAGCGGGCGGGCGATGTTGCGGACCACCAGGAAACAGACCACGGCAACCAGAACCACGGCGCAGAGAATCCCAAATATGATGAAGGAGATCGCGTTTCGAGCGCTCGCTTGCACCTCGGCTTCACGCAGCTTCAGTAAATCTTCCTCGGTATTCCCGACCTCACCGATCAGCCGGCGGAGATCGTCCATCGCCTTCTTGCCCCGGTCGGTGCGGATGACCTGGAGCGCCTGCTCAAACCCCTGGTCTCTTCGCAGATCGATCGTCTCTTTCAATTCGGCCAGTTTGCTCGCGATCAGCGGCTCCAGGGCGTCGAGCTTGCGCTGCTGCGCGGGATTGTCCGCCAGCAGGCTCCGCAGATTCCGGCTGCCCCGATCGATCAATCCCACGGCTGTTCGATAAGGTTCGAGATAGGATTCATCCCTGGTGATGATGTAGCCCCGTTGCCCGGTCTCGGCGTCTTTCAGCAGAGAGGACAACTCCTCCAGATTATGAAGGGCCTCATAGGTATGGCTTCTCCATTCCGCGGCATCGATCAACGAAGTGGTGGCTCGATAGGAGACCACCCCGATGATGAGCAACGCGGCCAGAGCCACGCCATATCCGGCCCCGATCTTCGTTCCAACTGACCATTTCATCATTGATTCCTCATGTTTCGACCTCTTCATTCACGATGATCTCTCGGGCGGCGAGAATCTTGCTCACGTCGAGAATCACCAGGCCCTCGCTCGTAATCCCCCGCAGATACTCCACGCGGATGCCGGTCAAGGTCGGCGGCGGCGGATGGATCTCCGGCAATCGGAAGACCCGCACCCCCAGCACGACCTCGGCCAGAATTCCCAGCTCGATATCGGGCGCGCGCACAATGATCACCTTGCTGAGATTGGTCAGCCCCTGGTCCGGCAGGCCAAAGAATTTTTTGAGATCGATGACCGGCAGCAGCCGCCCCCGGGCATTGATCAGACCCAGGATGAACGGCGGCGTGCAGGGCAACGGCATCAGCTCTCTCAGCGGATAGACCTCGCTGAGATAGAATGTCTCCAGGGCGTAATGTTCATAGGCGAGCAGAAACTCCACCACTTCCAGGCTGACGCCGCCGGCGGACGCCTCTTTCTCCTGCGCCAGCAACCGGGCGCGGGTTCTGAGGATGTTCTTCTTCTCCTCGGGACCGGGTTCCCGATTTCGTTCGAGGGCCGATTGAGTGGTCTCCATCCGGCGATGGATCTCGCTCCAATCGATGTGGGCGGCTCGTTTCCGGGATGAACGACTGCGTTGGTCCTTCATGTCGATAGCCTTTGGTTGATGGTGGATCGAACGACCTCGGCCAACCTGCCCGCGGTCAGGCCGTCCGACCCCGGCAATGGATCTTCAGGTCGGGCCGACTGCAGCAGCGCGAGGGCATTCTCGAAATGTTTGAGCGATTCTTTGGTTCGACCTTGCCGCAGAGCCAGATTTCCCAGAGCATAATGAGCCAGGATGAAATTCGGATTGAGATAGATCGTTCGCCGCAGGGAGAGTTCCGCCTCTTCCCAGCCCTCGCTCTCCTCAAGGATCAGCGCCCGCAAGTAGTGCGCCCCCTCGTTCAGTGAGTCCAGCAGCAACGCCTCTTCAGACCACCGGAGCGCGTCGGCGAGCCGCCCCTGGTTGGCGTAGATTCGCGCCAGCAGGATCATCGACTCCACGTGGTGCCGATCCTGTGAACAGCTCCGGAGCAACCGCTCCACGGCCGGTTCGTACGACCCCTGTTCGTAGAGCGCCAGGGCTTGCTGGTAGGCGGCCGAAACTGTTTCCGGTTCTTCCGGCTCGGCGGCGATCGATAATTCGACCGGATGGCGATCGAGGTCCGGAACCACCAGTGAGCCCGGCAGGCCCTCGGTCGCGGAATCGGGCTCCGCAATCTGAGGCTCGCCTTTCCGATAGAGGGTGACGGTGGAGAGCGGGACCATGACGAAGGGATTGAAGAGAGTGTGCGACAACTCGCTCGGGCTCACGATAAACCAGCCGTCGGCGGCGAGAGCCTGATGGAATTTGTTGATGACGGCTTTCACCTGCTCCGGTGAGAAGTACATGAGGACGTTACGGCAGAAGATGAAGTCGAGCGCGGTCGAATGGTCCCAGCCCACGGGGAGGTCCCCTTCGACCAGGTTGAAGTAGCGAAAGGTCACCATCTTCTTGATCTCCGGCAGCAATTCGTAACGGCCCTCCTTCGTCTTGTTGAAATACCGGTCTCGCACCGCCTGCTGACCGCCGCGAAACGACCACTCGCCGTAGACTCCGGCGGCGGCCTTCTGAAGAAATTGGAGATTGATGTCGGTGGCCAGAATCGAGATCTTCCATTCCGCGAGATCGGGGATCATCTGATTCAGCAAGATCGCGATGGAATAGGGCTCCTCGCCCGTGCAGCAGCCCGCGCTCCAGATCCTCAAACTGGGCGAGGTCTCTCGCCGAGCCTGAATCAATTCCGGCAGAAGCCGTTCCCGCAGGATCTCGAAGGTTTTGCTCTCCCGGAAAAAGTAGGTCTCTCCGACGGTCAGGTGGCGCGCCAGCACTTCGATCCGGCCCCGGGTCAGGGGCGACGACAGCAACCAGCGAGCGCAACTCTCCGCCCCCTCAAATCCGAACTCGGGGGCGGCCGATTCGAGGCCCCGCACCAGATCGCGCCAGTTCTCCCTGGGAAAGGATAGTCCCATTTGGCCGGCAATCAGTTCGCTGAGGCGGGTTAGTATCAGATCTGAAATCCGCTGAGTCATGGCGCGTCTAAGATCCTGATCTCACGGCCGCCCTGAGGGCCTCCTCTTCTTCACCGGTGAGAAAAGTGCCGAGATCTTGAATGAACATCATCCCATCCGTCAGCTTCGCCACGCTCTTCAAATAGTCGAGGCCCGGGAAGATCCGCTCGGCGCTGACGATTTCGCTCGGCGAGCGTTCAACCACGCCGATCACGGCGTCCACCCAGATCGCCACGGTCTGCTGGCCGGTAGCGGCCACCACCAATTGATCGCTCAATCGGGCCTCGCGTTCCGGCAGCCGAAAGCGTCGGCGCAGGTTGATGACCGGAATCACCGCTCCCTCCACGTTGATCACCCCCAGAATAACCGGCGGAGTTTTGGGCAGAGCGGAGACTTCCACCACACGAACGACTCGTTTCACAACCGCGAGAGGTAAGGCATAGCGTTGCTCGTCAAGGCTCATGACGACGTACTGGTCCGGCGTATTCATATCAAAGCTGGTGGCGGCGCTGATGAGATGCCTGGGGTCTCTCTTGAGATTTACTGAACGCCGTC
>DATEFT010000324.1:0-5898 GCA_035280505.1 Blastocatellia bacterium | reverse complement strand
TACGCACGAAGAGAGAAGCACAACGGAATTATGGCTACTGAAACGACCCTGGATTTGAAGGGGACAGTCAATCTCCCCGAGACCCCGTTCCCGCTCAAGGGCAATCTGGCGCAGAACGAACCCGCGCGATTGAAGAAGTGGGAAGAGATCAAACTGTACGAGCTGCTGCGCGAGACCCGCGCCGGCCGCCGCCTCTACGTCCTGCACGACGGGCCGCCATACGCCAATGGAGCCATTCATCTCGGCCACGTCCTCAATAAGGTCCTGAAGGATTTCTGCATGAAATCGCGCTCGATGATGGGGGCCTGGACGCCGTACGTGCCGGGTTGGGATTGCCATGGGTTGCCGATCGAGATCAAGGTCGAGGAGGCGCTGGGATCGAAGAAGAACGCCATGGATGTAGTCGAGATCCGCCGCGCGGCCCGCAAGCACGCCGAAAAGTTCGTCGCGTCGCAGCGAGAGGACTTCAAACGGCTGGGGATTCTGGGCGAATGGGATCATCCCTATCAGACCATGAGTTACCGATACCAGGCCGATATCGTCCGCGTCTTCGCCCGGTTCGTCGAGAAGGGGGCGGTCTATAAGGGGCTGCGCCCGGTCCATTGGTGCCTCAGTTGCCAGACGGCCCTGGCCGAGGCCGAGGTCGAATACGGCGATCACACCAGCCATTCGGTCTACGTCAAATTTCCGTTTCCCGACGCGCCCCAACTGGATCCGGCGCTGGCCGGGAAGCAGGTCAGCATCGTGATCTGGACGACGACGCCGTGGACCCTCCCGGCCAACCTGGGGATCAGTCTCAACCCCGGTTTTGAGTACAGCGCGGTCGAGACCGGAGAAGAGGTCCTGATCGTGGCTTCGGGTCTGCTCGAGCAGGTGGCGGCTAAAATCGGCCTCGCCGATTACCGGGTCATCGCGACCTACGGCGGTGAACGGTTCGATCGATTGAAGGCGAAGCATCCGTTCATCGACCGCGATTCGCTCTTGATGCTGGGCGATCACGTCACGCTCGACGCCGGGACCGGCGCCGTCCATACGGCCCCGGGCCACGGCTACGACGACTACATGATCGGAAAACAGTATGGCCTGGAGGTCTACAATCCGGTGGACAGCCGCGGATTTTTCATGAAAGACGTCGAGCACTTCGCCGGCAAACGGGTGCTTCCGCTGAGCAAGGCCGACGCCGAAAATGACGGCAACCGGGCGGTCGTGGCGCATCTGAAAGAGATCGGCGCGCTGCTCAAAGATGAAAGATTCCAGCATCAATATCCGCATTGCTGGCGGTGCCATCATCCGGTGATCTTCCGCGCCACGCCGCAATGGTTCATCTCGATGACCGCGACCGGACTCAATGAGCGCGCCATCGCCGCCTGCGATCAGGTGCAGTGGGTGCCGGAATGGGGCAATGAGCGCATGAAAAATATGTTCAAGGATCGCCCCGACTGGTGTATTTCGCGTCAGCGCGCCTGGGGCGTGCCGATTACGGTCTTCTACTGCGAAGACTGCGGCTCCAGTCTCTGCGATCCGCGGGTGATCGATCACGTGGCCGGAATCTTCGAGCGGGAATCGGCCGACGCCTGGTATCTGCGGGAGGTCAAGGATCTGGTCCCGCCCGGCACGAAATGCGCGGGGTGCGGTTCGGACCGGTTGAGAAAAGAGACCGATATTCTCGACGTCTGGTTCGATTCCGGTTCAAGTTCGATCTCGGTGCTCGAAGATTACGATCTGCCGCATCCGGCCGACGTCTATCTTGAGGGTGGCGATCAGTTCCGCGGCTGGTTCAATTCGTCGCTGGTCGTCGGCCTGGAGGTCAAAGGTCATCCGCCGTACCGCGCCGTGATCACCAACGGCTGGGCGGTCGACGGAAACGGCGAGAAGATGTCCAAATCGAAGGGTAATACCGTCGAGCCGGAGAAGGTGATCAAACAGATGGGGGCGGAGGTTCTGCGGTTGTGGTGTTCGGCTCTCGATTACCATGAAGACATGCGCGTCTCCGACGAGATCCTCAAGCGGATCTCCGACGCCTACCGCAAACTCCGCAACACGGCGCGCTATTGCCTGGGGAATCTGCACGGATTCGACCCGAAACGCGATCGGGTCTCTCCGGACCAACTGTTCGAGATCGATCGCTGGGCGCTGGCCCAGATGAACGAGCTGACAAAGAAGGTGCTGGCGGCATATGAGCGCTACGATTTCACCGAGGTCTATCAGACGCTCTATTCGTTCGCGACGATTGAACTGTCGGCGCTCTATTTCGACATTCTGAAAGACCGGCTCTATACCTGCGCGCCCGGGGCGACGGCCCGCCGTTCGGCGCAGACGGTCCTCTACGAGATCGTTCATCGCCTGGCGCGATTGGCGGCCCCGATCCTGGTTTTTACCGCGGATGAGATCTGGGAGAACATCCCGGGGGCGCCGGAGGAGGCCGCCTCCGTACATCTGACCCTCTTCCCCGAACCCGAAGAGGCCTGGCGCGACGACGCGCTGCTGGCGCGTTATGAACGATTGTTCGAGATTCGCGGTCCGGTCATGAAGGCCCTGGAGGACGCGCGCGCGGCCCGGCTGATCGGCGCGGGGCTCGAAGCCAAGGTCACGATCACGGCCGACGCCGAGACCCGGGCTTTCCTGGAGTCTTTCGGCGAGAGCCTGCGGTTTACCTTCATCGTCTCGCAGGTTGAGCTGAGGGACGGCCGGGAGCTGGAGGTCAAGGTCGAGGTGGCGGACGGCGAGAAATGCGAGCGCTGCTGGCATTACACGACCGATGTCGGCGCCGATCGCCACTATCCGGGCGCGTGCGGACGTTGCGCCAAAAACCTTGATGAACTCTTCAACCGGAATCGATAGGCGGGATGGATAGGATTGACGCCCGCCGCCACCCTCGATCGGCCCGGTTCGGGCCTTGCATCTTTGGATTGGGCGTAATAAGTTGGTTACCAGTGCCACCCCTAGCATTAACGTGAAATAGGAGGAAAATGGCAATCGAGGATAATCGGTCTGTAGATGGCAAAACAACGAACGATCTTTCGTTCGAAGATTACGTCAAGCGGCAGTTTGAATTGATCTTCAATCGGTTCGATCTGATTGACAGTCGAATTCAGGCCGGTGAGAAGAATTTGCAGGCCGAGATGGTAGAGCGTTTCGTTCAGCTCAGCCGGCAGATTCAGCATCTGGATAAGAAGGTTGATGTCTTCATCCAGGAGCAGATCTACCTCAAAGATGAGTGGCGAGCATCGCGTGAGTCGCTCAAACTAAACGCCTGATCTTTCGATCAGGATCTTAATGTTATCGCAACGCGAAGAAAAAGCGGCCACCCCTCAATTTCAAGTGAGGAAAAATGCCAGATCACAACGAACAATCTTTTGAGAACCAACCGACCAGGCCCCTTCATTTCGAAGAGTACGTCAAAAATCAGTTTGAACTGATGTTTGTCAGAATGGACGGGTTCGACGCTCGAATGGATAAGTTCGACGCTCGAATGGATAAGTTCGATCAGCGAATGGACGGGCTCGAGACTAAAGTTGCCGGAGTGGAGAGCAGCTTGCGCAGTGAAATGGTCGAGCGGTTTCTTCAGCTCAGTCGTCAACTCCGCGAAGTGGACACCCGGGTGGCCAAGGTTGAGGAGCGGGTCGAAGACCTGGATTTCAAAGTGGATGGGTTTATCAAGGAACAGCTCCGCATGAAACGCGAGTGGCGGGAGTTTCAAGATAAACACACCACATAAGGACCAACGGATGGGTTTCGGTGTAAGGCGATAGGTTTACGATAAATTAATTGAAGGGTGTGGACCCGCACTCTTCAATTAATTTATGGTAATTGAAGAGTGCGGCAAAGAAAAATGAGATCTAAATTGGTATATTTATTAATCACAGTGATCATGCTGGCTGCCGACCAGTTGACCAAATACTGGGTCTCGATCTCTTTGAAACCAGTGGTTTTGATCGAGGTGATCCCGGGGTTTTTTCGGTTGACCTACGCCACCAACCGTGGCGTGGCATTCAGTATGTTCGCCGAGAGCGAAATGAATGTCCGGTTGATCTTCGCCACGATCTCGACGATAGCCGCGCTGTTTGTGCTCATCTACCTGTTGCGCACGCCGGCCCAGAAGTTGCGGATGAACCTTTCGCTTTCGCTGTTGCTGGCCGGGATCATCGGCAATCTGATCGACCGGGTGCGGCTGGGCGAGGTGATCGATTTTCTGGATTTCCATCTGGGTGAGAGCTATACCTGGCCGACGTTCAACATTGCCGATGCGGTAATCTGCGTCGGCGCGGCCTTGCTGGCTCTGGAGATGTTGCGCGACGAGCGGGCCGGAAGCCTGAAACCGGCCGTGCCGAACGCCGCGCCGGAAGAGACCACGATCAGCTCTTCAGAGCGATAGAGCGGACCTTAGAGCGGTAGTAAATACATGTTTCCTGAGCTTTTCAAGATTCCGTATCTCAACTTCACCTTCAACACCTACGGCTTTCTGCTGGCGCTGGCCTTCATCATCGGGTTGTATGTGATGGCGCAACTGGCCGCGCGCGACGGATTGGACAAACAGAAGGTCTACGATCTCGGGCTCTGGGTGCTGGCGGCCTCGCTGGTCGGGTCGAAGTTATTGATGGTCGTTACGGAATGGGACAGCAATTACCGCCACAATCTGCGCCAGATCTTTACGCTCGATTTCTTCCGTTCGGCCGGAGTCTTTTACGGTGGTTTTATCGGCGCCGTCATCGCCTCGATCATTGTCATGCGCAAATACAAGCTGCCCTGGTGGAGGACGGCGGACGCTTTCGCGCCGGGGATCGTGATCGGGCAGGCGATCGGCCGCTTGGGTTGTTTCAGCGCCGGTTGTTGTTGGGGCAAGCCGACGACTTCAGGCGTTGGCGTCCAATTCACCGAGCGAGGGCATGAGATTACCCAGGTCCCGACCATGGTGGCGCATCTCTCGGATCCGGTTCAGCAAGGGGTTTGGGCCGAGCGACTGGGCGGTCTGTCGGCGCCGCTGCATCTGCACCCGACCCAGCTCTACGAAGCGGCCGCCACGTTTGTGATCTTTATCGTGCTGTTGGTCCTCTACCGCCGCCGTCGGTTTTACGGCGAGATAATTTTGACCTATGCCATGCTCTATGCGGTGACCCGGTTCATCATCGAGTTTTGGCGCGACGATCCGCGTGGCGAGATCGCCGGAATTTCCACTTCGCAATTTATTGCGTTAATTCTTTTGGTCGGAGCGATTATCGGATTCATCCTGAGATTGAGGGTTGCGCATCGCGGATTACAGGAAGAGATCGTCAAGTAGCCCTCGCCTCGAAATCCTTAAGCTCGAATCCGCCGCAGCAACCAGCAGTCTCCGATCCCCTCCTCAATCTGTATGCGTCTAGCCTATTTTACCCCACTGCCTCCAAGCAAATCGGGAATTGCCGATTACAATGCCGAACTCTTGCCGCATCTGGCGCGTGGCGCCGAGATCACGGTCTTCGTCGACCAGGGGAAAGAGCGGCGCGAACATCAGGATCTGACCGAATTCCAGGTCCGCGATGCCTTCGATTTCGAGAAGGTTCACGGGCAGCAGCCCTTCGATCTGTGTGTCTATCATCAGGGCAACAACCCGTATCACGAATATATCTATGAACGGGCGCTCCAGACTCCGGGCTTGCTGGTTTTGCACGAACATTGTCTGCATCATCTGATTGCCTGGAAGACTCTGGGGCGCGAAGACCTCGCCGGTTATTGGGACGAGATGTTCTACGTTCATGGGCGGATTGGAGCCCGGATTGCGGAGATGCGCGCGACCGGTGTCGGCAGCGAGTATCAACAGTTCGTCTTGCCGCTCAATCAACGATTGGTCTCGGGCAGCCTGGGGGTGATCGTTCACAACGAATATGCGGCCTCCCAGATCGACGAGCTGCCGGCCGAGGT
>DATEFT010000323.1:0-7106 GCA_035280505.1 Blastocatellia bacterium | reverse complement strand
GTTCGAAGCGATCAGCTCCGGATTGATGAGCGGACGGCGGTTCTGGTTGTTCAGGGCCCCCAGGTCCACGTCGGTCCGCAGCTCGATGACCAGCGGCTCCGCGCTCTGCAGATAGCCCTGCAGCGTCTGCGCCGGATTCGGTGTGGAGGCGTCGATCACCTTGTAGTGCGCCGTGTCCGAAGGATCGACGATCCCGCCGCCGGTCGTGCCCTGGCCCAGCCCGGCGAATCCCTCCATGACGAAGTTCGCCAGCGGCGGCAACTGCGTGGTCGGACTCGTCACCGCGAGAATGGCCGGCGCGCTGAGCGTCGCCTCGGTCAGGTGACTGACCAGCACGGTGTAGACGCCGGTCGCCGTGGGCTGAACATCCGGCAGCGTCAACGTCGAATCCGTCGCGCCCGGAATGTCGGCGCCGTTCTTGCGCCATTGATAGCCGATCGGGCCGGGCTCCCTGGCCTTCACCGTCAACCTAGCGGTCTCGCCGATGTTCACGACCTGGCGCTGCGGCTGTTGGGCGATCAAGTCTCCCGGCATGAAGACCGCCAGGCGCGCGGGCTTGCTGGTGACGGACCCCACCAGATTGGCGGCCACGGCCGTATACGAGCCGGAGGCGGCCGGTTGGACGGCAGTCATGACGAGCGTCGGCGAGGTCGCGCCGGGGATCGGCGCCCCGTCTTTAAACCATTGATATGACGGCGACGGCACTCCCTGGGCCGTCACGCTGAAGGCGACGGTGTTGCGCGCGAAGACGGTCTGGCCGACGGGTTGCTTCAGGAGCTTCACCGGCGAGAGAGACGGCGCTCCGGTCACGGGAACCGCGGCGAGCGAGGCCGGCCCGCCGGCCTCAGAGATCGTTCGGTTAACGGGCTGGCTCTGGGCCAATGAGGGCGCCTGCGGAACCCAGCCGCCGAGCACAAAAGTCGGGTTGCTCCACTGGGCGGCTTGCGCGGCGGTCAGTTGACGCGAAGAGGCGATCCGCCGGCTCACGTTGAGCAGGTTTCCGTTCAGGTCGGTGCTGCGGTACTCCCAGAACCGGATCGTGCTCGAACTGGTCGCATTATTGAGCAGCCATCCGGCGGGCGAGACCTGCGGTCCCATCGCCGAATTGATGAAGACGACCTGACTGTACGGGAAGGCATTGGGATCGATGCGCGCGAGGAACGCCCCCGTGATCCCGGATGAACCGGTGAGACGGCAATTCACATAGACGAAGCCCGGCTGATTCTGCGGCGTGCGCGCCTGGATGTAGTAACCGCCGGACCTCACGTTCCGAAGTTCGCAGTTTAAGAAATAGGCGGCGGCGTTCCCCCACATGAAGTCGACATCGCCCTCAATGTAGCTGTTCTCCACATAGGCCGAACCGTTGAGCTGCAGGGTGTCCTGGAAGCTATAGAGGTCACAGCTCCGGATCTGCGAGCGCAGAGCGTTGGTGCGGACGGCCTCGGCTTGCGACCCGCCCTGCGGGGTCAGGTTGCGGACGGTCAGGTTCTGGATCGTCCAATCGGCGGCGTTCACCCAGACCACACTGCGCGAATTCGGATTGAAATTGGCGTTGTTGGCATACGCGATGACCGTGCCCTTCCGATCTTCGCCGCGCAGAGTGATCAGCGGCTTGTTGCTGTTGACGCGGATCAGTTCCTGGTAGGAGCCCCGGCGGATGGAGATCAACCGGCGGACGGTGTTGCCGGCGGGGACGAAGTCGATGGCTCCCTGAACTGTGGCGAAGTCGGCGGTCCCGTTGGAGGCAACCACCAGGGTGGTCGCGCCGGCGGCCGGCGCCGCGGGCTTGGTGTTGAACTGCCAACCGGTGCTGCTGCCGATTCCAGCGAAGACGCCGGTCGCCGTTCTGAAGGCTCCGGCATCGATCGTGACGTAGTACTTCTTATTATAGAGAAGGGTGACGTGCGGCGTGATCAGCGCCGTGTTGCCGTTGATGATCACCGGCCGATAGTTGTAGACGGTCCCCGCGATGGCCCTGGTCTGTGAGGCGGCCGCCAGATCGATCGTATCGACCACGGCATTCGTCGCCGCATCGCGGATTCGGATCAGCCCGGATGCGCCCAGCGACGGCGCGGCGTTGAACGTGATCTTGAGCGGCACGTCGATCGGAAGGCCGACGGCCCCATTCGCCGGGAAGAGGGCGGTCACGGTGAGCGCGGACTGGATCGCCGCAGAATTCGAGGTCGCCCGCCAAGCGGGACCGAACAGAAGCAGAAGCAGTAAAGTTCCCTGAACTCCCACGGCAAGCAGGCGAAAGAACTTCACCCCGGGAGCCTCCACGGAGAAGCCGGCTGTCTTCATAAACCCTCTCGATCTGCACCTGCCGGAGTTTCTTCCACCCGCTGTGGAAAAGACCTCCGGCAGCTACATTCCATAGCTGTGTGCTAGTTTGGACGATGCTGCGATTGATGATTCCGAACATTTCCACCTCATCCGCCCGGCCCTCACAGGGCGCCCGGATCGGTGGATGAGGCCACATTCAGAGATTGATCAGGCATTATCTAAGAGCTGACTAGACCAAATCGTAAGTGCGATTTTTATTGGACTAACATGATCCTCGCGACCGGCCCGGCCCGTCTGATCCCCCCGCCGGTTTCATTCGAAGATTCTGAGTCTATACAACTTATAGAACAACCGAAGATTTGTCTTAATGAATAACAAATACTCCGAACCCGGTCGTTTGTCAATCACCGATGGAGTTGAGAGCGTCGATTTGATGAAGCTGAGCCGCAAAGATAAAATATATTTCACCACCCACAAATGCATCCATGGATAGCCGGGGGATAGCCGGGGGATAGCCGGGCTGGCGGCGACGATCAGTCCGACCTGAGTCCAAATGGAGATGAATTGAAATGGCTAACCGTTATCTCGCCAACCTGCTCGGCGAAAATGAGCAGATCCTCTTCATCACCCGCCAGCACAGGCTCGTCCTGTTGGGTGAAATTCTGTCGGAACTGGTCTTGGCTACCGTCCTGGGCATTCTGATTACGATGATCTGGATGTTCTGGGTACCCGATCCGCGCGTCCAGTTTGCCTATCTTTTGCTGCTCTTGCCGATGGTCAGTCTGCTGCGGGATCTGCTCATCTGGAGGAACCGTCAATACATCGTCACCAACTGGCGAGTCATTCAAATCGCCGGCGTCTTCAATAAAGAGGTCTCCGACTCTTCCCTGGAGAAGGTCAATGATGTCAGACTGGAACAATCCTTCTGGGGAAGAGTTTGGAATTACGGGAACATCGAAATTCTGACCGCCAGCGAGTTGGGCGTGAGTAAGTTTACGATGGTCGGGCGCCCGATTCGCCTGAAGACGGCGATGCTCAATGCCAAAGAGAATCTGGGCCAGGGCTCGGCCAATTCCGGAAGGCGCTCGGAGGGCGAGCTGGTCGACCTGCTCACCCAACTCGACAGCCTCCGGAAGCATGGAGTTTTGAGCGAAAAAGAGTTCCAACAGAAGAAGGATGCTCTACTGGCCAAGCTCTGAGCACTTTGAACAGTTTCGTGTGCTCCGCGGTTTGAATCTCAAATAATCACGGCGAGTTAATGATCATGAGATGGCTTACGGCTTTATGCATAGTTCTGGCGCTCGGGAGCGGAATGGATGCGCGCTCGAAGCCCGGTTCCGCCCAGAAACGACCTCCCGGTCAGAGAACGACTTCGAAAGCCGATCTGCAAGCCCGGCTCGCTCTCGCCGACCAGTATCGAGAGCAGGGTGATTATGACAGGGCGGTGCAAGAATATCTGAAGTTGATTCAACTGGCGCCTCGCTTTGCTCCGGCCCATAACGAACTCGGCGTCTGCTATCTGCGACAGGGGAAGCTCTCCGAAGCGGTCCGCGCGCTGGAGAAGGCGGCGCAGCTCGCGCCGACGGTGGCGGGCGTTCAACTCAACCTGGGACTGGCCCATTTCCGCCTCGAGAACTACCGCGAGGCCCAGGCGGCGCTGGAGCGGGCGCGAAAACAGGAGCCCGGCAATGGACAGGTGCTCCACCTGCTGGGCCTGAGTCACGTGGCGCTGAAGCAGTATCGTGAAGCCATCCCGCCGCTCCAACAGGCGATGGAATTGACTCCGGACGACATCAGCATCCCATTCAATCTGGCCGCTGCTTACGCCAACCAGGGGGAGTTGGGGAAGGCGGAGAGCATTCTGGCGGACCTCATTCGCAATCATCCGGATTCCGCCGCCGTTCACTTGCTGCTGGGCGATGCCTACGTGGGCCGGTCGGATGCGTTCGACCAGATCACCGCAGCCATCGAGGAGTACAAACGGGCGATCGAGCTGGATCCCCGGCTGCCGCTGGCTAATTTCAAGTTGGGCCAGGCCTACCTGAAACTCAGCCGTCTGGATGAAGCCGCCGCCTACTTCCGACTGGAGTTGGAGAGAGATCCGACGGACCAGCAGACCCTCTTTTTTCTGGCGGCTGTTTACCTGGCTCAGCAAAAACCCGACGACGCCATCGGACTGCTCGACGAGCTGCTCAAGCTGAATCCTCGCCATTCCGATGCCCTCTACAATCTGGGAAGGGCCTACTTGCAAAAGGAAGAGCCGGCCAAAGCCGTCGAGGCGCTCAAACGCTCGATCGCCCTGAGCCCCGAGCGTTCCGAGACTCATTATCAGCTCGGACGAGCATATCTGAAGATCGGTCTGGACGAGCAGGGTCGCCGGGAGCTGAACCTGGCCCAGCAACTCCAGCAGAACCAGGTCGAGCTTGAGCGCCGGAAGATGGATCAGGAACCGCAGAAACGAACGAAGCAATGAGATGATTTCGTGTCTTTCGCGTGTTTCGAGGTTTGTAATCAGCGGCCTTGATTTTGCTGGCGGCGCGGAACCGGGGAGATAATCCCCTCACCTTCTTTCACCGTGTAGAAACTCCGCGCCGCGAGGTCCGTCAGCACCTCGGTCTTTCCCGACGGCCAGCGGATCTCCACGCGGTCCACGCGCTCCGCCTTTCCCAGGCCGAAATGGAGCCGGAGATCGTTTTGCGAAAGATAACTGCCCCCGCTACGCACCTCGTCGACCTGGGCCAATTTTCCCGTCACCACTTTCACGCGCGCGCCCAACGCCAGCCGATTGCTGAGCGTGCCTTTCAGTTCGAGCGTGATCCAGTTGTTGCGATTGCCGCCGTCGTTGCGCAGGATCATCGGTCCGCCGTCCAACTCGCCGACCACGATGTCGAGGTCGCCGTCGTTGTCTAAATCGCCGAACGCCGTGCCGCGACTGACGCGGGGAACCGAGAGGGCCGATCCGGTGTCGCGGCCGGCCTCACGAAACGTCCCGTTGCGTTGATTGAGGTACAGTTGCTTGGGCTGCCGATACTTCGTGCCGATGTCGCGCGTGTCCACCTGAGGGTAGACGTGTCCGTTGACCACCAGCAGATCGAGCCAACCGTCGTTCTCCAGGTCGAAGAACCCCGCGCCCCACCCGACATAAGGCAGACTGCTGACGGCCGTGTTCGACGCATACGACACATCGGTGAACAGGAGCTTGCCGTCGTTGCGGTAAAGCGTGTTGTACTCTTCAGAGAAGTTGGTGACGAAGAGCGAGGTCCGGCCCGTGTGCAGGTAGTCGCCCAGAGCGATTCCCATGCCGGCCTGTGCGGCGCCGGCTTCGTTCACGGCCACTCCGGCCTCAAACGCGATCTCGGTGAAGCGCCCCTGGCCGTCGTTCCGGTAGAGGAAGTTAGGCGTCGTGTCGTTGGCCACGAAAGCCTCGGGCCGGCCATCCTCGTTGAGATCGGTCCAGACTACGCCCAACCCATAGTAGCCGTTCGGATCGCTGACGCCGGCGGCCTTGGAGACATCGGTGAACGTCCCATCGCCGTTGTTGTGATAGAGCGCATCGCCCGCGCCCTTCAGTCCTTTGGGACCGCATTGCACGGCCAGGCCGCGATACTGGCAGTTCGCGCCTTCGCCGAATTTCGGCAGATCCCCCAGGCGGAAATCCACGTAGTTGGCCACCAACAGGTCCACCCAGCCGTCACCGTCGTAATCTCCAAAGGCGCAGCCGGAGGACCAGCGCGGGTCGCCGACTTTGGCCTCTTTGGTCACGTCGGTGAAGGTGCCGTCACCGTTGTTGCGGTAGAGCGTGTTCGGGCCGAACGCGGTCACATACAGATCCGGCCGGCCGTCGTTATTGTAATCGCCCACGCAAGCGCCCATCGCCCAGCCGGCCTCGCCCACTCCCGCTTTGTCGGTGACATCGGTGAACGTGCCGTCGCCCTGATTGCGGTAGAGCGCCCCCCGGGCCTTCTGCCCGGCCAGCGCCATCTCCACCGTGGGCGCATTCGTGAAGTAGATATCGAGGCGGCCATCGAGGTCATAATCGATAAGCGCCACGCCGCCACTCATGGATTCGACGATGTACTTCTTGTCCGGAGAAGGAACGTGGGAGAACTTGATGCCGGTGGATTGGGAGATGTCAGTCAATTGAGGGAGGGATTCCGCCGGACGCTCCTGACCGATGCCGACCCACGAACCAAACAGTATCACGGCTACGATGAGATAGACCTTGGCTGCCGCTGTGATCTTCGTCGACATTTCCGGAGAGTCGCCCAGGCGCCCAAAAACGGAGGCGCGCCACAAAACCTGAGAAAGATTGAAAGTTCCGGTCTATTTTCAGAGGAGGCTCCACCGGCGGACCATCGTCCGCCGGTGAGCCGCTCGCCATCGAGATCAGAAGCCCAGTTTGAGACCGAACTGGATGATCCGCGGATCGCGGGCGCCGGTCACCTGACCGAACGATCCGGACCCCAAGGTCGTATTGATGGCATTAAAGTTGGTATGGTTGAAGATGTTGAAGAACTCCGCCCGGAACTGCAGGTTCATCCTTTCGTTGAGGCGGTTGTTCTTGAAGAAAGACATGTCCCACTTGTGGGTCCCGGGTTCGCGGATGATGTTGCGTCCGGCGTTGCCGAAGAACCCAGCCGCCGGCGCCGCAAAGGCCGACGTGTTGAACCACTGCGCGACGGTCCTGGGGCCTTCAACCTGATCTCCGACCAGATTGGGCCTGGTGGCCAGGCCGTTGGTACCGGTGTCGATGCCCGGCGAAGAGACCGGTCCGCTGGAGATGGTCGTGATTCCCGAAATCTCCCAACCGCCGAGGATTCGGC
>DATEFT010000322.1:0-3759 GCA_035280505.1 Blastocatellia bacterium | reverse complement strand
GGCACCTCTTCCGGCCGCAGCTCGCAGACGATCGAGGGGTGGCGGGTTCGCGCCAGCATCTGTTCGACCCAGGGCCCTTCGTCGTAGTTCGGATCTCCGGTGGCAAAGGTGAAGGCTTTGACTTCGCTCTCCGGACCCTGTTCCGCTTGAACGAGCCCCAGGAGGATCGAGGAGTCGAGGCCGCCGCTGAGATTGATCCCGACCGGAACGTCGGAGCGGAAGCGCAGCCGCGTGCTGTCGATCAATCCCGATAGATACTCGGCCTCCACTTCGGCTACCGGACGCTGATCGAATTGAGGGCCCGACCGTTCCGCGAGATCGTACCATTGGCGGATTCGGATCTGCCCGTTCTGCCAGGAGAGCGTCTGGCCGGGAGGCAGGGCCCGGATCCCGCGCCAGAAGGTGTTCTCGCCGCCCTCGTTCAACCCGGTGACCAGATAGGTGGCCCAGGTTGCTTCGTCGGGTTCGGCGGGCGTCCCGGCCGCATGCAGCGCCTTGATTTCACTGGCCAGGATCAGCGCGCCATCGGCCGTCCGGGTGTAATAGAGCGGTTTCACGCCGAACCGATCGCGCGCGGCCCACAAGCGCTCGGTGTGCGCATCCCAGAGCAGAAAGGCGAACATTCCGATGAGCCGGTCGAGACACGCCTCGCCCCAGCGTTGATAGGCAGCCAGGATGACTTCGGTGTCGGTCCGGCTGCGGTAGGGATAATCGGAGAGTTCGGCCCGCAGCTCGCGGTAGTTGTAGATTTCGCCGTTGAAGACGATCCATCGTCGCCGGTCCCCGTCGCACATCGGTTGATGACCGGCGGGGGAGAGGTCGATGATGCTCAGACGATTGTGGCCGAGACCGGCGCGTCCTTCCGACAGGAGTTCAAGACCGGCGGCGTCGGGGCCGCGATGGCCCTGACTCTCGACCATGGCGGCGAGCTGCTCGCGCGTCCAACCGTTACCGAAGATTCCCGCAATTCCACACATCTTTAATAATTAAATCGGTAGATCAACCGCGAAATCACGTTGATGTAGCTTTCTCCAGCAACGCGGCGGCGCGTTCCCAGTCTTCCGGCGTATCGATGTTGACGCTGCGCGCCGGATCCATCGGATAACCGAGCAGGCGCGGGCCGTAGAGGCTGTTCCGTTCCAGGATCACCTCGCGCCGGGTGACGTAGACCGAGCCTTCCCGATGCAGCGCGACGGGCAGATCCTGGCGGCGCGAGATGATCTCGCTCTCGCCCGTGCCCAATCGAAGCGAACCGTCCGCGCTCTTGAAGAAGACCCAGTGCGGGTTGTACTCGGCCGGCACCGGCAGGACCGTGAAGACGGTGTCGGCGTCGCCGCGCCACAGCAGGTCGATGCAGGCGTCGATCTCTTCGGGCCGCCGCAGCGGGCTGGTGGGTTGCAGCAGACAGAGCGCATCGAACCGGTCCCCGGCGGCTTCGAGCGTTCGCAGCGCGTGTTGAACGACCGGCAGCATCGGCGCCACGTCGGAGGCCAACTCGGCGGGCCTGAGAAAGGGCACCTCCAGCCCGCAGCGCCGCCCGGCCTCGGCGATCTCTTCATCTTCAGTGCTCAGAATCACCCTGGAGAGGCGCGAGGCGCCGAACGCGGCCTCCGCCGTGTACTCGAGGAGCGGCCGGCCGCGGAGGAGCTTGAGATTTTTGCGCGGGACGCCCTTCGACCCGCCCCGCGCCGGAATCAATCCGAGCACCCGCCGATTAACCTCGATTTCGTTCTCGCTCATGACTCTGCTCCGGGCCGGTCATGGATGTAGTGCAGCCGTTTCTGCACATACGGTTGAATCTCGCACAGGGCCTGCACGATGCGTTCGGAGACGTGGCCGTCGCCGTAGAGCGTGCTCGGCTCATAGGCTCCGTGCCGCAACTGGGCCTGCACGGCTTGATAGATCGGCTCCGCCAGCGGCAGCGTCGGCATGACGTGGGCATCGATCTCGCGCCCGTCCTGGCGATTGCCGACCAGGACGACCGGGGTCCCGAAATAGCTGGCGTCGCGCACGAAACTGCTCGAATTTCCGATGGCCGCCGCCGCGCGGGCCAACACCTTAAGATAGTCTTCGGGCACGAGGTTGGTCAGGGTCCGCAGCCACTGGGGCTGATGATTGACGCGAAAGACGCGAATCGCTTTGCTGATGTGGTCCGACCCGGCGTCGATATTGGGCCAGAGCAGGACGGTCTGTTGCTCCAAACGGCGCAGGGCTTCGAGCAACTCCTCCATCTGCTGGCGTTCGTCGCCGTACTCGGTCGTGGTCGGGTGGAAGAGGACCAGCAGATAGGGCCGGTCGGGATCGATCGCCACGCCGCCGCCGGCGGTATTCACCACTTCCGGCAGGAGCGTCCGGTCGAGATGGCGCGCGATATCGCTCGATGGACAGCCGACGGCGAGGATCGTCTCGGGCCGTTCACCCATTCGAATCAGGTAGTCGGAGGAGCGCTTGGTGCTCGGAAAATGGTAGTGCGCGAATTTGCTGATCGCATGGCGCGCGCTCTCGTCGATCGAACCGGAGACCTCGCCTCCCTGCATGTGTACGATGCAGATATTCATATAGGCCGCCGCGATGGCCGCCGCGAGCGCTTCGTAGCGATCGCCGATCAAGAGCAGCAGGTCCGGTTTCAGGCGTTGAAACTCGCTGGCGAATTCGACGACTCCGAATCCGACGGACTTGGCCATGGTGGCCGGGGTGGAGCCTTCGAGCTCGATGAAGATCTCGCCGGAGATCTCGAAACCGTCGGCGCGGACGACCTTGACCGGTTGGTCGAACCGCTCCAGCACCATGGTGCCGGCGGCGATCACCTGCAGCTCGAGCTCGCGCCGCGCCGCCAGGGCCCTCATGACGGGTTTGAGCCGTCCATAGTTGGCCCGGTCGACCAGCACCACGCAGACTTTTCGCGCCTTACTCAAGATCATCCTCCGAGAGCAGGCAGCCGGCGGCGACGGCCCGTCTGAGCCGGCGGTTGACGACCTCCTGAAATCTGGCGGCCGGAATTCCGGTCCCGGGCTTCTTGACGGCGAGGTCGGGCTCGGTCAGACGGTGCCCGGCCGGAAGCTCGCGCACGGCGACCAGGCTCTTGCCGAAGACGCGCCGGAGGTCCCGCAGGCTCTCCGCCATCGTCTCTTTGTCGACCGGGTTCCTGAGCGAACGTTCGATGAACCGCGCCCCGTCGACCAACTGTCTCAGTTCCGGAGTCGTGATCGAGGCGATCACATCCGGGCCGAAGCATTCCCGCGAAAATGCCACGTGGACTTCGATCATGCTGGCGCCGAGCGTCACCGCCGCCAGGCCGGCATAGATCGTCCCCGAATGATCCGACAACCCGACGGGGCAATGGTAACGGTCGCGCAACTGCGCCATGACGTTCAGGCCCAGTCTCTCCGGCGGGCAGGGATAGGCGGTCGTGCACTGCAGCATGACCAGGGGCGCGCCGGCGCGGCGCACGCTCTCGGCGGCCGCGTCCAATTCGGCCCAGTCCGACATGCCGCTCGAGAGGATCACCGGTCGACCGGTGCGCGCCATGCGCTCGATCAAGGGCAGGTTGGAGACCTCGCCGGCGCCGACTTTCCAGGCCGTCATGCCGAGTCGTTCGAGCAACTCGACCGCCTCGACGGAGAAGGCCGACGAGAGAAAGATCAGGTTTCGATCCCGGGCATGTTCGGCCAACCCCCGCCATTGCTCCTCGCTGAACTCCATGCGCTGCCAGTATTGATAGCGAGTCTCGTCCTGCGGGCTGAACTTGATGCGCCACGG
>DATEFT010000321.1:0-8211 GCA_035280505.1 Blastocatellia bacterium | reverse complement strand
CGGCAAGCCGGTCATCCTGCGCAGCCTTGGCAATAAGACGTACACGATTATCGGCGTCGCCGGCGATATCCGCACTATTGGCCTTGATACCGAGCCGGGGCCCATCGCCTACGTCTCGACGGCGGTGATGGCGCGAAGCATCCAATCGAGATTGGTCATCCGCACACGCACTGAGCCGCTGGCGCAGACCTCGGCGGTGCGCGGCGTGCTGCGCTCGATCGACACGAACGTGCCGGTTTACGACATCCAGACGATCGAGCAACTGCTGTACGACTCACTCGGTTCGCGCCGCTTCAACATCTTTTTGTTGGGGAGCTTCGCCGGTGTCGCGCTGCTGCTGGCCTCGGTCGGGCTGTTCGGCGTGATGACTTACCTGGTGTCACAGCGGACGCATGAGATCGGCATCCGCCTGGCGCTCGGCGCGAGCCCGCGTGAGATCTTACGACTCATCGTCGGGCGCGGAATGCTGCTGGCCTCGATCGGCGCGGCGCTGGGATTAGTGATAGCCTTTGGGCTGGCACGCTACCTCGAAACGCTGCTCTTTCAGATCAAGCCGATCGACGCGCCGGCTTTTGCGGCGGCGCCGGTGCTGCTGCTCGGAGTGGCCGTGTTAGCCTGCTGGATTCCGGCACGGCGAGCAATGAAAGTGGACCCGATGGCAGCTCTGAGATTTGAGTAGAATCAAAAGAGCAGTTCGCCGATGACCCGCTCATCCATTTTCTGAGGCGGCGCCGGATTGTTGCTCCAGGACGGCTCGATCGCCGACAGATCCGAACCGCCCGGCCTCTCCGCTCGCAACGAATGAGGATCCCCGTCTCCCCGGCCGCTTCATCTACCAATCGGTGAACCGCCGGTATATGATGAACTCCGATGACGACCCGCTGAGGCAACCCCAAACAAGGATTAAAGGGAGTGAGGGAGCCGCCGCCTGACCGCGCGCCGCTCTTTTGTCGAGGGCTATGATCACCAGAACCACCCTGAACCTGCTGCTCTTGTTCCTGCTGGTGGCCGTCGGTTCGCAGGCGCCGCCGCCTCGCACGGTCACGACGCAACCGCCGAACATCGTCTTCATTATGTCCGATGACCACGCGGCGCAGGCGATCAGCGCCTACGGCGGCGGGTTGATCCGGACGCCCAACATCGATCGGCTGGCCAGGGAGGGACTGAAGTTCGAACGCTGCTTCGTGACCAATTCGATCTGCACGCCGAGCCGCGCGGCGATCATGACCGGCAAATATTCGCATCTGAACGGTGTGCCGGTCTTCAACCATCTGGAGACGTCACAACCGCTGCTCTCGAAGTATCTGCAACAAGCCGGTTACCATACCGGTCTCATCGGTAAATGGCATCTAGGCGGCCAGAACCCATCTCGGCCCGAAGACGGCAAACCCGCCGGATTCGACTACTGGAATATTCTGCCGGGCCAGGGAGCCTACTTCGATCCGCTCATGATCGAGATGGGCGAACGAAAGAAGCTCAAAGGCTACACCACGGACCTGCTCACCGATCTCTCGATCGACTTCATCAAAAATCGGCCGCCGGATCGGCCGTTCTTCCTGATGTTCCATCACAAAGCGCCGCATCGAAACTGGCAACCCGACGAGCGGCATCGCCGGCAGTTCGAGAACTACGAGCCGCCCATCCCCGCGACCTTCGATGACGATTACCGGGGAAAATCCGACGCGCCGCGCCAGGCCACCAATCATCTCGATACCGATCTGACCGAGGCGGACCTCAAGCTGAAACCGCCGGCCGGCCTCAGTGGCGCGGAGTTGAAGCGATGGAAGTTCAAACGCTACCTGCGGGACTACCTGGCCTGTGTCGCCTCGATCGATGACAATCTCGGGCGCTTCCTGGACTATCTGGATCAAACCGGTCTGGCCGAAAAGACCATGGTGATCTACACCTCGGACCAGGGCTTCTTCCTGGGCGAACACAACATGTTCGACAAACGCTTTATGTACGAAGAGTCGTTGCGGATGCCCTTCCTGATCCGCTGGCCCGGCCGGATTCGACCCGGCACGGTCAACCGGGAGATGATCCTCAATGTGGACTTCGCGCCGATGATGCTGGAGGCGGCCGGCTTGAAGGTGCCGGCGGAGATGCAGGGGCGGAGCTTCCTGCCGCTGCTGCTGGGCCGCCAACCGAAGGACTGGCGGACGTCGATGTACTACCGGTACTATCATCCCGGCGATCATAATGTCGCGGCGCATTACGGCCTCCGCACCGAACGGTACAAGCTGATCTTCTTCAACCGGCTCGATCAGTGGGAACTCTACGATCTACGGAAGGACCCGACCGAGATGCATAACCTCTATGCCGATCCGGCGGCCGCCGGCCTTGTGAAGCGGCTCAAGGCGGAGCTGTATCGACTGAAGAGAGAGCTGAAGGACGACGATCAATTCGCGAACGATCTGCCGAAGGACGATGTGGATCGCCTGGGCCCGCCGCCGGGCAACGTCAGATGAATCTTTAAAAAGTAAGTTATTGAAGTTTTGATGCTTAGCCGCGAAAGACGCGAAAGATTGATGATTTCGCGTCTTTCGTTTGTTTCGCGTCGAAGAGAAAAAAAGGCCCCAGAACATCGTCAACAAAATATTAAGCTCAGAGCGAAAAAAGTCACCGAACAGATTGAGCGCCGGGTGCTCGATCTGCATAGTTCCTCAGATCGGCCTTCGCCTGTGCGCGTCGCTGATCGTCCTGAATTGCGTCAGCCCAGCGCGCCGCATCATTCGGAGATGAACTGGCCAGCAGTGACACATAAACAGTCAAGGCGATGTCTCGTGAACGATCAGCCGGAAGCTGGATGATCCAGGCACCAGCGCCGGAGGGATCATCTTTTGCCCAGACATCGATCAGATTTTCCATCGCCGCGTTGCGCAGCGGGCCTTCAGGAAACTGGTCCACCCAGGTCGCGGACTGGATCGGCGCCGAGGAGGCCCAAAATCTTACCACCTTGACTATCGCCTGGTCCCTGGCTCTTCCACTCGCCATTGCCGTCACTACGAATGAAGCGGCTTCCGCGGGGTTCTGAACTCCCCAATCAATGGCGATCTGCCCCAACAACTTCTCCCGCGGCGCCTCATCCGGCATCAATTTGGCCCAGGTCACGGAGCTCTCACGATCGATAGTCGCCCACTGTCGAACCGCGTAATTCAGTAACTTGTCTTGCTCGGGGCCCGGCGGAACGTCCGCGGCGAGGGTGACGGCGATCGCCGGCTCTTTACGCATCGTCGCCTCGTATCCCAAAGAGAGAAGCGCGGCGGTCTTCTTCCCGCCTGTCGGCAGGCGACGAACCCAATCCGCCGCCTCGGCCAGGTCCCGCTCCGCCCATGGAACTACAACCTCTCCGGAAGCCATCCGGCTGAAGCTATCATCGGGCAGGCGCGCGACCCAGCGGGCCGCTTCGGCAGGCGAATCTGCGGCCCATCGCCGGATCAACAACTGGCCGAGCAGAGCCGCGCCCGGAATCTCGGCCTTCTCCTTCGCGATTTGGTCGAGCGTCTTGATCATCTGATCTTCAGGCCAGGTCCCGGCCAAGTCCTCAACCGATCCCGACCAGTCAAACTCATCGGTGACCTCAAGGAGATGTTTCTTCCATTCCGGCATCGCTGCCTCCCGCGACGGAGCCTGCGAAAACAGGGTGATGAAAAACGCCGGCAGTAAGGCCAACAGGCAGGGAACTGTGGTGCGCAACTCTGTGATCTCCTTTCCGTCATCTTATCTTCAAGCCGCGAAACATGCGGAGTCCGCGAAAAACAGATCGATTTAGCGCATCCCGCATGTTCCATGGTTTAAATCCTAAGGCGTCACGAACTGCCACTGTTGATTGAGGCTGCCGCCGTTGCTCCAGAACTCCATGACTGAGCCATCGGCCGTGCCGCCTCCGGTGTCCAGGCAGAGACCGTTGGCGCGGTTGATGATTTTGTAATACCCGCCGCCGGCGGCCTGGATGGTCCACTGTTGATTGAAACTGGCGCTATCGTCCCACTGCCCGACGGCGGTGTCGTCGCCGGTGTGGCCCAGGCTGTCGAGCCGCTTGTTCCCCGTGACGCAAATGATCTTGTAAAAGCCTCCGCCGAGATCGGCGACCTGCCATCGCTGATTGTTGCTGGCGCTATTTTGCCACTGGACGACCGTCGCCCCGTTGGCAGTCGCGCCGAGATTATCGAGATATCTTCCGCTGGCACGATTGAGCAGCTTGTAGGTGCCGTTTGCAATGGCTCCGCCGCCAGTTCGTGTGAAGGTCAGAGTTCCAAAACCGAGTTGATCGTAACCGCCGCTGTTGGGACCATAATCACCGCCGCCCCCTTCAGGACGAACCAGCGCGGCATAAGCGGCGGATTCGGGAACGGACTGGCCGAGGCGGTTGGCATAATGGTTGTAGACCATCTCCCAGATCGGGCGAACTTCGCCACGGCCGGCGGATGAGATGACGGTCTGCGACATTGGGGCGCAATTCTGGCCGCTCCCCCAGTTATAGGTGGTGAAAGGAACGGAGTTCCCGAGATTATAGCGGGCGACGTATTCGGCGCCGGCGCGAAACCGGCTGTTGCTCCACCCATACAGATCCTGCCCCTGATTCCAGGCCATCTCGCAGAAGGTGGCCATCAATCCAATGCCGAATATGGAGTGGCCCTGGTCTCGCCCGCTCTCCTGCCATTGGCCGAGCCCGCCGGGATGCAGAAAGGGCACGGCATGATTGATCGAGCCGTTTCCCGCACCATTCTTGAAATAGTTGATCGCTTCGTCGAACTTGGCCCGATCGTCGCAGAGAATGCCGATCGCCAGGATGGAGGCCATGTTGCAGAGATCCCAGTTCGCCCAGTAATTGGTGATGCAGGCGTCGTTGTGCCCGACCAGAAACTGATGGTTCAGCGGATAGAAGACGTTCAACATCATGTTTTTGAACCGGTTGAAATCCGCCGCCGACCAGCCGCTGTAGGTCCGCATGATCTCCGCCGCATTGGCAAATTGAGATCCGTAAATGCCCGCCGCCAGAAACCGGTCGGCATTACCCGTGATGGTCGTTAAGGTGGAGGACCACGCATTCATGATCTGGATCGATTTATTGGCGTAGGCGGTATCGCCGGTGATCTTCCATCTGAGAGCCGTCTGGTAGGCCGCATGAATGTCGTTATACAACTGGGGATAGTTCTGTCCGGTGCCTCCCCGAATGATCGTCGCGGTTGGACGCGGCGTCCAGGTGAGTTGTGAATGCGCGTTGGCCGCCAACCTATCCCAACCGGCTCTCCAGGGCTGAGCGTTGGCATTGACCTGGGCGCGCATGCGGTCGAAGTCAGCCTGGGTGTGCAGCAGACCCGGATGAACGAAGGCCGCCTGCACAACTGGGGCGGGATCGGCCGCCGCTTTTCCGGCGTGTGACGGATCGATGATTGAAATGGCCGCTAATGCTCCGGCGATGGCGACAACTGTCAGAAATAGCTTCATGGCTTTTCCTTTATAGTTGAGGGAACGTTCAGCGGAGTTCTCCCCAACGAGCACACGCCTCTGAACGCCCGGGTTTTCGTTCACGGAATACGCGAAATACACGAAATTCGGCTGATTTAGCGTGTTTCGCATCTCCCGCGGTTTGTCTCCCGATTTTGTAAACGGAGTACTGACGGCCAGGAGGCGCTCAACCGGGCGGCGGTCTTGATTGTCAGCCGATCACAGACGGCTCCCTCGGTGAGAACGCCGGCGCGGCGTACGAGCACAGGGGCTCTCACGACGAGCGCCCCGGAAGCGGAGCCGGTAAAGTTCGCATCGATGATCGATGCCATGACCGTATACTTGCCGGGACAGGTCGGCGGCGTCTCGCCGCCGTTGTACGTGAGGATGACCGTTCGGTCGGCGGGATCGGTGGTTGCGGTGACCACCCTCGGCAAGCCATCATAGATTTGATTCAAATTGCCGAGCGTCACCGTGGCCCTGGCCTTCGCGATCTCGAGATTGAGTACCGCGGAGCCGGCGCCGGTCTGGTTGGCCGCACTGACCGTGACCGCAAAAGTCCCTGTCGCCGTGGGCGTCCCCGAGATGAGGCCGTTACCGGTGTCGATGCTGAGGCCGGGTGGGAGTCCGGTCGCGCTGAAGAGAAAGGGCGAATTGGTGGCCTCAATCGTATAACTGAAAGTTGTTCCATAGGTGCCGCTCGCGGCGGCACGGCTCGTAATCCCCGGCCGGTGCGAGGCGCAGAGGTTGGAGATCTCCGATGCGCTCAACGCCAGATTGTAGATCCGGAAATCATCGATGCTGCCGGGAAGCAGCGGGTCGGGATATTGCGATCTGCCGAGCCAGTTCTGCGAAGTTTGACCGAGGCTGGAGGGCTTGAGCGTCAGATTGTCGTTTCGCCCGGCCTCGAGGCCGTTGACGTAGAGGATGCCGACATTGTCGGAGAGCGTTACCGCCAGGTGCGTCCACACCCCGACGGCAAGAGCGAGGTTACTGTTGATCTGTTGCTCTCCTCCGCCACCGCCGGTGGTAATGGCGTAACGCAGTCTTCCATTCGCGCCGTTCCTCGGCGTCAAGAACATATAGACGTTCGTTCCGGTGCCGAAATCGAAGAGGCGCGCCCAGTTCTGAGACGCCTCCAGTTTCACCCAGGCGGCAATGGTGAAGTCGTTCAAGGAACTGACCAGCCCCGAAGGAAGAGTCACATACCCCCCGGAAGTTCCATCAAGTCGAACCGCATTGTTGATTGCCCCCGTCACCAGGGCGGCGCCGGCGCCCAGCATCCCGTTCCGGCCGCCCCACGAATCCGCCGCCACCGTGCCATCGGTTTCGTCAAAGGTCCAGTAGCCGTATTGGCCATGGACGGGCGTCCCACCGACCACGGAAGAATCGGGACCGGCTCCGAGGGCATTGATTGCCGAGACGACGTAGTAGTAAGTTGTTCCGTTAGCCACGTTGGTGTCGGCATAACTGGTCATCGTTGTGTTGGCGATCGTCGTGTAGGGCCCGCCGATCGCCGTCGCGCGTTTTACGTCATAGCCGGCGGCTTCGGGAGCGGGAGCCCAGTTCAAGGCGATTCGCGCGTCACCTGAGGCCGAGGCCAGCCCGGTCGGCGCCGGCGGCAGACTGGGGTCGAAGGTCGTCGCGGAGGCCGGGAGAGAGTCGGAACTCTCCCCAGCCAGGCTTCCCGCGGAGATCACGTAATAGTAGGCTGTGCTCGGCCTCAATCCCGTATCCACGTAACTTGTGTCCAGGACCCCTCTGGCAATCGTCGTGTAAGGACCGCCGGCGCTCGTCGCGCGCTTCACGCTATAGCCCGATGCGCCTGCCGACGCTCTCCAGGTGAGACCGATTCGACTGCTGCCACCGGCTGTGGCCGTCAGATCCGTCGGAGTCGGCGGAGGAACGCCTCCCCCGACGATCGTCACGTTGTCGAAGGTCGCCGTGCCGGCGACCGCCGACAACCCGGCCAGATAGGTGCCGGACATCGGCACCGAACTGGATCCGATCTCGAACCAGGCCACCCCGTCGGATGACTGGAACGCCGTGAAGGTGTCTCCCGACCGTTGCAGCCGGTACCAGACCGGCGTCCAGGTGTAGGCATTACCGAGTTGGAAAGTCATGGCGCCCCCGGCCGAAGACCTCGTTCCGAATCTCGTCTCGCGTCCCCCGACGTCCCCCAGAGTGAGCGATAATGCTTTGGCATCGGCGCCGAGCGCCTCGCGCATCATCAGCCCCACCTTGATGGATCCGTTGATCAACAGTCTGGCGGTCATCGTGACATCGCCCGTCACTCCTCCGAACGCATAACTGAACGAATCGGCTGTCCCGCCAATGCCGCTCCCATTTCCACTGACGACAAAAGTGTTGTTGCCGGCGTTGGCGTAGCCGGCTGCGCCGGGCCCGTTCACGGCCCCGAGATCCCGCGAGAGCCAGCCCGGGGGCAACGCGCCGGCGGCCACCGGCGTGGCACCGACCTCCTCGGAATTGGCGCTGGTTCCGGACTGGTTGATCGCGGCCAGGACGTAGTAATAGGTCGTGCCGCCGGTGACCGCGGGATCCGTCCGCTGGTTGAAGGCGTTGTCCGTCCATGAAGCGATCGTCGTGTAGGGGCCGCCACTCACGGTCGCGCGCTGCAGGCTGTATCCCTGGGCGCCATCGTTCGACGGCGTCCAGTTCAGCATGACCCGCCCGATGCCCGCGATCGCCGTCAGTCCCGTCGGCGCGGACGGAGCCGGCAAGGGCGGATACGGCGAGGCC
>DATEFT010000320.1:0-5728 GCA_035280505.1 Blastocatellia bacterium | reverse complement strand
CGGCGTCGAGGGCCGTCTCGGAGGTCAGGCCAACGTGCCGGGAGCTGCCGGCACCTGGAAGGACCTGACCGGTAACGTCAACCTGCTCGCGGACAACCTGACCAATCAAGTCCGCGCCATCGCCGAGGTGGCCACCGCCGTCACCCAGGGCGACCTGACCCGCTCGATTCAGGTGGAGGCGCTCGGCGAGGTCGCCGAGTTGAAGGACAACATCAACACGATGATCAACAACCTGCGCCTGACCACGGATCGCAACACCGAGCAGGACTGGTTGAAGACGAACCTCGCCCGTCTGACGGGCATGCTGCAGGGCCAGCGCGACCTGGCCACCGTGGGCCGAATGTTGTTGTCGGAACTCGCGCCGCTCGTCAACGCCCAGCAGGGCGTGATCTACCAGATGGAGGCGGAGGAGATGCCCGGACTCCGGCTGCTCTCTTCATTCGCGGACGACGTGGAGGACGGACACCCGCGCCAACTGCAGGTCGGCGAGGGGTTGATCGGGCAGTGCGCGATCGAGAAACGGCGCATGCTGATCGCCGACCTTCCGCCCCACACCGTCCCCATCCGCTCCGGCCTCTTTCACTCGGTGCCGCGCAACGTCATCGTGCTGCCGGTGCTCTTTGAGGATCAGGTCAAGGCGGTGATCGAGCTGGCCTCGCTCGGCATCTTCACGGCCTCGCATCAAGCCTTTCTCGAACAGCTCACGTCCAGCATCGGGATCGTGCTCAACAGCATCGAAGCGACCATGCAGACCGAGGCGCTGCTCCAGCAATCGCAGCAGCTCGCCGCCGAACTGCAGTCGCAACAGACCGAGTTGCAACAGACCAACGAACAGCTCGCGCAGAAGGCCCAGCAGCTCGCCGAACAGAACGTCGAGGTCGAGCGAAAGAACCAGGAGATCGAACAGGCCCGCCGCGCCCTCGAAGAGAAGGCCGCCGAGCTGGCGCTCACGTCGAAATACAAGTCCGAGTTCCTGGCCAACATGTCGCACGAGTTGCGGACTCCGCTCAACTCGATCCTGATTCTCGGCCAACAGCTCGGCGAGAACCCCGAGGGCAACCTGACTCCCAAACAGGTCGAGTTCGCGCGGACGATCCACGGCGCGGGCACCGACCTGCTCAACCTGATCAGCGACATCCTGGACCTCTCGAAGATCGAGTCCGGAACGGTCACGGTCGAGGCCGAGGAGATCTACTTCAGCAACCTGCTCGAAGTGATCGCCCGGCCTTTCCGCCACGAAGCCGAGAACCGCCGGCTGGCCTTCGAGGTCAATATGGACCATCACCTGAGCCGCACCATCATCACGGACTCGAAGCGGCTCCAGCAGGTGCTCAAGAATCTGCTCTCGAACGCCTTCAAGTTCACCGAACAGGGCGGCGTCCGGCTGAACATCTCGGTCGCCACCGGGGGCTGGAGCCACGACCATCCGATCCTCAAAGGCACGGCGAACGTGGTCGCGTTCGAAGTCTCGGACACGGGCATCGGCATTCCGCTGGAGAAACAGCGGATCATCTTCGAGGCGTTTCAGCAGGCCGACGCCGGCACCAGCCGCAAGTACGGCGGCACGGGCCTCGGCCTCGCCATCAGCCGCGAGCTGGCCAGCCTGCTCGGCGGTGAAATCCAATTGCGTTCGACACCGGGATCGGGCAGCACCTTCACGCTCTATCTGCCGCAGACCTACGTCGGCCCCGGCGCCTCCGCGCTCTCGGCGGAGAGCAAGGAAGTCCCGGCCCGCAAGCAGCCCGCGAACTTCCACGCCGCCCGCGTGCCGGAGCGGCCCGTCGAGGTGATTCCCGACGATCGCGACGATCTGCAACCCGGCGACCGCGTGCTGCTGATCGTCGAGGACGACCTGAATTACGCGCGCGTCCTGTGCGACCTGTCGCGCGGGAAAGGATTCAAGGTGCTGGTGGCGATGCGCGGCGCGGAGGCTCTCGCGCTGGCCCGCCAGTATCATCCCACGGCCGTCTCCCTGGACGTCTTTCTGCCGGATATGCTGGGCTGGACCGTGCTCAGCCATCTGAAGCAGAATCCGGCCACTCGCCACATTCCGGTCCAGATGGTGACGCTCGACGAGGACCGGCAGCACGGCCTCTCGCGGGGCGCGTTCTCCTTCGTCTCCAAACCAGCGACGACTGAAGGGTTGGACGCGGCCCTCTCCCGCATCCGCGACTACGCCCTGCCGCGCCGCAAACGACTGCTGCTGGTCGAGGACAATCCGGCCGAGCGGCTGAGCATCTCCGAGTTGCTCGGCCACGACGACATCGACATCGCCCTGGCCGGCACCGGCGAGGAGGCGCTCCGGATCCTGAATCAGGAACACGTCGACTGCCTGGTGCTCGACCTGCGGCTGCCGGACATGTCCGGATTCGAGGTCCTCGAACACATCCGCCACGAAGAGCCGCTGAGCGAGCTTCCGGTGGTGGTCTTTACGGGCAAGGAGCTGACCCCGGAAGAGGACGCGCAACTGCACACGATCGCCCGCAGCGTCGTCGTGAAAGGTGTCGAATCGCCCGAGCGGCTACTTGACGAAACGGCGCTCTTCCTGCATCGTGTCGTGGCCGACCTCCCGCTCGAAAAACAGCAGATGATCGAACGTTTGAACCGTTCCGACGAAGACCTGCTGGGCAAAAAGGTGCTGGTGGTGGACGACGACGTCCGCAATATCTTCGCGCTGTCGAGCGTGCTCGAACGCCGGGGAATGACCGTCCTGACGGCGGGCACCGGGCGCGAAGCGATTGCGATTCTCGAATCCACACCGAGCGTGGCGATCGTGCTCATGGATATTATGATGCCTGAGATGGACGGCTATGAGACGATGCAGGTCATCCGGCAGAACGCCCTGTTCCGCCGCCTGCCGATCATCGCCCTCACGGCCAAGGCCATGAAAGGCGATCGCGAGAAGTGCCTCGAAGCGGGCGCTTCCGACTATCTGGCCAAACCGGTCAACACCGAACAGTTACTGTCGGCGCTGCGCATGTGGTTACATCGGTAACGGCAGCCTGACCAAATTTCAAATTTTGAAACCTCAAATTTGAAATCGAGTGAAATATGGGACCCTATGCAACCGATGACCCCGGCCGGGTCAATATTCTGATGGTTGATGATCAACCGGCCAAGTTGCTGAGTTACGAAGCGATCCTCTCCGAGTTGCGGGAGAACCTGATCAAGGCCGGATCGGCGCGCGAAGCCCTGGAGATTCTGCTCAAGACCGAGATCGCCGTGGTGTTGATGGACGTGAGCATGCCTGAACTGGACGGCTTTGAGCTGGCCGAGATCATCCATCAGCACCCGCGTTACCAGAAGACGGCCATCATCTTCGTCTCCGGCGTCCACATCTCCGACCTCGATCGCGTCAAGGCGTACGAGCGCGGGGCGGTGGATTACGTCTCCGTCCCGGTGGTTCCCGAAATCCTGCGGGCTAAAGTCAGCGTCTTCGTCGAGTTGTACCGCAAGACGCGGGAGCTGGAGCGGATGAACCAGGAGCTGGAGTTGCGGGTGGCGGAACGCACCGAAGAGTTGCGGCTGCAGAATGAAGAGTTGTTGCGGCTCAACGAAGAGTTGATTCGCAGCAACCGCGAGCTCGATTCCTTCACCTACATCGCCTCGCACGATCTGAAGGAGCCGCTGCGCGGCATTCACAACTACTCGCACTTCCTGCTCGAAGATTACGGCGAGAGGCTCGAGGCGCCGGGCCGCGAGCAGTTGCTGACGCTGCAACGGCTGACCCAGAAGATGGAGGAGTTGATCGAGTCCCTGCTGCACTACTCGCGGCTGGGGCGGCAGGAGATCGAACGTCGCGAGGTCGCGCTGCAACCGGTGCTCGACGAGGTCTGTGAACTGCTCCAGCCGCGGCTGATCGAGAGCGGCGTCGCCGTGCGCGTGCCGCGACCGCTGCCGACCGTGCCGGCCGATCCGACGCTGGTGAGCGAACTGCTCACCAATCTGATCGCCAACGCGGTCAAATATAACAACAAAGCGGAGAAATGGGTCGAGATCGGTTACCAGCCCAACCACGAGCCGGTAGACAACGCCGGCCCCGATCAAGAGACTCTCTCCGCCGGGCGCCGAACGCCCATTGTCGTCTACGTCAGGGACAATGGGATCGGCATTCCACCCAAACATCACGAAACAGTCTTCCGCATCTTCAAGCGGCTGCATGGCCGCGATGAGTTCGGCGGGGGGACGGGGGCGGGACTGACGATTGCCCGCAAGATCGTCGAGCGGCACGGCGGGCGCATCTGGCTCGACTCGCTGCCGGACCAGGGAACGACGGTCTATTTCACACTCACAGGAGATGCTCATGACGACGTCCAACAATCTAGCCTCGCCGCTCCTCTTGGTTGAAGACAGCGACGAGGACTATGTCGCCCTCGTGCGGGCCTTCCAGCAGGCGGGATTGCAGGCGCCGCATCACCGCTGCCGTGACGGAGATGAGGCGATCGAATATCTGCATGGAACCGGGCGCTATGCCGCGTCCGGTTCCGCGCCGCGCCCGTCGATCATTCTGTTGGACCTGAATCTGCCCGGCACCGATGGGCGCGAAGTACTCCAGGTGGTCAAAAGCGACCGGAGCCTCTCGGCGATCCCGATCATCGTGATGACGACCTCCGCCAATCCTTCGGACATCAGGGAGTGTTATCGCCGGGGGGTTAACGGATACCAGATCAAGACCTCAAATTACGAGGGGTTCAAGCGCGAGATCCAGAGCACCGTCGAATACTGGTTTCGCACGGCGGTCATCCCCGCGATGGTCGAATGAGAGCCCGTTCCGGCCTCTCACGGAAGATCCGCTTTCAGAAAAATGTTCGCATGAACCCACAACACCGAACCATTCTTATCGTCGACGATACGGCCGAAGACCGCGTGGCCTACCGGCGGTACCTGCGACAAGACTCCGAATGGGAGTACACCATTCTGGAGGCCGACAGCGGAAACCAGGCGCTGGAGATCTGCCGGGAGACCCAACCGGACTGCATGCTCCTCGATTACCGCCTGCCCGACCTGGACGGCCTCGAAGTGCTCACGGCGCTCACCGGCGAAGACGGTGAGGTGCCCATCCCGGTCGTCATGCTGACGGGAGCGAATGAGGTCGCGCTCGCCGTCGAAGCCATGAAGGCCGGCACGCAGAATTTCATCAACAAGAACCATCTGACGCCGGTCGACCTGCAGCGCGCCATCCACAACGCCATCGACCGCGTCGCGCTGCGCCGCCAGATCCGCGAGAAAGAGTTGCGGTTCCAGGCGCTGACCGAGGCGATCCCGCAACTCGTCTGGACCTGCACCGCCGAGGGCCGATGCGACTATCTGAGCAACCGCTGGGCGGAGTTTACGGGCGAACCGCTCGAGCGGAGCCTCGGCGAGGGGTGGCTTGAGATCCTGCATCCCGACGATCGGGCCCGCACCCGGGAGGTGTGGGAGCGGGCGGTCGCTTCCGGATCCAATTACGAGATCGAATTCCGATTGCGGCGCGCGGACGGAGTCCATCGCTGGCACCTGGCGCGGGCGCTCCCGATCAAGAACGCGGCCGGGCGAATCAACTACTGGTGCGGCACCTGCACCGATATCGAGGACCGCAAACAGTCCGAGCGCGAACGCGAGCAGATGCTGGCGCTCGAACAGCACCTGCGCGAACAGGCTGAAACGGCCAACCGGCTCAAGGACGAATTCCTCTCGGTCGTCTCGCATGAGCTGCGGACGCCGCTGCACTCGATGCTGGGCTGGGCCA
>DATEFT010000319.1:0-4330 GCA_035280505.1 Blastocatellia bacterium | reverse complement strand
TCCGGCTTCCGATCGATGAATGAGCGGTGCCAAAGTTCGAGGGTGAGGAGCCCCCACAGATGCCGGGCGTGATCTCGAACTCCCTGCCGGTGTTCATTCACGATCGATTGGACCGCCTGGCTGTTGAAATAACCGCGTTCGTGCAGGGAGCGGCTGTTGAGAGTGTCATCGAGCATCTCTCGCAATTCGCCGTTGAGCCATTTTCTAATCGGGACGTCGAAACCCTGCTTGGGTCGATTAATGATCTCGTCGGGGATCAAACCTGCGGCGGCGCGTTTAAGGATGTACTTAGTCTCGATTCCGTTGCCTGTCCGACGAAGTTTAAGCGAGGCCGGAATCGTCTGGGCGTACTCGATCAACCGGTGATCGAGGAGCGGCGCCCGGGTCTCGATCGACTGCGCCATGCTCATCCGGTCGACTTTGACCAGGATGTCGCCGGGCAGATAGGTCTTGCTGTCGAGATAGAGCTGGCGTTCGAGATTGACCTCCGATCCGGACTCCAGGTAGAGCTGATGATAGGCGTTCGACGCCTCGTACCCGTTGAGCGCGGCCCGCATGGTCGAGGCCAGCAGCGCCCGCTTGGCCTCCTCGTTGAAGTAGGAGATGTTGTCGACGTAGCGCTCGCCGAGGTCCAGCGCGATGTTGCCGAGAAATCGTTTGCCGTAGAAGCCTTCCGGCAGCGCGGCGCTCAAGGGCCGCATGAGGCCGTAACGAATGAACCGCGGAATGCGATGGAACTTCTCCCGCTGCCGTTCGACCGCGTAGCGCTCGTATCCGCCGAAGAGTTCGTCGCCGCCGTCGCCGGAGAGGACGACCGTCACGTACTCGCGGGCCATCTTCGAGACGACGTAGGTCGGAATGCTCGAGACGTCGGCGAAGGGCTCGTCGTGATGCCAGATGATCTCTTCGACCAATTGGCAGACGTTCGGAGTCACGACGAACTCGTGATGGTCCGTGTTGAGCAGCTTGGCCGTGACCTTGGCATACTTCAGCTCGTCGAAGCCCGACTCCTTGAACCCGATGGAGAAGGTCTTGACCGGCTGCTGCATCTCGCGCGCCATCAACGCCACCACCAGGCTCGAATCGATCCCGCCGGAGAGAAACGCCCCCAGCGGCACCTCGCTCTCCAACCGGATCCGCACCGACTCGGCCAGCAGTTCCCGCAGGCGTTCGATGTGTTCGGCCTCGGTCAGCCGTTGCGCCCAGACCGCGGAGCCGAAACCGAAGTCCCAGTACCGGCGGGTGCGGATCTGGCCGTTCTTATAGGTCAGGGTGTGGCCGGGCGGCAGTTTGTGGATGCCGTTGAAAGCGGTGCGCGGATCGGGCACGTAACCATAGGTCAGAAAGTCCGAGATCGCCTCCAGATTGACCTCCCGTTTGACGGCCGGGTGCTGCAGGATCGACTTGATCTCGGAACCGAAGACGAAATGGTCGCCCGACTGGGTATAGTGCATGGGCTTCTTGCCGGCGCGGTCGCGGGCCAGGAACAGGCTGTGGTCACGACGATCCCAGATGGCGAAGGTGAACATCCCGCGCAGTTTCTCGACGCACCGTTCGCCCTCCTCTTCGTAGAGGTGAACGATGGTCTCGGTATCGGTCCGGGTCCGGAAACGATGGCCGCGGGCGATCAGGTCGTCACGCAGTTCGCGATAGTTGTAGATCTCGCCGTTGAAGACGATCCACACCGAATTGTCCTCGTTGGCGATCGGTTGATGGCCGCTGGCGACGTCGATGATCGACAGGCGGCGCATCCCGATGGAGACCACCTGGTCCCCGATAGTCTCGACATGGCTGCCCCAATCATCCGGGCCGCGATGAGTGATCGCGTCGCACATGCGCTCAATCATTTGGCAACTCGCGGGATAGTCCAGCAACGCCGCCGCTCCAATTGTTCCTGCAATACCACACATATTATTGTCACTCGACCAAAGTTTGAATTACTCTCTCTGGCAATCAGCGCTGGGGCGCGATTGCCTCCGAACGGCTGTCGCGGACCGGCTCCCAGACGACATGGGATTGGCCGCGTAGATACTTCACGAATCCACAGACGATTGCGACATTGACCAGGACGAAATAGTAAGGAACGGCCAGCGGTCCCAGGCTGATCTTCGCGCGTTCGCCGATCCAGCCGGTGAGGGCCGCCGCATAAGCCCACAATTGCATGATGAAAAAGTATTGGTAGAGACTCCCGGCGTCCTGCGCGAACCAGTTGGCCACCAGGACCAGCGCCAGCCAGAGCGGAACGCTGTACCGCAGAATCTTGTGAGAGATCATCTGGAAGGCGAACAGCCCATGCTTGAAGGGGTTCAGAATCTGGCGATAGCGATAGATCGCGCTCATGGTCTGCTCGATGACCCGGACCCGCATCCGGAACTCGTCGCGAGTCCGATGATTGGTGTCCTCCTTGGCGATCGCCTCCGGTTCGTAAACCGTGCGCAGGCCCTGCAGGCGAATCTCGGTGGCGATCACGAAATCATCGATCATGTCGCTGGCCAGCCGGGCATAGCAGCTCCGGCGCACCGCATACATGCAGCCGCTGACGCCGATCAACGAGCCCAGTTCGCTCTCGGAATGCTTGATCAGTTTCTCGTAGTTCCAGTACGAGCGGCAGCCCTTCCCGACCACCGACGATTTGCCGTCGACGTAGATCAATTGCCCGGCGACACACCCGACGGTCGAGTCGCCGAAGCTCTCGACGATCTTCCGCAGCGCGTCGGGCTCATACTCGGTGGTGGCATCCGAGAAGACCAGAATCTCTCCGGTCGAGACCCCGACGGCCCGGCATTGAGCCCGGGTCTTGCCATGCCGTTCGTTCTGGCGATGCAGGATCACGTCGTGCAGATGGCGGTAATGATTGACGATCCGGTCCGTACCGTCGGTCGAACAGTCCGAGGCGACGATGATCTCCAGTTTGTCCTGCGGATAATCGAGGGACAAGGCGTTGTCTAACTTGCGGGCGATGTCTTTCTCTTCGTTGTGGGCGGCGATGATCAGTGAGACGCGAGGCGTATAGCTGGTTCGGCGAACGGGGTGCGGAAACAGACGACTCAGCACAAACATCAGGATCGGGTAGCCGATGTAGATATAGGCGATCATGGCCGCGGCAAAGAAGAAAACGATCTGTGCAATCAACTGCTGAGTGAGATGAATATTGGACATCTTTCCTTTCTCCGTAAGCAACCGGACCGGAGCCCTCCCGAGAGTGGATGAGGTCGTCATCCGTCCTCGAACCGGATCCGCGTCTACCTGCTTATTCCGTCCTCCTTTAACCACATCAGGAGACGACGGGGAGTCGCCTGACCCAAACTCCGGCCGCTCTCGACTAAGAGGACCAGAGCGCTCCTTCGTTCTTCTTAGGCCTCAGCGCCAACGCCTTCGACTGGTCCTCGACGGGCAGCGCCGGAGATTCGAGCACCGGCTCTTTCGCTCGCTCGTTGAGGTGGATCTGCTGCAGCACGATGGCATAGGCCGCCGCGTAGTACAGATACCAGAGGTACTCAATCGAGAGAAAGAAACTGGTGACGATATAAGCGACTAACTGAGCCTGTAAACCGATATTCAAATAGCGCAACCAACGATCGCTGTCGGTCGTCGACCCCTTCAAGTCTTTTTCCACCCGCAACAGCCGCCGGAATGGTTTGATGATGATCGTCAGATAGGCGAGCAACCCGAAGATTCCCAATTCCGCCGCGATCTCGACGTAACCGTTGTGAGCGACGTGCTCATGAACCGAAAAGATATGAAAATTGCCCATGCCGACCCCCACGATGGGGCGGCGCATGAAAACCTCGATGCCGCGATGCAACAACTCCGTCCGGGCCTGGGCCGATCCGGTCTCGTCCTGGTCCGAATTGAAGATGGTGACCACCCGGTTCCGATACCCGCCGGGCAGGACCATCAGGATCCCGACCAGCAGGATGGCGGCGCCGATCAGATTCGGCACCCGGCGCTTGCCCCCGAACTTCCAAGCCATGAAGAGGCAGACCGCGAAGACCCCCAGGAATCCGCCGCGGGAGAAGGTGGCGAAGATCCCGAGCACGATCACCAACACACAGCCCAGATAGAAGAACCGCTTGAAGCCCTTGCGGTTCAGCATCAGCACGATCGCGAGCGGAAACAGCATGCAGAGCGCCGTCGCCAGGTCGTTGGGGTTCTCGAAGATCCCCTTGACCAACCCCACGATCCGGATGCCTCTCAAGTCGAAGCTGCCCATCGCGTAGCTCTTGATGGCGAAGAACGCCAGGATCGCGCCGCAGATCACCGTCAGCCTGATGATCGACTCCAGGCGCTCCCGGGTGCTGATGACGCTGGCCATCATGACGAAGATGAT
>DATEFT010000318.1:0-7102 GCA_035280505.1 Blastocatellia bacterium | reverse complement strand
CTCCAATGTTGTATGTTGCATAGTCACCTCCCACATTACCCGTATTGTGAACCCTTCCTCTAATCACTTGGATCCGAGCTGGATCAAGGATAGAAGACTTGTGAACCCGCTAATGGCCGCTATCGCTGGAAGCTTCTTCATGACATTGCCGTTGACGATCACCAGATCGCCGGCTTGTAACGCCAGGTTATCTTCCGGCCTGGCTTTACCCTCGAGAATACTTTTGACGTTGATGATCAGTTTGCCCCGGCTGCCGTCGGGGTTCTGCCGCAACAACGTGACATTGCTCTTGTTGCCCGTGTCGGCGAAGCCGCCGCACTCGGTGATCGCGTCGAGGATCGTCAGCGGCCCCTGCAGCAGCAGGACGCGCGCCGCCTTGACCTCCCCGATCACGCCGACCTTGGCGCTCTGGGCCTCGAGCAGTTCCAGGCTGACGACCGGATCCAGGATGTACTCGCTCAGATCCGTCGTCAGTTGCTTCTTCAACTGTTCCATCGTCATCCCGACCACGGTCAGATCGCCGAGCAACGGATGGTAGATGGTCCCCATCGGCGAGACCTTGACCCGGTCCATCGAATAGTCCGGTTGACCTTTGACCCGGATCGCGATGGCATCGGCCGGACCGAACCGGTAGGTCTCGGAGAATCGCCGGATGACGTCCTTGACCATATATTCGTCCTCGCCCGCGGTGGAGCTGCCTCCGCCTCCGCCGGCGGGAGCGTCGACGCTCCCGGCGCCGGTCGACGATTTGCCGTCGTCGCGCTGGGCCTTGACCTTCTTGCCGGACGGCACGGCCACCTTCGAATTGGACGATTGTTCCTGGGCGGCGGCCGGTGCCCCCCCCAGCAGGCTGAGCGCCAGGATCGCCCCGGCCATCAGGCTGCAATGTTTGATTTGAGATGTAATTCCAGATCGGTATCTGCTCATACTCATGCTCCCTTCCCCCCGGAAATTGGCTGGCTGCTCACAGCCTCCGGCAACCCGCCCCAGACCCCGCCCGGAGGCGGCGAAGCTGTCTCATCAGCCCAGCCGGCGGATTGCGAACTCCCCATGTTCAACGTGATAATCGACCAAAAAGCACCACCCGCGCCGTTTCCAAGAGAATGATGGCGTCAAGCAACGGTGATTGATTCTTGATGTAATACAGATCGTACTGATGTTTCTCGCAGGCATCCTCGATCGACGCCCCGTATGGATAGCAGACCTGCGCCCAACCGGTCAGCCCCGGTTTCACCAGGTGCCGCTCCGAATAGAAGGGGATCACCTGTTCGAGCTGGGCGACGAACTCCGGCCGTTCGGGCCGCGGTCCGATCAAGCTCATCTCGCCGCGCAGAATATTGACAAATTGCGGCAACTCATCGATGCGAAGTTTGCGGATGATCCGCCCGACGCGAGTGACTCGCGGATCTCCCTGCTTCGCCCAGACCACGCCGTTCTTCTCCGCGTCCATGCTCATCGAGCGGAATTTGATGATCCTGAACGGCACGCTGTGCAGGCCGACGCGCTCCTGCATATAGAAGATTCCGCCCCGGGACTCGAGTTTGACGGCGATGGCCACCAACAGCATCAACGGCGCGGAGAGGACCAGGCCGATCATCGACAAGATCACGTCGATCAGCCGGCGTGAACGCCGATAGAAACTCATCCAGCGCATGGTCTCGGCGAAGACCAATTGTCCCGGCTGTAGCCGCTCGGTGCTGATCTTCCCGGTCAGGCGCTCATAGAACCGCCCGGACTCTTCGACGGCGATCTCATCTCGAACCTTGAACTTCAGCAGCAGATCCAGAGGCAACCGGCCGCGCCGGTCGGTGAGCGCCACCACGATCCGATCCGGAGCATGTTTCTCGACCAGCCGCTCCAGATCGCTCATGACTCCGACCACCGACGGATTGATCAGGCTCCGCCCGATCTGTTGCGGGTCGTCGCCGATGAATCCGATGACTTCATAACCATCCTCGCGACGCGAAAGCACCTCTCGGGCAATCGAGATCGCACTCTCCTCGGTCCCCAGGATCAGGACCCGCTCGGCCAACCGCGGATGCCCCAACAACCAGGGCACCATCAACCGCCAGGCCAACATGAGCGTCAGCATCAACAGCAACGCGACCAGGAAGACGCCGCGCCCCAACATCATCTGGGGCAACCCATAGAAGACCAGCGCCAGCGCGATCGCCGAGAGCCCCAGAGCCTGAAGGATGCGATTGATCAGCACCGACCGATGTCGGATCAACTGAAAGTCATAGAGATCGAAAAGGTAGAAAGCCAGTTGGACCACCGTCTGGGCGAGCAGAATCTTGAGCCAGCCCTGCTTCTCACTGAAGACCTGGCCGGCGTCCTCGCCGAATCGCAAATAGATGGCAAACACGCCACAGAGGTACATCAGTATGCTCTCAAACAGCAGCAGACCGAGCATTCTATTGCCTTTTTTCGACATAACTGGAACGACTCGAAAACTTAAACTTCGGTTAACGGTTGAGCCTTTAGGGGACCCGGTTGAGGATCACTCCGAAGAGACTCTCTTCATTGAGCAACGAGACGGCCTTCGACATCTGCGAGGACGTGGTGGTGCCGGGACGCACGACCATGAGGGTGACGTGAGTCAGGAGCACCAGCAGACTGGCATCGGCGGATGAGAGCAAGGGAGCCGAATCGAACAGGATGAAATCGTAGCTGTTGTCGAGGGCCGCCAACAGCGTCCGGAAATCGGGGGAAGCCAGCAACTCCACCGAGTTCTCGATCTGGGAGCGCGTCGGGAGCACGTCGAAACCGATCGGCAAGAGCCGGGTCACCGCCGCCTCCGGCGGGAGCGCATCGGTCAGCGCCTCGGAGAGACCCGTCTCCGTCTCGATCCCGAGCAGCCGATTGACCGAGGGCCGCAGGAGGTCGCTGTCGACCACCAGCACCCGCTGCCGGGCTCGCGCCAGGGCGGCCGCCAGGTTGAGCATGACGCAGGTCCGGCCCTCGCAGTGGTGCGCGGAGGCGACCAGGACTCGTTTCAGGGGGGGATGTTTCATGGCTCCGGTGATCAGTCCGATCGCCAGCCGGTTGTACTGGGCGGCCGCTTCCGGATCGATGTCATGCAGCGTGACCAGATGCGGGTCGGAACGAACCAGCGAGAGTTCGGCTTCCCGCGCCGGCTGCATGATCGGTTGCAGACGGTTGAAACCCTGCGGTTCCAACGCCTGGTTGTCATTGGGTGAAATGGGGAGAGTGATCCGTTCTTTTATCTCTGCTTTGCTCAGTGACTGCTCATTGCGCTCCGAATCAGCAATCACTTTCAGTATTTCAGAAGTCTGTCTCATCGTATTCTCCATCAACTGGCGATCTATGACGTCCCCTCAACGGTAGCCAAGGATTTGAAAAATGCCCACGCGATTTAGCACTACTATCAGCGCCGGGATCATGCCCGCCGCCAAAATCAAAATGATCATCCCCCGCGTCCACCTCAACCGCCGGCTCCGGCTGCGCTCGACCGGAGTGGTGGTCTCCGGAATCAAAGCGATCACCGGCGCCCCCAGGTAGTACTCGATATCCTGTTCATCGTTGAGCAGGAACATCCGCGGCAATTCGAGAGCGAAGACGACGAGCAGACCGAAGATCAACGAGATTCCGAGACCGATCAGCATCAACATCGGCCGGTTGGGCGCCACCGGGTAGAGCGGCTTGGTCGGAACATCGAGGACCTGGAAGAGCGGCGTGCCCGACCCGGCGACGCCCGTCAACTTCATCAGCGCATCCTGCTTATCCAAAAAGGCGTTGTACCGCACGATCAACCGGTCGTACTCGGTCCGCATGTCGCTGGTCGTGGTCGGCCCGGTCGTCTCCGGAACGCCCAGGTCCCGGGGGGTCGAGGGAATCCCGGTCAGCGACTTCTCCTTCCGGCCGCGATCGCGCTGCACGATCTCCAGCTCGGCCTCCGCCTGCCGCAACTGCTGGCGAATCCTTCGCAGGTCGAGCATCTCCGGGGTCTGGGAGATGGCCGCCTCGTTGCTGCCCTGAGCTTCGAGCCGGGAGATCTCGCGATTGACCTGCGCCAGTTGCTCGCGCGTGGAGACCACCCGCGGGTTCTTCTCGGTATAGACCTTCAGAAACTCCTTCACCTGGGCCTCGAGGTCCGCCCTCCGAACCAGCAGCGCGCCGAGCGCCGGATTGGCGGCCAGACTCGTGTTCCGGGACTTGGCCACCTTCTCCTGCTCCTCGCTCTGCTGCCTCAGATCGGCGATCTGTTTCTGCAGCATGTACTCGCGATCGCTGAGCGTCTCGATCGCCGACTTGGTCGTATCCAGCCGGGCCCGATCCATGGCCTGTTCGGCGGCCAGGCGGGTCTCCGTCTGATTGCGCAACTGCGCCAGATCCTGCTTCGGCGCGATCTGCCGGAGCCGCCCCTCGACCTCGCCGATCTTCTCGTTGACCCGCCGCACCTCGGTGGTCGCCATCTGCCGGATGGTCTGGTTGGCCCCCTCGAAGGTCCCGACCAGGTCCGTCATGACCTTCTGGGCCACGGCCGGGTCCGAGTAGCGGAACGTGAGCGCCACCGACTCCGGCCCGTCCGGGTAGTAGCCCCGGTTGGTGACCACGGTCTTGATGCTGCCCTGCAGCGAGAGGATCGCCGGATCCAGCTCTTTCGATTGCGGATAGAGTTTGTGTTTGTGAACCAGCGTCCCCAGATTGGCCCGGCTGTTGAGCTGCTGCATGACCAGGGCAAAGGTGGGCGCCTGCGTCAGCTCTTCGGGCAGTTGTTGAGCGGTAATGAGAACCGTGGCGCGCGACTCATAAAGTAATGGAATCCTGCGAACGATGATGAATGTTGCGATCATCATCACCACCATCATCAAAAAAAGGGTCCGTTTCCTGCGCCAGCATATCTCTAAATAGTCGCTGATTTTTCTAGGTCTTATTTGCATATTCACGTAATTTGGATATGGAGCCGACACCCAAGGTCAGTGGCGGTCCTGACCTCACGCTCAGTCGTGTCAACTCGAAGTGATTGCTCTCTAGCTTTTATATTGAAGTTTCGGCGTTTCCAGTCGTCTGTTCCCGGTTGCCTGACCGTTTGCGCCTCAGGGTTGTCGCGCCAGCAAACAACGCCAATCCAATGAGTAACAATACCAGTGGTTCCTCTTGGATGAAGACGAGCACAGACTCAGGAAATACTCCTGCCGGCCGGCTTTCTGATGTTCTTGTGGCCGTGGCGAGTTGGACGGGGTGACTCACCTGCTCAGTGGGATTCTTACTCTGGCCGAGTGCAAACAGATTCAAGCAAATCCACAGCAGTGTCACAAGCAAAAAAATCCTACACTTGTGTTCTATCAATCTCATTTCCTGGACTACTCCTATCGTCCGATCTCACAGAGCTGCCTCATAGGAGAGCTAGAGCCAGCTCAGCTCATCACACTACACCACGCCTTACTCTGGCACCGATAAGCACCAAGTTTACGGACGGAGCGCTAAATTAATTTGGCTAACCTTGCCTTAATGGAATCGCGGCCTTTGGCATCAAATGACGCCCGAACAGAATGAAGCAGGCTGAGCAATTATCTGTATATTCTTTTGCTTCTGCTTCAGTCGGATGCAGATGTGATCTGAGTTCCCAATCATCATGGTCTGACCACCTCGTGGGATCTCGCTCTTCCGAGCTGCTTCCCGCTCGCTGGCCGGACACCCCGGTCCCCTTCAGAGAGCCCCTCATGTGGCACCATCGGGCGTCTCTCTTGTGATCTGCATCAGCCGCGCAAACGATTTGCCGGATATTGGTGGTTGCTATTGCGTCGTTATTTTGATTCTTTCGACAGTGTGTGAGCTTTTCTTTAGCTCTCCAGTGATCTGGAACTTTTTCGTTCCTGCCCCATCACTGTGAAAAAATCAACCCAGGAAAATCAACCAATACACTCGCATCCCGAAATAGAACAATTCCTCTGTTTGGACAGAACCGTTATCTTTCTAGGTTGCGGCTGTCTCAGCACATATTTAGTACCTCGAAAGCAGTATCCAGCACATCGTCCAACTAGACCAATTTGTTATAGGCTTAGGATGCCATCCTATGCCCGTCCGCCGTTTCTTATGATCGCTTGGCACTTCATAGCCATAAAAGAGTGGCACTCATGTGCCATTATGCAGTTTGAAAGATAAGTATTAGCTATGAATGGCCGTCCTGAAAATAAGCCTTCATAAAATTAGTCCGCGAAACCGATCTTTGCAGCTTGAGACTAGATATCTTAGGCATAGCAGTTGATCCTGTTGTTTGCCAGTTTTTTGCCCGTTGTTCGATTGACTATGGATGAACGTATCGTGAACAAAATGTACTATCTTCTGCCCTGCTCTGATACGTGCTATCAATTCTTGAACTATGTCGGTCAACAGTTAATGCCCGCCAACATGTTCGATATCAACTCGTGTGCCGCATCATTGACGGTTATTTCCCGCCAAAGGATGTCCGAATGAGAGCGAGCTTAGAAAAATAGCCGATGAGGAGAGGGACCGCCGTGTCTCCGAGTAGTAGAGAAGCAGGGTCGACCGATGGCTGATGATCGGGAGAATCTAACCGGCAGGAGGCAGAGACCGACCGTGAGGCCCTCAATTCGGGCCGTGGTGGTCAGGTACTCTGGAGATTAAGTTCGTAGCTACATGGGTAAGGGAGCCAGACCGTACCGATAAGCATAGATGGCCAGCTCGAAGCGGTCTTCGACCTCCAATTTCGAGAAGATCGACGAGAGATGGTGGCGAACCGTAATCACGCTAATGAAGAGCCGATCGGCAATCTGTTGGTTGCGGAGTCCCTCACCGACCAGCGCGATCACCTCGCGTTCACGGTCCGTGAGCTGGGCGATCTTGATCGCCTCCTCCGCCGGCGGCTCGTAGACATATGAGCCGAGGCTCTTCAGGGACTTGTGCTTGGCCTTGCCCGGCGCGGTCTCATGGGGCTGGCCCTCCTCGGTCGAGGGGACGTTCCGTCCCTGCCACAGATCGGTCAGCAATCTGGCCATCAAGGCGCCGTCGAGCCAGACTTCACCCGCGAAGATCTTCCTGATGGCTTTCAACAGGACCTCCGCGGCCTCCAGTTTTCGAACCAGCCCCATGCCGCCCCTGGCGATGGCGTCATGGT
>DATEFT010000317.1:0-6540 GCA_035280505.1 Blastocatellia bacterium | reverse complement strand
ACTTCGGGTTCCGGCAAATCCACCTTGATGAATATCGTGGGCTGCCTGGATCGCCCCACTCGCGGCACCTACATTCTGGATGGCCACGATGTTTCGCAACTCTCAAAGGACGAACGGGCCGACATCCGCAATCGCAAGATCGGTTTCGTCTTTCAGGGCTTCAATCTGCTCTCGCGCACTTCGGCCCTGGAGAACGTCGAGTTGCCGATGCTCTACGCGGGTGTCAGCACGGCCGAACGGCATCAACGGGCCATGTCCGCCCTCTCCGCCGTCGGCCTGGTCGGACGCGAGTTGAACCATCCGAACCAGCTCTCCGGCGGTCAGCAGCAGCGCGTGGCCATCGCCCGGTCGCTGGTCAATCATCCGGCGCTGATCCTGGCGGATGAGCCGACCGGAAATCTCGACACCCGCACGTCGATCGAGGTGATGGAGATCTTCCAGCGGCTCAATCGCGAGCAGGGGATCACGCTGGTCCTGGTCACGCACGAGCCGGATATCGCCGAGTATGCCGATCGAGTAGTCGTCTTCAGGGACGGAAAGATCAAACGCGACTCGCGGATCCAGGATCGCCGCGATGCGGCCCAGGAGCTGCTCCGGCTTCCGCCGGCCACGGATAATGACGATGAAGATGATGAGGAGCTGGTAGTCGAGAGCGGCGATTAGCGAGGGCGCCGCCGTTTTCCGACTGCTTGTAATTGTTATGGACTTTTTAGTGATTCTCAAGATTGCGTTTCGCGCGCTGGCGCGCAACAAGATGCGTTCGGCCCTGACCATGCTCGGCATCATCATCGGCGTCTCCGCCGTCATTGCCATGGTCAGCATCGGCCAGGGCGCGCAGGTCTCGGTTCAGGAACAGATCGCCAGCGTCGGCACCAACCTGCTCTTCGTCGGCGCCGGCTCGCAGAACGTGGGCGGGGTGCGCAGCGGAACCGGGAACTCCAACTCCAATACCCTGACCGTCGAAGATATCGAGGCGATCAAGCGCGAGATCCCCAGCGTGTCCATGGCGACGCCTTCCGTCAACGCTCGATCTTCTCAATTGATCTTCGGTAATCAGAATTGGAACAGCACCGTCCAGGGCGTGAATGAACAGTTCCCGCAGATCCGCAAATGGCTGGTCCAATCGGGCGAATTCTTCACGGAGGCCGATGTTCGAATGGCCTCACGGGTGGTGGTGATCGGCCAGACCATCGCCGAGAGTCTCTTTCCCGGAATCGACCCGGTCGGCCAGACGCTGCGGGTGCGCGAGTTGCCGTTCCGAGTGGTCGGAGTCATGGCCAGAAGAGGGCAAGATCCGCAGGGACGCGATCAGGACGATGTGCTTTTCGCTCCTTTCACCACGGTGCAGAAGAAGCTGTTGGCCATCACCTTCGTCCAGTTCGCCTATGTGTCGGCCATTACGCCGAATGCCACCTATACCGCCCAGGAACAGATCACCGAGTTGCTGCGGCAGCGTCATAGAATCCCGCAGAACCAGGAGAACGACTTCTTCGTCCGCAACATGACCGACGTCGCCGAAGCCGCGGACGAAACGAACCGGATCATGACGATTCTGCTGGGCAGCATCGCGAGCGTCTCACTACTGGTCGGCGGCATCGGAATCATGAATATTATGCTGGTCTCCGTCACCGAGCGGACTCGTGAAATCGGCATCCGCATGGCGATTGGCGCGCGCTCTTCGGCCGTCCGGACCCAATTCCTGATCGAATCGATCGTGCTCAGCCTGCTGGGCGGCTTCATCGGGATCGTCCTCGGGATCGCCATCTCGATCATTATTCCGAAAATGCTGGGCTGGCCGACTTTGGTCTCGATCTATGCGATCCTCGGATCGGTCGTCTTTTCCGCGGCAGTGGGAATCTCTTTCGGCTACTATCCCGCGCGAAAAGCGGCGGCGCTGGATCCGATCGACGCGCTGCGTTACGAATAGTCCTCAGGGTTATCGCCCCGCTAAAGAGAAGACCCTCAGTCGGATGACCGAGGGTCTTCTCTTTTGTGAGGAGGCTTTGTCTATCGAGTCTATCGAGCGGTCAATCTAGCCCAGTCAGTTCTGGCGGGGCTGTGTGGGTTTCGACCGGTTTCGCTCTTCATTCCGGCGCCGTTCCTCTTCACGCTGGCGCTCTTCGTTGCGCTGTCGTTCTTCGTTCCGGCGACGATCATCTTCGGCTCGGCGACGCCCTTCTTCCTCATTCCGGCGGCGTTCTTCGTTGCGCTGCCGCTCCTCATTACGCTGCCGTTCCTCGTTGCGTTGCCGCTCCTCGTTGCGCTGCCGTTCCTCGTTGCGTTGCCGCTCCTCGTTCCGGCGATGCTCATCTTCGGCCCGGCGGCGCCCTTCTTCCTCATTCCGGCGGCGTTCTTCGTGACGTTGCCGTTCTTCGTTACGCTGGCGTTCTTCGTTACGTTGCCGCTCCTCGTTGCGCTGACGTTCTTCTTCACCACGCCGACGTCCCTCTTCAACCTGACGACGCTGTTCGTCATCACGCCGGCGCTGTTCCTCGTTGCGCTGCCGCTCTTCATTGCGCTGTCGTTCTTCTTCACCACGCCGATGCCCCTCTTCAACTTGACGGCGCTGTTCATCATCACGCCGACGCTGTTCGTCATTGCGCTGACGCTCTTCATTGCGCTGGCGTTCCTCGTTGCGTTGCCGCTCTTCTTCACCACGCCGACGCCCCTCTTCGGCATGACGGCGCTGCTCGCCATCATGCCGACGCTGTTCGTCGTTGCGCTGACGCTCTTCATTGCGTTGCCGCTCCTCGTTGCGTTGCCGCTCTTCCTCTGCACGACGGCGCCCTTCTTCAACCTGCCGGCGCCCCTCTTCAACCTGGCGGCGCTGTTCGTCGTCACGCCGGCGCTGATCCTCGTTCCGAATCGAATCCTCCTGGGCCCGGCGTCGTTGTTCTTCGGCACGGCGGCGCTGCTCATCCGGGGTCCGATCCTGCTCTCCCTGACGGCGGCGGCCTTCTTCATTCCGATTGGCGCCGTCTTCCTGGCGGCGACGCTGCTCTTCGTTCCGAACCCGCTCCGCCTCATTTCGCCGGCGCTCTGCGTCATTCCGATTTCGCTCTTCGTTGCGAACTCGTTCTTCATTCCGATTTCGCTCTTCGTTGCGATTTCGTTCCTGTCCGTTCCGAATCTGCTCATTGCGCTGTCGAGTCTGCTCTTCGTTCCGGCGGCGCTCGGCCTCGGACTGAACTCGGTCCGCCTGGCCTCTCCGGTGTTCTCCGGTCCGACGCTGCTCTTCAATCAATTCACGCCGATCCAATTGACCATTGGGTCCGTGCGTGAAGACCGCTCTTTCCAGCCGGCGGCGGCTCTCCGGCCGATCGACCAGGGCCGTCCGCCCCGGTTCACGATGAATCGGTTTAAATCCATCGTTCCTGACCCATTCGGTACGAACAGGATTGTTCATCCGGCCGCCTCTGGGCGGCGCGGTCAAGCCCTCACGAGTGACGATTGCGCGCCGGTGATCGAATCGGCGGCCGTCCATCCCGCTCAGCCCGCCCGGAGACCGGTAGTTCCTCAACTTTTCGATCGAGAATTGACGATCATGACCATCGCGCCGGCGGTCATGGTGCGATTCCCCAGGACCCAACGGACACCACCCCATCCATCCCGGTCCGGGGCGACGGCCGTCGCGCCGATCGTGATCGCGCCGATCGCCCCAGCCAAAGAAGGCCACGTGATGCGGAGCCCAGCGCCAATTCTGACCCGCGCCGGCTCCCTGGCGCGCCCCGGGAACCCAACACCACCGATTCCGATGATAGGTCCATCGGCCATAGTGATAGGGAACCCAGCCCCAGCGCTCATTCGAGATCCAGGTCCAACCATAAGACGGATACCAGCGCCAACAACCCTGGCGATATGGCGCCCAATCGGCCGGGACTCCGCGCGGCACCCAGGCCCAACCGTAATCCGGAGTCTGATCCCAATCTCCGAATAGATCCAGGTCATCGACTCCAGCCAGCACGTCCGGGATGTAATCATGGCTCCGGCGATTCTCAAACAGCTCCCGGTCACGTTTCTCATTCCACAAATCCCAGGCATCTTTATCGCCCAAAGGGAGCGTTTGGGATCGGCTCGGATCGTCGCCCTCGAGGATGAATCGCGACCCTTCTTTGACGGTGATCAGGCCCAGATCATCGTTATAGACATCGGCCTCGCCACGCCGCACGATCACCTCGGTTCTACCGTCTTCGGCGACATTGATGCGGTAGAGCCCCTTCTCCGACAAGATGACGCCGAGCGTCGGAGTATCGATCTCGTAATTTATCGGCTGATCGAGATCTGGATCTTTGGCATCGAGAATCTGGAACTGTCCGCGATCAAGGCTGTCGACCCGGAAGGTCGCAGTGCCGACCGGCAATCCCAACTGGATGGCCCGGGTATTGAATCGCGTGAAACGGAGATTGGTGTTGCGATAGATGCGGATAAAATTGCTACCGCTCAGTTGGATCTCGGCTCGCCCGTCGGCGCCGCTCAGCAACTGATCGCTTTCATCGAGCGGCATATTCAAAATCGCCTCGGACCATTCTTCCTGGGATTCACTGGTGCGCTGGTAACTGACCTCACCCTCAATCAGGCTGATGCGGGCCACACGAATGAGCGGCTCATCACCCTGACCCGGGACGGAGAAGGCCATCAACAGAGAGGCCATCATCGCCAGAGTCCAGGAACGTCGGGCGCGGTGACGGGAGCGAGAACCGGCAAGCTTGTGAAAGATCTTCATAGGTTCCTCCGCGCAAAGTCGGGATCGCCATCCCGACCCGGTAAGTAGATTGTCTAGTGCTTCGGCTAGTGCTTCGGCAGAGCTGTTTAGGGATACGGCGAAGATGATCGCAACCCTTATGCCATTGATGTTACTTTTCTAAGATTGATTCGGTTGGAGATCCAGATTCGCCTTCCGGCGGCTGCGGCCCGGCCTACACGAAAAAGCATACGCCGCGTACTAAATAGTGTGCGAGCACTCCAGATCGGGGCTTCGGAACCGCGAAAGACGGGAAAGTGTGAAAGACGGATGATTTAGCGTGTTTCGCGGTTTGCCACTCAAATTCCAAATATCTTAATTTCCAAAGTACTAAGGTCGGAATCGGAAAACCCCTGGAAGGGCCGTCTCCGGGCAAGATTGGCCCGCTGGCCGGGCCCCGACGATGGTCAATTCGCGTTTCAAACTGGGCATGGCTGTGCTACTCTGGCGCCGCTGTAAGTGCATAGATTTTCGATTGGGGGTGCCCCAAAGAGCCTCTTTATTAATCCGATCGGAGCCGTAATGGCCGCCAGCAGCATTGCCCCTGCTGAACCGGTGCCAGACCTTCAGCTAATGACCTGTCGTTTAACGGCTCGAATGTAGGATGATGGCCGCTAAAAGCAGGGGAAGACATTCAGCTTGCGCTTGCAAGGCCCTCTGCAAAGCTAGTGCTGGAGAGGTTGTATGTCGAGCAAGGAGATAGGAAAGAAAAGACTTAAACAAATATTTCAGTATCTTGAAGCGTTCAACCAGCAGCGTAATCCCGTGATCGGCCAGGTCGAAGAACAGGAATGGACCCTCTGGTTGAAGAGCTTGCCCGCCCACCCGACGATCATTCGGAGCAAAGCTGCTGATGACTCATTCCTGCTGAAATTGGGCCGGGCCAATCTGACCTCGCCTCCCGAACCCCTCTACCCGACCAGAGATTGGCTGCAACCGGGTTGGGAAGACCCGTTCAAAACCGCCAAAATCGTGGAGATCAAGAGCGGTCAGGACTATCGCGGCCAGGAGACCAAGGTCCGGTTTGATGAGTCGCCGGAGAGGGTCAGGTCTTTCAAGCAATGGGCCGAGCGGCGAGATGCCTGGGCCGCGCAGGAACGGCCGGCCAGGGAAGCGTTCAAGATCTTCGAGCGGGTCTATGCGCTCTACAATCGGATCGAGCGCGAAGCCGGACGGATCGAACTGGTGCTCGGCGATGGAGTGCTCAACTGGAAGCTGCCCTCGCGCACCATCAACCATCCGATTCTGCTGCAGCGTCTGCAACTCTCCTTCGACCCCAGAGTGCCGGAATTTACCCTGCAATTGACCGCCCAGCCGGTCGAGCTCTATACCTCGCTGCTGCGCAGCCGCGCCAACGTCGAGTCGAATCTGATCGCCCAGATTCTCGAAGAGTGTGAAAAAGCCAATTTCGACCTCCCGGACACCGAGGCGGTCTCGGAGTTCCTCAAGAGCGTCGTCACGCGATTGGCTTCGGACGGACAGTTCGTGGCAGAAGGCGGCATTCGAGGCGAATCGGAGGTTCCGCGAATCGGGCTCGACCCGGTGATCGTGGCGCGCCAGCGAACTCTCGGCTATGGGCGCGCCATCGAGGCCATTCTCAGAGAGGTGCCCAGCCTGGAGTTGGAGCAGATTTCATCCTCCCTGCTCAACATGGCCGGGGTCGAGGCCTCCGAGGCCGCGGTCGATGAACCCGATGGGACTCGGCTGGACGGAGGTGGCAACGAAGATGAGGAGATCCTCTTCAACAAGCCCGCCAACCCTGAACAGTTGCTAATCGCCAAGCGCCTGGAGCGCCACGG
>DATEFT010000316.1:0-7195 GCA_035280505.1 Blastocatellia bacterium | reverse complement strand
GGCCAGCTCGACGATGCGCCGCGCCGGGTTGACGGTGCCGAGCGCGTTGGAGACGTGCGCGACCGCGACCAGCTTGACCCGGGAGTTGAGCATCTCCGCATACTGATCGATCAACAGCTCGCCGGCGTCGTTGATCGGAATCACCCGCAGTTTCGCGCCGGTCTGCTCGCAGAGCAACTGCCAGGGGACGATATTCGAGTGATGCTCGAGGGTCGAGATGACGATCTCGTCTCCTTCCCGGACGAACCGGCGGCCGAAGCTGTTGGCCACCAGGTTGATCCCCTCCGTCGCGCCGCGCGTGAAGATGATCTCGTGCGTCTCGGCGGCGTTGAGGAACCGCTGCGCCTTGACGCGCGCCTCTTCATACTCGCGGGTCGCGAGCTGGCTCAGGGCATGGACCCCGCGATGCACGTTGGCGTTCTGTTCGGAGTAGTAGCGGTTGAGAGCATCGATCACCACCTGCGGTTTCTGCGATGAGGCCGCGTTGTCCAGGTAGACGAGCGGCTTCCCGTGTACCTCCCGCTTGAGAATCGGGAAGTCCCGGCGGATCCGCTGCACATCGAAATCGGATTTCCAGGTTGTCGTTTTGGACGCATTCGTCATGGTTTAATCGACCTCCAAACTCTGATGCAATTTGTTCAGCACCCGCCGCTCCAACTGTTTGCGCACCGATTCCAGCCGGATCTTGCCGATGACATCCTCGGCGAAACCGTAGGTCAGCAGCGTGCGCGCGTGGTCCGGGCTGATGCCCCGCGTGGCCAGGTAGAAGAGCTCGTCGTCCTCCAACTGTCCGACCGTCGCCCCGTGCGAACATTTCACGTCGTCGGCGAAGATCTCCAGTTGGGGTTTGGTATCGACCGTGGCGGCGCTCGAGAGCAGCAGGTTCTTGTTGAGCTGGCGCGCGTCGGTCAGGAGCGCGCCCTCGCGAACGAAGACCTTGCCGTTGAAGACCGCGCGGGATTCGCCGTCGAGGATCCCTTTGTAGAGCTGCTGGCTGTGGCAATGCGGCCGCTGATGATCGATCGTCGTGTGATTGTCGGCGTGCTGGCTGTTCGTGACCACGTACAACCCGTCGATGGTGGTCTCGGTCCGTTCCGCGCCCAGCGCCACGTTCAGATCGTGGCGAGCGATGGCGCCGCCGAGCGAGACCGCACACGAGGTATAGTTGCTGGCGCCTTCCTGAAAGACCTCCGTGGTCGCGATGTGAAAGGCCCGCTCGCTCTCCTCCTGCAACCGATAGTGCGTGATCGACGCGCCCCGGGCCAGGCAGACTTCGGTCACGGCGTTGGTGAAGTAGACGGAATCGTTCTCTTCGCCGGCCGGACGATAGCTCTCGACGACCGTGGCCATGGCGCCCGGCTCCGCCACGATCAGGACTCGCGGATGCACCGCCAGCGGTTCGGCGGCGGCGCTGAGGAAGAACAGGTGGATCGGCGTTTCGACGATCCGGCCGGCCGGCAGATGGATGAAGGCCGCGTCTCCGAGATAGGCCGTATTGAGCGCGGTGAAGGCCTCGTCGCGATAGTCCGCATAGGCGGCCAGATGCTGGCCGGCGATCTTGGCCTGTTCCGCCGACAACCCGGAGATCGGAGCCACGGTCACTCCGGCCGGGAGCGCGCTCAGATCGGAGTGCTCCGGCGAGAACCGCCCGTTGATGAAGACCATCCGGCTGCTCGGCGATTCGGCGAACGAGAGCGAGAGCGCCTGATCGGCGGCCGCTTCGGCTCGATCCGCATCGAAATCTTGACGATACGGCACCCGCAGGATCGGCGCGACATTGGTATATTTCCACTCTTCGTGGCGCGTGGTCGGAAATTCGAGCTGTTCCAACCGGGCGCCCGCCTGTTCCCGCAACCGAACCAGCCAGGCCGGGTCGATGGCTTCGCGCGTTTTGGCGAAGCGTTGGTGCGCCGAAAAGTAGTTGTCTCTATCTCTGGCTACTGATGACATACTTAAAAAAAGTCTAGAGAGTCCGGGAAAGTCCAAGAAGATCGGAGAAGTCTGTCTTTGACTTCTCTAGACTTCTCTGGACTTCTCTTTGATCCAGTCGTATCCCTTCTGCTCCAACTGCAACGCCAGCTCCTTGCCGCCGGATTTGGTGATCCGCCCATTGTAGAGCACGTGCACGAAATGGGGTTCGATGTAGTTGAGCAGTCGCTGGTAGTGGGTCACGATCACGAGGGCATTCTCCGGCCTGGCCAACTGGTTGACGCCGTTCGCCACGATCCGGAGCGCGTCGATGTCCAACCCCGAATCGGTCTCGTCGAGCAGCGCGAGCCGCGGTTCCAGGACGGCCATCTGCAGAATCTCGTTGCGTTTCTTCTCGCCGCCCGAGAAACCCTCGTTGACCGAACGGTTGATGAAACTGGAGTCCATCTCGACGATCTTCATCTTCTCGCGGATCAGGTCGTCGAATTCGAGCGGGTCCAGCTCTTCGCGCCCCTCCTGCTTGGCTTTTTCGTTGTAGGCCATCCGGAGAAAGTTGGCGTTGCTGACGCCGGGAATCTCGATCGGGTATTGAAACGCCAGAAAGACTCCGGCCCGCGCCCGCTCGTCGGGCTCCAGGTCGAAGAGGTTCCGGCCCAGGTAGCTGACCTCGCCCTGCGTCACCTCGTAATCGGGATGGCCCGCCAGCACCTTCGCCAGCGTGCTCTTGCCCGATCCGTTGGGTCCCATGATCGCGTGAATCTCTCCGGCTTTGACCGTCAGGTCCAGCCCTTTCAAAATCTCCTTGCCGTCAATGGCCGCGTGTAAATTACGAATCTCGAGCATAAGAACAGATTTCAGCTTTCGGTTTTCAGGTTTCAGAGACCTCGACAATGGCCTCGATCTCGACGGGAATGCCCATCGGCAGCGATCCCATTCCGACGGCGGATCGGGCGTGCCGCCCGTTCTCTCCGAAGACCTCGACGAAGAGATCTGAGCAGCCGTTGATGACGAACGGATGCTCGTGAAAATCCGGCGTCGCGTTGACCATCCCCAGGACCTTGACCACGCGTTTCACCCGGCGCAGCGTTCCCAGTTCCTGTTTGATCACCGCCAGCAGGATCAACCCCGTCTCGCGCGCAAACTGATAACCCTGCTCTTTGGTGAACTCCGCGCCGACCTTGCCGCTGGTCGGGGTCCCCTTGCCCGCCAGGAAGAGCAGGTTGCCGGTGCGGACGGCGTGGACGTAATTGCCCGCCGGGTGCGGCACCGGCGGCAGCGAGCCTTCCATCTCCGTGAGTTTGTCGTTCATAAATTATCCCACGCTGCCTTCCAGTTTCAGTCCGAGCAACCGCGTGGCTTCGACCGCGAACTCCATGGGCAACTCCTGGAAGACCTCTTTGCAGAATCCGTTGATGATCATCGAGATCGCGTCTTCGGTCGAGATGCCGCGCTGATTGAAGTAGAAGATCTGCTCCTCGCTGATCTTGGAGGTCGAAGCCTCGTGTTCGATCTTCGCGGAGTTGTTGCCGACCTCCAGGTACGGGAAGGTATGGGCTCCGCACTGGGCCCCGATCAACAGCGAGTCGCACTGCGAATAGTTGCGCGCCTTGCCGGCCTTCGGCAGAATCTTGACCAACCCGCGATAGCTGTTGCTGGAGTGGCCGGCCGCGATCCCCTTCGAGATGATGCGGCTCTTGGTGTTCCGGCCGATGTGGATCATCTTGGTCCCGGTATCGGCCTGCTGGTGATGGTTGGTCAGCGCGACCGAATAGAACTCGCCGATCGAATTGTCGCCCTGGAGGATGCAACTCGGATACTTCCAGGTGATCGCGGAGCCGGTCTCGACCTGCGTCCACGAGATCTTGGAGTTGACCCCGGCGCATTTTCCGCGCTTGGTCACGAAGTTGTAGATCCCGCCCCGGCCCTCTTCGTCGCCCGCGTACCAGTTCTGGACCGTCGAATACTTGATCTCGGCGTTGTCGAGCGCGACCAGTTCGACGACGGCCGCGTGCAACTGGTTCTTGTCGAACTTCGGCGCCGTGCACCCCTCGAGATAGGAGACGTGGCTGCTCTCTTCGGCCACGATCAGCGTGCGCTCGAACTGCCCCGACTCCGAATTGTTGATCCGGAAGTAGGACGACAGCTCCATCGGGCACCGCACTCCCTTGGGAATGTAGCAGAACGAACCGTCGGAGAAGACCGCCGAATTGAGCGCCGCGTAGAAGTTGTCGGTGTAGGGCACGACCGAGCCCAGATATTTCCGGATCAGTTCCGGATGCTCCTGCACCGCCTCCGAGAAGGAGCAGAAGATGACCCCGGCCTTCGCCAGCTTGTCCTTGAAGGTCGTGGCGACCGAGACGCTGTCGAAGATCGCGTCGACCGCCACATTGGCCAGCATCTTCTGCTCGTGCAGCGGAATCCCCAACTTCTCGAACGTCTCCAGCAACTGCGGGTCGACCTCGTCCAGACTCTCTTTCTTCTCTTTCGGCTTGGGCGCCGAATAGTAGATGATCTCCTGAAAATCGACCTTCGGATATTTGACGTTGGCCCAGGCCGGCTCGATCATCGTCAGCCACTGGCGATAGGCCTTCAGCCGCCACTCCAGCAACCACTCCGGCTCTCGCTTCTTCTCGGAGATCATCCGGACGATCGTCTCGTTCAAGCCTCGCGGAATGGTCTCCGATTCGATCTCGGTCACGAACCCGTATTTGTATTCACGATTAGCCAATGCCTCAATCGTGCTCATCTCTGTTTTTCTCCTCTTTCACTCATTTGAAATTTAAAGATGACAAAACAGTCAGGTTTATGTCTAAAAAAAGGTGTCGATCAAGCTCTAATTAGGAGCAGTCACCGGGGAGCTGCTCTTCTTGCTGGTGATCTGAACGAATTTGACGTCGATCGTGCCGGTGAGCAGCGCCGAGATCGGGACCTTGTCGAAGACGCTATGGACAAAGTCCGTGATGCTCGCCCAGACCGGCTTCAGACCACAATCGTCCTGATGGACGCAGGTCTCCTGATTGCCGGTAAACTGTGAACAGATCTCTTCTTCGGAAGGGATGCCGCCGAGCACCCGCATGACCTCGCCCAGCGAGATCTCGTTGCAGGATCGTGTCAGGCGGTAACCGCCCTTGGGACCGCGCACGCTCTCGGCGATGCCGCTGCGGCTCAGGGTCCAGAGCAGTTTCTCGACATAGGCCACCGACAGACCTTCACGCTCCGCAATATCGCGAACCAGCAACGTGCTGCCCTGAGGTCCGTTGACCTCTTCGCGCGCCAACTGCAGAATGCAGCGCAATCCATATTCTTCCTGGGCTGTGATCTTCACGTTTGCCTTCACGATCGATTAAAACTGTTTGTCAACACTCTAAACTGATGCCTGAAATATTAGCAGACAGTTTTATACCTGACAAGCAAATCAGGTATAAAAGGGAAGCCTAAGAGAAGTCTAGAGAAGACTATCGGATAGCCGTTCCAGATTATGAAGAAGACTTGTTTTTTTTGCCCTCGCCTACTGGACTTTTTGAAATTTAAGACTACCCTCTGAACTTCTTTGACTTTTCTAGACTTTTCTAGACTTCTTATTTTTATGATGCAAAAGAAACATTTCCATTTGATAGGTGTCTGCGGCACCGCCATGGGATCGCTGGCGGGGATGCTGAAAGCGCAGGATCATCGGGTGACGGGGTCGGACAAGGCCTTCTATCCGCCGATGAGCGATGAACTGAAACGGTTGGGGATCGAGACTTTCGAGCAGTTCGATGCCGGGAATCTGAGTCCGGCGCCCGACGTGGTGGTGATCGGGAATGCGACCTCGCGGGGCAATGTCGAGATCGAGTCGGCGCTCAATCTGAAGCTGCGGTGCTCGTCGATGCCCGAAGTGATTCGTGAACACTTCATCCGCGGCAAGAACTCGACGGTCGTCGCCGGGACGCATGGCAAGACGACCACCACCTCGCTGATGGCCTGGGTGATGGAGACCGGCGGGTTCAATCCGTCGTTTCTGGTCGGCGGCGTGGCCGAGAACTTCGAGGCCAGTTTCAAAGTGACCGAGGCTCCCTATTTCGTGATCGAGGGCGACGAGTACGACACGGCCTATTTCGACAAGGGGCCCAAATTTCTGCACTATCTGCCCGACCAGGTGATCCTCAACAACATCGAATACGATCATGCGGATATCTATCCGAGCCTTGAAGCCGTCAAGAAGGCCTTCCGGCTGCTGCTCAATCTGATCCCCTCCAACGGGCGCCTGATCGCGGGTTGGGACTCTCCGGTGGTGCGTGAACTGGTGGAGAAGCCGCTGGCCCCGCAGGGGATCTGGTGCCGCCACGAGAGCTTCGGCATCGAGCATCCGGATGCCAAATGGACGGCCCGGGAGATCGACTTTTCACCCGAAGAGACCCGGTTCAAGGTCTTCTGCGAGGGGCAGGAGTTCGGGGCCTTCCGGACCACGCTGGCCGGGATGTACAACGTGAACAATTGCCTCGGGGTGATTGCGGCCGCCGCGTCGTTGGGCATCGAGCGCCGGGCGATGATCGAGGCGATCGCGACTTTCAAGAGCGTCAAGCGCCGGATGCAGGTGCGCGGCGTGATCGACGGGGTGACCGTGATCGACGATTTCGCCCACCACCCGACCGCGATCCGCGAGACCTTGCGGGCGGCTAAGCAGAAGTATCCCGACCGTCGGGTCTTCGCCGTCTTCGAGCCGCGCTCCTGGACGACGCGCAAGAAGATTTTTCAGAAGGACTATCCGACCGCCTTCGCGGCCGCCGATTACGTCGTGCTGGCCCCCATCTTCGAGTCGTTTCGACTGGGCGCCGACGATCAGCTCTCGATCGAGGAGGTGATCGCCGATCTCAAGGCGCAGGGCAAACAGGCCTATTCGATCGAGGGCGCGGAAGCCATCGTGGCGCACCTCCTCCCCAACCTGCGTCCTGCCGACGTGGTGGTGATCATGTCGAACGGCGGTTTCGGCGGCATCCACCAACTGCTGCTCGACGCCCTCCAGGGTCAGACCCGGACCCGGTAGCCGGGCGCGGGGGAGGGGACTGAATACTCGGCTCACAAAGTTGGTTGACGAACCGCGAAACACGCGAAAGACGCGAAATCGGGCATTTTTCGTGTCTTTCGCGGTTGTGCAATCCTCATGCCAATTCTTCGGTTTCGTCCGTTAGTAGCCGAAAAAACAGACAAAATTTCGTGAAAAAAGGGAAGGTCTGAATCTAATCTTTTTTCCCGCCAGTCTCAAGAATTTCTCAAGAAATACCCG
>DATEFT010000315.1:0-4145 GCA_035280505.1 Blastocatellia bacterium | reverse complement strand
GATATCCGCCAGCCGCAGATTGCGCCGATCGTTCTCGACCAGCATGACGGTCATGGACTGCGAGAGCACCCCCGGCAGCGATTGGATCGACTTCAAGCCGTCGAGGGTCGCGCCGACATCCACCGCGATCACGACATCGGGACTGAACTCCTCTTTCATGATGTCGGTCGGAATGTTGTTCAACAGAGTCCCGTCGATCAAGAACCGCCCGTCGCGTTCGACCGCTTTGAAGACGATGGGCATGGAGATGGTCGCTCGCATGGCCGTCGAGATGGCTCCGTCCCGCATGACCACCTGTTCCCCTTTCAGAAAATCGGTGGCGACACAACGGAACGGGATCGGGAACTCGTCGAAATTGCTGGTCCCCGAATAGGCCCGCGTCAGATCGTCGATGAAGAGGCCGACGTAATGGTTGGTGCTGAGCCCGGGCGGCAAGCTGAGCCCCTGGCGCAATCCCAGTTCGATCTGGGTCTGAAAGGCCCGGCGATCCTCTTTGCGGCGGATCGACAGTTGCTCGTAGTTCGGTCCGGGTCTGAAGATCTCATCGATCTTGAGCGTGCTCAACAGGTGATAAATCTCGGCCGGACTCATGCCCATGGCATAGACGCCGCCGATCAATCCGCCCACGCTCGTCCCCGTCAGGTAATCGACCGGGACCTGATGCTCCTCCAGCCATTTCAAGACGCCGATATGCGCCACGCCGCGCGCTCCGCCCCCGCTCAAGACCAATCCGACCCTGGGCGACGATTTCGACCGCACGCCGGCTCGGACCTCTTTAATCTCCTTGGCCTCTGGCGAAGCTTTAACCTCCGGATCTTCCGTCCTGCCGTCCTGAGCGATGACCTGGGCGGCGCAAACAAATAGAGATACCAATAGGACGCCGAAGATCTTCATATCGTGTTTGAGCGATAACAAGGCATTACTCCTACAGGAAGATGATATGACTTTTAATTAGTCTAAGGAGGGGGTCAGAGAGTTGAAGATGGGAAATAGATCGAATGTAGTCGAGGTGCCATCCAGTTAAGATCAGAATATAGATCAGCCGGATCCGATTAACCTACACTCTCTCTATCTTCATCTAATAGTCCGATAATAGCCCGATGGTCTAGTGCTCTTAGCCCATCTCAACCAACTTATAGGCAGATGATAAATATTAACTTAATCTAGCGACACACCTGTGCAAAGACGGGGCTAGTATAGCATAAGGCAGGCCCGTCCACTTCAGGATAAAAGGATTGATCGATCGTGAAAGACGCGAAAGACGCGAAATCATGAATCTTCCGCGTCTTTCGCGTTTGTAACCCAATGCCGTTAGCGAAGTTGATTGGGCGGCAGACAGGTATAGGTCACTTCGCGACCGGGAATTGCCGCGAGGGCGCGCAGGGCGCCGTCGGACAGATGAATCGTGCCGTCGTCGGAGACGAACTTCTTAGAGCCCGGATTGTAGAAGAGAGCCTTGAGTCGCCCGCCGATCGAGACCTGCGCGGCCAGCCGGCACTCTTTGACCGAGCCGCCCAGCGCCTTCGAGACGAACGGCGTCTCCGCGCGTTGGATGAAGAGGTCCAGACGCGGGCCGGCCGATGCCGCATTGGCGCAGGAGAGCGTCACCTGTTGACCGACGATCGGAGCGAGATCGCTGTCGAAGGCAAAGATGAACTGCTCCACATCGCGCCGGGTTCCATCGGGATTCTCCACCGGAAAACCGAGATCCGGAGTCGGCATAAAGGCATTGCCGGTCAAGAAGCGGAAGACGGTGTCGATCGATCCGTCATGCACGAAACCGAAGCCGCGGATTTGATTGTCCGTCTGGCCGCTATCGGGAGCCTCGGACGAGTTGAGCTTCGGGTTACCGAACATGCCGATCTTCGTATAGACGTTGCGCAGGTGCGGAATCTTCACGATCTGGGCGTTGCCCTCGAAGCTCGTATTGCGGCTGGTGCCGAAGAGGCCCCGGGCCGAATCCAAGACATGGCAACCGTTACAGGAGAAGGCCGCCCCCTCCACCCCGGGCAGGATCACGCCATCGCTCGGTCGAGGGCCGAGGAAGAAGTCGTGGCCGCGTTGCTGTGCCGCCGTCAACGTATTGTCGAGGCTGCGCACCGGATTGGGCGGCGGCAGAACCTGCAACTGGAAATCGGTGAACTTCTGCATCTCCGCCGCCGACGGCAGCTCGCTGCTCCCCACCAGCTCCTTGAAGGCGACGATGAAATTGTTGAACGAGAGGTCGGCATCGACCGGATCGATGCCGAAGAAACCGTTCGAGCGGTCGCCGCGCCAATGCATGGCGCCCGAGTTGCGCAGGCCGCGCAACGTCTGGGTCGTCATCGGTCCTTTCATCGAATGGAAGTCGTCGACCTGCCCCGTCCCGTTGAGCGGGCTGTCGAGGCCGGTCGGAAATCCGAGCCGGATCAGGTCGCCGAAATTGGTGGAGGTCGGGTTCTTCGTGACCGCCGCGTCGGGATTGCCCAGGTCCCAGGCGAGGTCGTCGAGGTCGGCGAAGATGTGGCAACTCGCGCATGACGCCTCGCCGTTGCCGGAGAAGCGAGTGGCATCGTAGAGCATCGGCCGGCCCTCGGTCACCGAAGCGGGCTCCGGGTTGGGCAGGACCGATCTGGCGATCTCCTGCCTCGAAGCCAGGTCGATGACCTTCACGGAATTGTCGAAGCGGGACATGACGTAGAGCCGTCCTCCCTCTTCGTCCAGCGCCAGGCCGCTGGGCCCGCCGCCGCTGACCTGGATGTAATTGGCGCTGATCGCTCGCGGATCGAAGGTATTGTTCTCCAACGCGGAGGTCTCGAAGACGCCGATCTTGCTCGATCCGAACGCGGCCAGGTAGAGCGTTCGCCCGTCCCGCGACACCACCATCTCGAGCGGCGTCGAGAGACTGTGGTTTCTGGCCGTCGGGTCGAATCCCGGATCGTCCGCGAGCTTGGTATAGTCCAGATGTTTGTTGAGGTGACGCGGAGTGACCTTCGATCCGGAGATGACGGTGATGCGGGTCTCGGCCAGATGGCCCTGAACCGTGCTGCCGCCGAAAATCCCCGGCCCCTCGAAACGAACCTGGTTGAAGGCCTCGGTGTTCGAGACATAGAGTTTACCGGTCGCCGGATTGGTCACCATATTGAACAGGGTCGTCCCCACATGCGCGAACGCCGCCGTCTGCGCCAGGGTATTGGCATTGACGGCGAAGACGTCGGTATCAGGCAGCCGGAAACGAACCGCGTGATTCCAGTCGCGCCCCAGTTCATCCTGCCACTGTTGAGCCTGGTTGTTGAACTTGACGATCAGCCCCGTCTCGGGCGCCGGTTGGCCCTCGAAGTTGGTGGCCGGTCCCGGATTGCCGCCCGGACTGGTTGACCCGTCGTCGGCCAGACAGGGAGGGGCCTGATCAAAACCGTTACAGACGATGCGCTCGTGGATGGTGGTCGTCTGATTGCCGGTCTTGAATCCCGCGACATAGACCGTCTTCTTATTCGGGCTCACGGCCAGCGCGCGTGGAGTATCGGTAAAGAAGGTCATGATCTTGAGCGGCCGCCCGCCGACCCCGGCTCCCGGATTGGACGGATCGAAGACCCAGACATCGGCGCGCCCGACCCCGGCGGTCGTCAGTTGAGGATCGCCGGCGCCCGGGACTCCGGCGAGGGAGGGGTCCGTTCGCTGCTGCCCGCGATGCGCGGTGGTGATGAAGGCGCGGACCGGAGAGCCGGCGAAGACGAGGTCCTCCGGTTCATCGCCGACCAGCAGCGTCTGAGTGACGTGCGGCGTCCCGTCCAGACTCACCACGCTCACGCTGTCGGAGAGATGATTGACGACCCAGACCTCGTGACGGTTGCGCTGGGCCACGGCCACGGGCCCCAGCCCGACCGGGACTCGCGATTGCAATCCGAGCCCGTCGGGAGTGATTCGGAAAATCTCCAGGGTATTGTCGGGTGTATTCACGGCAAACAGCCTGGTGCGGTCCGCCGAGATGGCCAGCGGCCGAACATGCCCGGTCTCAAATTCGACGGGCGCAGACGCGGAAGAAGTAGATTCGAATGCCTTGGATTTAGGAAGGTCGGCCGTGGTCAAAAACGTCGCGCCAACCAACACTCCCATGACTAGAACGCAGGCTTGTAACTTAAGCCGTTTCGAGTGATTGCTCATAA
>DATEFT010000314.1:0-20143 GCA_035280505.1 Blastocatellia bacterium | reverse complement strand
CTGTGGGACCATAGTTTACGATAGGTGACCGGCGGCTGCCAAAGGCTGGGAGCTGAATGTGGGCTGTCCGGCCGATTTTGTTGTAAATTAACCAGGGACTGCCGATTATGCACATTTCAAACGGTCATTTTTGACAAGGATCGGATCACCGCTTACACTCTCGCTTTGCAGGTCGACCACTTCCAAGGAGCTTATGCGATTGCCTCGGTCTTCTTCATCGATGCCCTCATCTTCGTCACGCCCGCTGATCGGCATTACTACGCGCCTCGATTCCGAAAACAGATTCTATTTGCGTCGTTACTATGCGGAAGCCGTGGCGGCCCTGGGCGGCGCGCCCGTCCAGATCCCGTTGATTCCCGATCGCGAGTACCTGGGGGCGCTCGCGGGGCAGCTCGGCGGCCTGTTGCTCTCGGGCAGCAACAGCGACCTGGATCCGGTCTTTTATGGCGAAGAGCCGCATCTCCGGCTCGGTCCGGTCTCGGCCGCGCGCGATCAGACGGACCTGATTCTGCTGGAGCTGGCGGAGGCGCGCAAAATGCCGGTGCTGGGGATCTGCTACGGCCTGCAGTCGCTCAATGTCTCGCGGGGAGGATCCCTGATTCAGGATATCGAAACGCAGGTTCCCAATCCCTTTAAGCATGAACAGGGTTGGGATTACAATCGTCCATCGCATCACATCGAGATCAGTCCTGATTCGTGGCTGGCCGAGTTGGCGGGGGGGACTGCGGCCCGGGTCAACAGCAGCCATCATCAGGCGATCAAAAACCTCGGACGGGAGCTGCGAGTGATCGCCCGGGCGTTGGACGGCGTGATCGAAGCCGTGATCGATCCGCGTCCGGACCGGTTCGTGCTCGGCGTGCAATGGCACCCCGAGATCGGATGGGAGCACGATGCTTTCTCGCGGGCCGTCTTCGAACGTTTTATTGAAGCCGCGGTCAAATTTATATGATATGAATAGAAAGAGCCGATCGACCATCGTCCTGCTTTCAACTGCGCACTTCGTATTGGACTCGTATTCGAGCTTTCTCTTTCAATTGCTGCCGTTAATGGCGATGAAACTGCGGTTGACGCCGGCCCAGGCCGGGTGGCTGCCGCCGCTCCTGACCATCACCTCGTCCCTGTTGCAACCGGTCTACGGGGTGATCTCGGATCGGTTTCTGAAACGTTCCATGGTCGTGTTCGGGCCGCTCATCGCCGCGGTCTTTCTCTCGAGCCTCGGGACGGCCCAGACTCCGGCGATGCTGGTGATGCTGGTGATTCTGGGCGGCATGGGGGTCGGGATGTTCCATCCGCAGGGCGCCGCCATGGTCATGCGCGCGGCCTCCGCCGACGGACGGCGCGATCGCGAAGGGTTGATCATGTCGACCTTCTCGTCGGCCGGGACGGTCGGTTATGCGCTCGGCCCGGTGCTGGTCGCGGCGGTCGTGGGCTCGTTCGGATTGGAACGAAGCTGGTACACCGCGATCTGGGGCGTGGCCTTCTGGTTTCTGCTGTTGCGGTACTGCCCGGTCCTGGAAAAGAAGGAGCGTGGAGCCGACGCGCCGTCGCTGACCGACGCGCTGCGGGCCTCCTGGGGACCGTTGACCCTGCTCTATTTTGCCGTGGTCTTGCGCTCGGCGGTCGCGGTCAGCATCCAGACCTACCTGCCGTTTTCGCTCAACCAGGCGGGGATCAGTTCGACCACGGTCAGTTGGGTGCTGGCGGGCTTTCTCTTCTTCGGCGGCCTCGGCGGGTTCTTCGGCGGCGCGCTGGCCGATCGTCTGGGGGCCCGGCGAGTGACGCTGGTCGCCATGCTGCTGGCGACGCCCATGCTCCTGGCCTCTTTTACGGCTACGGGAGCGGTGAGCTACATGTTCCTGTTGGCCGGGGGAACGGTTTTGAACTTGCCGATTCCGATCAGCGTGGTCATGGCCCAGCGGCTGGTGCCCGGCGGCGCCGGCACGGTCTCGGCCCTCATGATGGGATTCGCCTGGGGCGCCGGAGCCTTGCTGACTCCCCTGGTCGGAATGCTCAGCGAGCGGTATGGTTTTATCCGCGCGCTGATCGTGACCGCCCTGGTCCCGTGGCTGTCGGCCGTCTTGTTATGGCGTTATCCTAAGGATGACCGCCCGGTGGTCTGGTCGTCGAAAGAGGCGCTGGCGACCGGGGACTGAGGGATTTGAGATGGAGTACTCTGTTTCGCGTGTTTCGCGTGTTTCGCGGTTCAAGAAATAAAGACCGCGGACGTTCGTGAGCCGAGATTTGAGATTTGAGATTTGAGATTGAGATTGAGATTTGATGTATGGGTCTTTTCTGGAAACGAAAAAACAACAGTGACTTTATCACCCTGGGATTGAACGCCCCGGCGGAACCGGAGCTTCCGCCCGATCAGGTCGAGGATCCACCGGTGGAGCCGGCGGTGGCCGACCAGACCGCCGAGGACGATGCGGGGTTCCTGACGCGATTTCGCAAAGCGGTCTCGGCCACGCGCGAGACTCTGACCACCCGGATCGAGGATCTGGTCAAGGGCAAGAAACAGATCGATGCCTCCACGCTCGAGGAGATCGAGGAGGTCTTGATCGGCGCCGATATCGGCGTGCAGACCACCCTCGAGATCATCGAAGACGTGCGGAAACAGGTCGATCGCCAGACCTTGAAAGACGTCGATGAATTGAAACAGGTGATCAAAGGGCACCTGCTGGAGATCCTGACGAAGGCCGCGGATTCGCGCGGGGTCGCGTCGGAGATCGCGATCGCCGACGATGTCCGGCCCTACGTGATCATGGTGGTTGGAGTGAACGGGACGGGCAAGACCACCACCATCGGCAAGCTCGCGCAGCGCATCAAGACCGACGGTTACGACGTGCTGATCTGCGCGGCCGACACCTTTCGCGCCGCCGCCTCGGATCAACTGGCGATCTGGGCCGATCGCGCGGGAGTGCCGTTGATTCAACAGAAGCAGGGGACCGACCCGGCCGCGGTCCTCTTCGATTCGCTGAAGGCGGCCAAGGCCCGCAGCGCCGATGTCCTGATCGTCGATACCGCCGGGCGGTTGCACAATAAAGCCAACCTCATGGCCGAACTCGAGAAGATGAAGAGAATCGCCGGACGCGAGGCCGCGGGCGCTCCTCACGAGACCCTGCTCGTGATCGATGCCGTGACGGGCCAGAACGGTTTGAGCCAGGCGCGCGAATTTATGAAGGCGGCCGACGTCACCGGCCTGGTGCTGACCAAACTCGACGGCACCGCCAAGGGCGGGATCGCGGTCGCGATCGCCAAGGAACTCAACCTGCCGATTCGTTATTGCGGCATCGGCGAGCAGGCGGACGATCTGGTGGTATTCGATCCGAAGGTCTACGTGGATGGGCTTTTTGAGTAAATGTCAGATCTCGAATATATTCAACTGACCCTGCGCCTCGCCGCCCAAGGCTCTGCTTTCGTCACCCCTAATCCGCTGGTCGGGTCGGTCATCGTCAAAGATCAAGAGATCGTCGGGCGCGGCTATCATCGCTATCATGAACTGAAACACGCCGAGGTCTGGGCGCTCGAGGAGGCGGGCGAACGCGCGCGCGGGGCGACGGCCTACGTCAACCTGGAGCCCTGTTCGCACCAGGGGCCCGACAAACGCACGCCGCCGTGCGTCGAGGCTCTGGTCGAGGCCGGAATCCGGCGCGTGGTGGCCTCGATGGTGGATCCGAATCCGCGGGTCAATGGGCGGGGCTTCGAACAGTTGCGTGAGGCCGGCATCGAGGTCACGACCGGGTTGATGGAGCATGAAGCGCGGCGGCTGAACGAAAAGTATGCCAAGTACGTCACCACCGGCCGGCCCTTCGTGCACTTGAAGGTCGCCTGCTCGCTGGACGGCCGGATCGCGACCCGGACCGGCGATTCGAAATGGATCACCGGCGAGGAGGCGCGGGCGGCTTCGCAACTCTTGCGACACGAGTATGACGCGATCCTGGTCGGGATCGGCACGGCGCTGGCCGACGATCCGGCGCTGACGGATCGTACCCGGCAACCGCGCCGGCGATCGCTCGTCAGGGTGGTGCTGGATTCGAAGTTGCGCCTTCCGGTCGAGTCGCAACTGGCGCGGAGCGCCGCCGAGTGGCCGTTGATCGTCTGCGGCTTCGACCCGGGCGAGGCTGAACGGGCAGCCCTTCAGAATTGCGGCGCCGAGGTCGTGAACGTCGCCGCCGAGAACGGGAGGCTCGATCTGAAAGGAGTCCTGACGGAGCTGGGCCGGCGCCAGTTGACCAGCCTGATCGTCGAGGGGGGAGCGGAGGTTGCGGCCTCGTTCATCGAGCAGCGACTCGTCGATAAAGTCACCTTCTTCATCGCGCCGAAGATCGTCGGCGGGCGCCAGGCGTTCGCCGCCGTCGGCGGCAGCGGCGTGGAGCGCTTGAGCGAGGTTCTCGAACTGCAGGAGGTGAGCCTGCTGCCGCGCGGCCGGGACTGGGAGTTCACCGGTTATCCGAAGGCGGAGGCGTGATGCGAGCCAAACGCCGTTTCGGTCAAAATTTTCTGGTCGGCCGCCATTATCCGCAACGCATCGTCGAGGCGGTCTCTCCGCAGGTTCACGAGACCATCATCGAGATCGGGCCGGGAAGAGGGGCTTTGACCGGCTTGCTGGTCGAAAGCGGCGCCCGGGTCTGCGCCGTCGAACTGGATTCCGAGTTGATTCCGGAACTGAATGAGCGGTTTGCCGGGCGCGGCAACTTTCACCTGGTCGAAGCCGATGCGTTGACGGTCGATCTCTGTTCGTTGATCGCTCCGGCCGAGACGGCCCGGGTCGTCTCGAACCTGCCCTATTACATCTCGACCCCGATCCTGCAGCGTCTGATCGAGCAGCGCCGATGTCTGCCGGAGATGACCTTGATGCTGCAGCGAGAGGTCGTCGATCGCATCGCGGCGGCGCCCGGCGGGAAAGAGTACGGCTATCTCTCGGTGCTCGTTCAGCTCTATTGCCGAACGGAACGATTGTTCGACGTGCCGCCGGGAGCCTTTCGCCCGGCGCCCAAGGTCCATTCCAGCGTCGTCCGGCTGCGGGCGGAACGGCAGCCGCGGGCGGAGGTGGAAGACGAAGGACTCTTTATCTCGCTGGCTCAAATTTTATTCGCCCAACGTCGCAAAACCATCCTCAACAATCTGCGGGCGGCTGCCCACCGATTGGAGTTGCCGGACGAATCGCAGATGGTGAGAGCGCTCGAAGATTCATCGATCGATCCGCGACGCCGCGCGGAAACGCTCTCGATTCACGAGATTGCTCTTCTGACCAGGAGTCTGGAGAAGTCTAGAGGCGTCCGCCCATGACGAGACGGCCTGATTTGAAAGCTCTCAGACTTCCCCGAACTTTTTTAGACTTAGTTGAATGCATAATTTTTCAATTTATTTTCGCACCACTCGTCACTAATCGTCACTATAGATTATACTATTAGGTGAAATTAGAAACGGAACTTAGCAAATGACGACGAGTAAACTTCAGATAACTCCCCTAGGCGGTCTTGGACAATTTGGAATGAATATGACGGTCTTCCGCTACGATGGCCAGATGATCATCGTTGATTGCGGGATGATGTTTCCCGATGAAGACCTGCTTGGGGCGGACATCGCCATCCCAGATCTCACCTATGTCGAAGAACATCGCGAAGAATTGATCGGCATCGTTTTGACCCACGCACACGAGGATCATGTCGGAGCACTCCCCTTCGTTCTGCAAGTGGCCAACCCGCCGATCTATGCGACCGAATTCACGCTAGGTTTGGTCGAGGGCAAACTGGAAGAGTTCAGCCTGCTGGATAAAGTTCAGACCCATACCATCCCGCCCCGCCAGAAGTTCAAACTGGGGCCCTTCGAGATCGAATTCATCCGGGTCTCCCATTCGTTGGTCGATTGTGTGGCGCTGGCGATCCATACGCCGGTCGGCGTGATCGTGCACACCGGAGATTTCAAAGTCGATGAGACGCCGGTGATCGGCGACCCGATCGATTTGAAGAAGCTGACGCAATACGGCGATCAGGGCGTGCTGGCCTTGCTCGCCGATTCGACCAATGTGGAGCGCGAGGGCCGGACCGGGTCGGAGAAGGCGGTGATCCCGGCTTTCGAGCAGATCTTCGAGGAGGCCAAGGGACGGATCATCGTCTCCTGTTTTGCCACCAGCATTCACCGGCTGCAGATCGTCTTCGATATCGCGACCGAGACCGGACGTTCGGTGGCGCCGCTCGGCCGGAGCATGGTCCGCAACATCGAAGTGGCCATGAAACATGGCTATCTGGATATCGACGACGGCCAACTGGTCACTCCGCAACAGGCGCGGAAGATGTCGCCGGACGAGGTCTGCATGATCGTCACCGGCAGCCAGGGCGAACCGATGTCCGCACTGGCGCGGATAGCGGTGGACTCGCATAAAGACGCCAGCGTGATTCCCGGAGATACCGTGGTGATCTCGGCCCGGCAGATCCCCGGCAACGAGAAGATGATCTCGCGGATGATGAATCATCTCTTCAAGAAGGGGGCCCGCCTCTACGATTCCGGCATCGCCCGGATCCACGTCTCGGGCCACGGCCGCCAGGACGACCTCAAGATCATGTACGAGGCGGTCCGTCCGAAATTCCTGATCCCGATTCACGGCGAGACGCGGCAGCTCTATCGTCATGCCGAGGCGGCGCAGAAATGGGGCGTGCCGCGCGATCGAATCGTGCTGGCGGAGAGCGGGGATGTCATCGAACTGGATGAGTCCCGGGTGCAGGTGGCCGAGAAAGTGACGATCGGCCGCACTCTGATCGACGACTCCGGTTTCGGAAGGATCGACGATCTCGTGCTGCGGGATCGCAAACACCTGGCCTATGACGGGATCGTGTTGCCGATTGTCGCCATCAACAAGACCTCCGGCGAGTTGGAATCGGCGCCCGAAGTGATTCAGCGCGGGCTGGCCCTCAGTGACGACGGCTCGGAATTTCTCCACAAGGCCCGGCTGCTGGTCGGCGAGACCGTGGCCACCGCCAGCCACGAGGAGCGGGTCGATTGGGCCGTGATCAAAGAGAAGATTCGGCTGGATCTCAAACGCTATATTCAGAAGGAGACCGGCCGCCGGCCCATGATCATTCCGGTGGTCCTGGAGATCTGAACCGCCGCACAGGAAAGACAAAAAAGACGCGCCGGAACAGATCCTGTTCCGGCGCGTCTCTCTTTGATCTCTAGTTCGAAGCGGCGATCAGCGGGCTCCGGCGGCGGCGACGGCCTTCTCGGCCGCTTCCTTCATGCCGTTGGCGACGATGAAGTTGAGCCCCGATTCGCGCAGCACTCGCTGGCCTTCCTCGACGTTGGTTCCTTCCAGCCGCACCACGATCGGGCGGGTGACGTTGAGGTTCCGGGCCGCCTCGACCACTCCCCGCGCCACCATATCGCAGCGCACGATGCCGCCGAAGATGTTGATCAGGACGGCCTGCACGTTGGGATCGGCCAGCAGGATCCGGAACGCATTCTCGACCCGTTCCTGCGAGGCCCCTCCGCCGACGTCCAGAAAATTGGCGGGTTCGCCGCCGGCCAGCTTGATGATATCCATGGTCGCCATGGCCAGCCCGGCTCCGTTGACCATGCAGGCGATGTTGCCGTCCAGCTTGATGTAGTTGAGGTCGAACTTGGAGGCTTCGATCTCCAGGGGGGCCTCTTCGTTCAGGTCGCGCAGCTCCGCATATGACGGATGGCGATAGAGCGCGTTGTCGTCGAAGTTGACCTTGGCGTCGAGCGCGTAGAGTTCGCCGTCCTGGGTCAGCAGGAACGGGTTGATCTCGATCAGCGAGGCATCGAGTTCGGTATAGGCGCGGGCGAGGGCGAGCATGAATTTGGTCGCCTTGCCGATCAACTGCGGCTCCAGACCCAGGCCGAAGGCCAGGTTCCGCGCTTGAAAGGGCTGCATCCCGACGGCCGGGTCGAGGTGCTCTTTCAAGATCCGCTCCGGCGTTTTGGCCGCCACCTCTTCGATATCCATGCCGCCCGCCGCCGAGGCCATAAAGACCAGCCGTTCGGCCGCGCGATCGAGCAGGATGCCCAGGTAGAACTCCTGTTTGATCTTTAATCCCTCTTCGACCAGCAGGGTCTGCACGGTGCGGCCCTCCGGACCGGTCTGGTGCGTGATCAGGTTCATGCCGATTATCTGCCGGGCCACACTCTGGACCTCATCCATGGTCTTGGCGAGCTTGACCCCGCCACCCTTGCCGCGTCCACCGGCATGAATCTGCGCCTTGATAACGACCGGCAAGCCTAATTCTTTGGCGGCGGCTTCGGCTTCAGCCGCGGATCGCGCCACGATCCCGCGCGGGACTTTGACGTCAAAGCGGCGGAGCAGTTCTTTCGCTTGGTATTCGTGAATCTTCATGAAAACGCCTCACTCACTAGATAATTTCGAGAGGTTGGTCGGGACTGGTAGAACCAATGGCGAAGTGTAAGAGCCGGGTCGCCAAAAGGCAAGCAGTGTGTGTTTGATAATTTGATTTTTGCAGTGGGCGCACGTATGATTGGCCTTCGATTGCGGTAGGTTTACTTACCAAAACCTGAAGTACCTCCACGTGAGATCAAACTGTTGATGACCGGAGATCGAGAGTACAACCTGTTCAATCGCCAAAGCCGCGAACTTCGCGTTGGAAATCAGTCATCGTCAGTCCTGTCTTGTCATTTACCCTGCTCCTGGCGTCGCTCATCATCAGCTCTCAGATCACATTCATGGTCCTGGTTGTGGTAACTGAGCACCATTCTTGCGATTCCGGAAAACCCATCAACAATATTCGAGAAAGGCTGGATTTATCGAGTTATGAAAATTTTGATCAGTGATAATCTTTCGACTCGCGGCATCGAGCTGCTGCGGCGATATGAGCATTTTCAGGTCGACGTCAACGTCGGTCTGAAGCCGGCGGAATTGAAGAAGATCATCGGCGATTATCAAGCTCTGATCGTGCGCAGTGAAACCAAAGTGACGGCGGAGATTCTGGGCGCCGCCGACAATCTGAAGGTGATCGGCCGCGCCGGAACCGGCGTCGACAACATCGACGTGCCGGTCGCGACGCAGAAGGGAATCGTCGTCATGAATGCCGCCGCCGGCAACAGCGTGACGACGGCCGAACACACCATCTCGCTGCTCATGTCTCTCGCGCGCAAAATCCCCCAGGCGCACAGCAAGCTCAAGGACGGCAAATGGGACAAGAAGAGTTTCATGGGAGTCGAACTGGCGGGTAAGACCCTCGGGGTCATCGGTCTGGGCAACATCGGCAAGATCGTGGCGTCGCGGGCTCAGGGCCTTGCGATGAAGGTGGTCGCTTACGACCCGTTCATTCCCAAGGAACTGGCCGCGAAGTCCGGAATCGAACTGGGGACGCTGGACGACGTCTTCAAGCGAGCCGATTTCGTCACGGTCCACACGCCGTTGACGGACGATACGCGCGGGATCGTCGGCGAGGCCGCCTTCGCCAAGATGCGCGACGGCGTGCGGATCATCAACTGCGCGCGCGGCGGGCTGGTCGATGAGCAGGCGCTCTATCAGGCCATCAAGTCGGGGAAGGTGGCCGGGGCCGCGCTCGACGTCTTCGTTCAGGAGCCGGTGCCGGCCGACCATCCGTTGTTGACGCTCGATGAAGTGGTCGTCACGCCCCACCTCGGCGCCTCGACCACCGAAGCGCAGGACGGCGTGGCCGTCACGATCGCCGAACAGGTGGCCGATTACCTGGCCCATGGTTCCGTGGCGGGCGCGGTCAACGTGCCGGCGGTGACGGCCGAAGCGCTCGAGAGCGTCGGCCCGTACATCCGGCTCGGCGAGAAACTGGGACATCTTCAGGCGCAGCTCTTCAATCAACCGGTGACGGAACTGCAGATCTCCTTCAGCGGCGAGGTCGCTCAACTCGATGTCCGCCCGGTCACCCAGGCGGTGCTGACGGGGCTGCTCAAACCGGTCAGCGCCCGCGTCAATCAGGTCAACGCCGCTCTGATCGCCGAAGAGCGGGGAATCCGGGTGCGCGAGTCGAAGGATCTGGGGGCGCAGCATTTCGCCAGCCTGATCGAGGTGGTCGTGCGCAACGGGTCGAGCGAGAGCAGCGTGGCCGGGACGCTCTTCGGCCGCGACGAACTGCGAGTCGTCAAGATCGACTCGTACCGTATCGAAGCGGTGCCGGAGGGCCAGATGCTGGTCACGCAGAACGACGACCAGCCGGGCGTGGTCGGCGGCATCGGCACCTTTCTGGGCAATCACCAGGTCAACATCGCGCAGCTCTACCTGAGCCGGAACCGCGCGGGCGGAACGGCCCTGGCCGTCTATCAGGTCGACAGCGCGCTGGATGCGACGGTCCTGGCCGAATTGGCGAAGGTCCCGCATGTGATCTCGGTTAAACAGATCGGCTTATAAGGCAAGATGCTCGCTAAAAGGATTATCCCCTGTCTCGATGTCGATCGCGGCCGCGTGGTCAAAGGCATCAGCTTCGTCAACCTGATCGACGCCGGCGACCCGGTTGAACAGGGCGCCCGCTATGACGGAGAGGGCGCGGATGAACTGGTCTTCCTGGACATCACGGCCTCTTCGGACCGGCGAGAGATCGTCGCGGATATGGTTCGCCGCGTCGCCGACCAGGTCTTCATTCCTTTCACGGTCGGCGGCGGCATCCGGACGGTCGAGGACGTCCGGGTCATCCTGAGAGCCGGGGCCGACAAGGTCTCCGTCAACACGGCGGCCGTGCAGAATCCGGCCTTGATCCGCGAGGGAGCTGAACGTTTCGGCGCGCAATGCATGGTCGTCGCGATCGACGCCAAGCGCCGCTCGCCCGATCAACGTTCCTGGGAAGTCTATCTTCACGGCGGCCGCACCCCCACCGGGCGGGACGCCGTGGCCTGGGCGCAGGAGGCGGCCGAACTCGGCGCGGGCGAGATCCTCTTGACCAGCATGGATTGTGACGGACATAAGACCGGTTACGATCTGGAACTGACCCGCGCGGTGGCCGAAGCCGTCAACATCCCGGTCATTGCTTCGGGTGGCGCCGGCACCCTCGAACACCTCTACCAGGCCTTGACCATCGGCCAGGCCAGCGCGGTGCTGGCCGCATCGATCTTTCATTTCGGAGAATTTACCATCGACCAGGCGAAGCAGTATCTGCGTGAGCGCGGAATCCTGATCCGATGAAAAAAAGTCTGGCAAGGTCTAGCGACGTCGAGACCGCGAAACACGCGAAATGCGCGAAGTTAGCTTATTTTCGCGTCTTTCGCGTGTTTCGCGGTTACTTTCCTCGACGGCTCTGGACTTCCTTAAAGGAGTTTGGCGGTTATGAACTGGTTGAGCCATCTTTTCGCTGTTATGATCCTGATGCCGGTCCTGACCCTGGCGCAGGATAAATCCTCGACCCAGCCGCAAGCGGTCACCTTCAGCGGTTCGAAAGTGGCCTTGTCCGGAATCCTCACGGTGCCGAAAGCGGAGGCCGGCAAGCGGGTGCCGGGAGTTTTGATCATCGGCGCTCCCGGAGTGATGTTGGAGAAGACGGCGGGCGCGGACTATCGAGAGCTGGCCGAGGCGCTGGTCGCTCGCGGGCTGGCGGTCCTGCGGTTCGACACGCGCTGCGATTGCGAGACCACCGAATCGTTCGACGACTTCGTCGACGATGCGCTGGGGGCGCTCAAGTATCTGCGGAGCCGGGAAGGGGTGGACTCGACGCGGATCTTTGTCTACGGACACGGAGAGGGCGCCCTGATTGCGGCCAGCCTGGCCGCGCATGAGGAGGAGAAACTCTCCGGGGTCGTCCTGGCGGGGATGCCGGGTCGAACGCTCGGCAAGGTGCGGCGCGAACTGTTGCTGCAACAGTTGAAGGAGGCCGGTAAACCGGCCGCCGAGATCGAGGCCCGCCTGGCCAAGTATGACCTGGTCGTCAAAGGATTGGCCGAGGGCAAGAGCGACTTTTCCGCTCTCAAACTCGATCCGAAAGACCCGGAAGAGGCGCCCCTGCTCAGGATGATCGACCAGCCGCAGGTGATCATCAGCCTGTTGGTCAACGACCCGCTCCGGCTGGTGGTCAATTTCAAGTGGCCGGTGCTGGTCTTGCACACCAAGAAACAGGCCGCCGTCGGGGCGAAAGACGCCGGCTACATCGAAGAGGCCCTCAAACGTTCATATCACCAGGACGTGACGGTCTCGCTCTCGGACGACCTGAACAGCTCATCCGATCCGGCCCTGCGTCAGCTCGTGGCTCAATGGGTGACGCAGCGGTCGAATCCAACCGGGTCGGCGGGGGCCAACTGAATTCAAGGGACTGGGACTATTCACTGATCATTGAACCATGTCGGAAGCATTGATTCATAATCTCAAATTCGATGAGAGGGGCCTGATTACCGCGATCGTTCAGGACCAGGGGACGCAGGAAGTGCTCATGGTGGCCTATATGAACGCGGAGAGTCTGGCCAAAACCCTACAGACTGGAGAGACCTGGTTTTGGAGCCGTTCGCGGCAGGAGCTATGGCATAAAGGTGAAACCTCTGGCAATACTCAGCGCGTTATAGATGTGCGGCTCGATTGTGACGGCGATGCGGTGCTGATTCGGGTCGAACCCCGGGGACCGGCCTGTCACACCGGCCAGCGGACCTGCTTCTACCGGGCCACGGGAGGCGCGCCGGAGCCGATTCCGCCAACGCCGATTCCAGAGGACCGGCCGGAGGTGAAGGTCGAACCGGTCAGCTCGCCGCTCTCGGTGGTGAGCGTGACGGCGATGGATCTGGGGATTCTGCTCCAGAACCTGTACCAACTGATCCAGGAACGTCAGGATCAGCGCCCCGAGGGCTCATACACGTCCTACCTCTTCAACAGCGGTCTCGACAAGATTCTCAAGAAGATCGGCGAGGAGTCGGCGGAGACGATCATTGCGGCCAAGAACGCCGATCTGAGCGAGGGGCGCAAGCAGCTTTCGGGTGAGATCAGCGACCTGCTCTATCACCTGCTGGTGTTGATGGTCGAACGCCAGCTGAGCTTACAGGATATTCTCAACGAGCTGAACGAACGGGCTGGTAAACCGGCCAATCCGAAATACGGCTCGTAATCGACGAGGCGGTTTTACACGTGGTTAATATTCAATCATGACACCAGCAACCTATGAAGAGTTTCTGGCGCTCGCCGCACAGGGGACGGTCGTGCCGCTCGTCAAGACGGTCATGGCCGACCTGTTAACTCCGGTGTCGGCCTATCTGCGGATCGAGCGCCAATCGCCGTACGCATTTCTGCTCGAATCGATCGAAGGCGGGGAGAAGATCGCCCGCTACTCTTTTTTGGGCTGCGCGCCCCACACGATCGTCCGGGCGCGGAACCGAGGCGTCAGCCCGGGAGACCAGGTCGAGGTCATGGTCGAACACAGCGACGGGACCAGCGATCTGCATTATGGTTCGATGCTCGATGTGCTGCGGGATCTGATGCGGCGCGAACGGCCCGTCAAATTGCCGGGCCTGCCGCCGTTCTCCTGCGGGGCGGTCGGTTATTTCGGTTACGACGCGGTGCGCTGGTTCGAGCGGCTGCCGAACCAGGCCACCGACGACCTGGAGATGGATACGGCGGTGGTCATGTTCTTCTCCAATCTGCTGGCCTTCGATCACGTCAAACACCAGATTCAGATCATCGCCAACATCTTCACCGAAGGGGCGCGCGAGGGCGAGGCGCTGCGGGAGAAGTATATCTCGGCGTGCGGCGAGATCGCGCGGCTGGAGGCGTCGTTGACCTCGCCGGTGGAACCCCCGCCGGCGGCGCGCCGCGTCGAACCGCTGCAGATCCGCTCGAATATGACCAAGGATCACTACCTGGCCTCGGTCGAGAGGATCAAGGAGTACATTCGCGCCGGCGATGCTTTTCAAGTGGTCTTCTCGCAAAGGTTCGAGACCGATCTGGTCTCGCACCCGTTCCAGGTCTACCGGGCTCTCCGGGTCATCAATCCTTCGCCCTACATGTTCTTCCTCAAGCTCGGGGGAGAGGAATCGCTGCTCGGCGCCTCGCCGGAGATGCTGGTGCGTTGCAGCAGCCGCCAATTGGAGTACCGCCCGATTGCCGGAACCTACAAGCGCGGCGCCAACGAGGTCGAGGATGAAGCGCTGGCGGCCGCCCTGGCCACCGACGAGAAGGAGCGCGCCGAGCATGTGATGCTGGTCGATCTGGGGCGCAACGACCTGGGCCGGGTCGCCGAATACGGTTCGGTCAAGGTCTCGGAGATGATGTTCGTCGAGCGCTTCTCGCACGTCATGCACCTGGTCTCGTCGCTGAAGGCGGCGCTGCGGGAGGGGCAGGACTGTTTCGACGCGCTGGCGGCGGTCTTCCCGGCCGGGACGCTCTCCGGCGCGCCCAAGGTTCGCGCCATGGAGATCATCGATGACCTGGAACCGACGCGCCGGGGCGCTTACGGAGGAGCGGTCATGTATTTCGATTATTCGGGCAATCTCGATTCGTGCATCATCCTCCGCACCATGTATGCGCGGGGCCAGCGAGCCTACGTGCAGGCCGGCGGCGGGATCGTCGCCGACTCGCTGCCCGAGACCGAGTACATGGAGACGGTCAACAAGTCGCGCGCGCTGATTCGCGCGATCGAGATGGCGGAGAAAGAGCTATGATCCGGCGATCGGATTTCGACAGGATGGTCTGCGGGTTGATCCTGGCGGTCGGCATTCTGTTGCTGGTCAACGTTCCGGGGGCGGCCCAGCCGCCGCGCAAAAAGAACGCGCCGCCGCCGGGCGCCGATCTGTCCCTGGAAGAGGTGGCCAGGCTGGAGGCGGTCCTGACGACCGACCTCGGGGTCATCCGGTTCGCGTTTCTTCCGGAGAAGGCGCCGAAACACGTGCAGCTCTTCATCAAGAACGCCCGGGCCGGTTTCTATGACGGTTCGGCCTTTCATCGAGTCATTCTGCGCGGGCTCATTCAGGGGGGAGACCCCCTGCTCAAAGATCCGAAGACGCCCCGCGTCCGTTGGGGGACCGGCGCGCTCAACCAACTGCCGGACGAACTCAGCGACGTCAAGCATGTGCGAGGCACCGTCTCGGCGGTCCAGATCCCGGGCAAGGCCGACAGCGGCGGCGCCCAATTCTTCATCTGCGCCTCCACTCAGGCGGCTCTCGACGGTCAGTTCTCGGCCTTCGGACAGGTGACGGAGGGGCTCGAGGTCGTGGATCAAATCTCCAAGGTCGAGGCCGACGCCGAACAGAAGACGCTCAACCCGGTCAAGATCGTCAGCCTCAAGATCGAGGCGAAACGAGAGGAGCCGTTCAAGGAGGCCGGGCTCGATGAGATGCGAAAAGAGGTGATTCTGCGCACCAGTCTCGGCGAGATCACGGTCGCGCTGGATCCCGATCTCGCTCCCGAACACGCGAGGAATTTCTTAAAACTGGTCCAGACCGGATGGTATGATCGGACCGCCTTTCACCGGGTGGTCCCGGGATTCGTGATCCAGGGCGGGCTGGGGCCGACGCGCGCCGGACAGCAACCACACTATGCCGATCAGTGGGTCCACAATCTCAAGGCTGAATTCAGCCCGTCACGCAAGCACATTCGCGGCGTGCTCTCGATGGCGCGCGCCGACGATCCCGACTCGGCTCAGACCTCTTTCTTTCTGATGCTCGCGCCCGCTCCCAGTCTCGACGGCAAGTACTCGATCTTCGGCAAGGTCGTCGACGGGTTCGACACTCTGGATCGAATTGAGCAGGTCGCGCGCCGCGAGGACGGGCAGACCCCGGTCGAGCGGATCGAGCTGATCGAAGCCGTGATCAAACCTTGACGGGCCTTAATGGGCCGTCACTGGTTCGGGTCAAATCAACGAATGCGGAGGATTCTTAAATTGAGAGTGATGCGGTTCACGCTGATTTTACTGCCCTGTCTGTTCGTTGTTTCACTCGCGCGGGCGCAGGCACCGGCCCCGGCGCAGGACGTCGCGCCGAAGAGCGCTCCCCTCGAGATCCGTTTCTCCACGGCCGATGAGCTCAAGGCCGAATTCTCGTCCGTGCCCTGCAAAGACAGCGCCCGGCGGGATGCCGTCAAGGCGCTCTTTGAGCGGGCCGGCGCGGATCCGGCCTCGGTCACCATCGAGAAACCGCGCGGGATCGAGAACGTGGTGGTGCGGATCCCGGGCGCCGCTTCCGATCAGAAGATCGTGATCGGCGCGCATTACGATAAGGTCGATGCCGGTTGCGGCGCGGTCGATAACTGGACCGGGATCGTGACCATGGCGCACCTCTTCCGCACTCTGAAAGATCAGAAGCTGAACAAGACCGTCATCTTCGTCGCTTTCGGCCAGGAAGAGAAGGGGCTGCTCGGATCGTCGGCGATGGCCGCTGAGATCAAGAAGGAGCAGGTCGCCGAATATTGCGCCATGATCAATATCGACAGTCTGGGCCTGGCCATCCCGCAGGTCGCCGACAATATGTCGAGCAAGAAATTGGTCGATCTCTCGGCGGCCGTCGCGGAACAGATGAAGATGCCCTTCGCCCATGCGCGGATCGAGGGGGCCGATTCGGATTCGAGTTCGTTCGTCAAAAAGAAGATCCCGGCGTTGACCATCCACGCCATGAATAACGAGTGGAACAAGGTGTTGCATACCGGCAACGATCAGGGGGCGAAGGTCAATCCGGAGAGCGTCTTTCTCGGATACCGGCTGGCCTTGTCGCTGCTGGTCCGGATCGATCAGGCGGACTGCCGGGAATTCAGAGATAATAAAGATAATAAATAAGAGATCTCGATACCTTGGAAAATAGCTCGAGATGTTGGGGGCGACCGATGATCTTGGTGATAGATAACTACGATTCGTTCACTTATAACCTGGTTCAATACCTCGGTGAGCTGGGCGCGGATTTGGAGGTCGTGCGCAACGATCGGATTGCGATCGATGAGATCGAGCGGCTGGCTCCCGAACGGATCATTCTCTCGCCGGGGCCTTGCACTCCGGATCAAGCAGGCATCACTCTGGAGGTGATCCGCCATTTTGCGGGCAAGACGCCGTTGCTCGGAGTCTGCCTGGGCCATCAGGCCATCGGGCAGGTCTTCGGCGGCCAGGTGGTGCGTGCGCCCTATCTTATGCACGGCAAGACCAGCCAGATCCTGCACGACGGCCGGACGCTCTTTGCGGGGATCGAGAATCCATTCACCGCCACGCGCTACCATTCGTTGATCGTCGAGCGGGCCAGCGTGCCGCCCGAACTGGAGATCTCCGCGACGACCTCCGACGGGTTGGTCATGGGGCTGCGCCATCGCGACTTCATCTGCGAGGGGGTTCAGTTCCATCCCGAGTCGATTATGACCGGAGTCGGAAGGCAACTGCTCCGCAATTTTCTGGAGCTGAATTGATGCTGACCAGCCTGCTCAACAAGGTGGTGGCGCGGCAAGGGTTGACCCAGGCCGAGGCCGCCGCGCTGCTGGACGCGCTCCTGGCCGAGGAGGCGACCGACGCCCGCATCGCCGCCGCGCTGATCGCGCTGGCCGTCAAGGGCGAGACCGAAGAAGAGCTGGCCGGATTCGCCGAGACCATGCGGGCTCGCTGCGCCCGCATCGCGCCGACGCACTCGATCTTCGTCGATACCTGCGGCACCGGGGGGAGTTCCGCCAAGACCTTCAACGTCTCGACGGCCGCGGCCTTCATCGTCGCGGCGGCCGGGGTGCCCGTCGCCAAACATGGGAATGTCGGAGTGACCTCCAAGTCCGGCAGCGCGGACGTCCTGCGCGCCCTCGGCGTGCGGGTGGATCTGGAGCCTCAGCGCGTCGGCCGGATCTTCGATCAACTGGGAATCTGTTTTATGTTCGCGCCGTTGCATCACCCGGCGACCCGGCGAGTGGCCGCGGTTCGCCGGGACCTCGGCGTGCGAACCATCTTCAATCTGCTGGGCCCGCTGACCAATCCGGCCGGGGCTCCGTTTCAGGTCATCGGCGTCTCAAACCCGGCGGCCTGTGAGAAGGTCGCGCTGGCGTTGAGCCGCCTCGGGACCCGGCGTTCCTGGGTCGTCCACGGCGAAGACGGCCTGGATGAAGTGACGCTGGCCGGTTCGACGAATGTCTACGAGGCATTACCAAACGGGATCAAGCAGTTTAAAATTTCGCCCGGAGATTTCGGGCTTTCACGCGCCGGAATGCAGGGATTGAATGGTGGCACGGCGGAAGAGAACGCCGAGATTATCCGCGCCGTCCTGACCGGTCAACGACAGGACGCGGCGCGCGATCTGGTGCTCATGAACGCCGCCACCTCGTTGCACGTAGCCGGCGCTTGTGTGACTCTTCGCGAAGGGATCGAACTGGCAGCCCAGGCGATTGCCGAACACTCGGCCTCTGCCAAACTCGAAGCCCTCCGGGACCTAAGTCAGTCTAGAGAAGTCTAGAAAAGTCGGGGAAGATTTGGAGAAGTCTGGATTCAAGATGGTTTTCTTTATGATCAATGTCGGGCCCAAAATGGTTTTGACTTTTCTAGACTTTTCTAGACTTTTCTAGACTCCACTTTATTATTTTATTCGGTTAGAGATTATGTCAGACCTCCTATCACAAATCGTCGAGCGCAAGCGCGAGCGACTCGAAAAAGCCAAGCAACAAGTTCCAATCGGAGACCTCTTCTCCTCCATGCCGACGCGCATCTGGAACAACCGGCTCGTCGAAGCGTTGCGGCGAGACGGGATTCAGATCATCGCCGAGATTAAGCGGCGCTCGCCCTCGAAAGGTGTGGTTCGCGAAGCCTTCGATCCGGTCACGATCGCCCGCAACTATTCGGCCAGCGGCGCGGCGGGCATTTCAGTCTTGACCGAAGAAGACTATTTCGATGGTTCCCTCGACCATCTGCGCGCCGTGCGCGAAGCGTCCGATCGCCCGGTCCTGCGCAAGGATTTCATCTTTGACGAGTATCAGGTCTATGAGGCGGCGCATGCCGGGGCGGATGCGGTCCTGCTGATCGCCGCCATCCTGACCGGCCCGCAGCTCAACACGCTCATGCAGACGGCCTACACGCTGGGGCTCGATGTGCTGGTTGAAATTCATGACCGCGAAGAGCTGGAACGGGTCTTACGCTACGACGTCAAATTGCTGGGCATTAATAATCGAGACCTCCGCACCTTCGAGACGAGCCTGGAGACTTCGCTCAAACTGGCGGTCGATCTGCCGGAATCGATCACCCTGGTCAGCGAAAGCGGGATTCGCACGCGCGAAGATATCGACCGCCTGCGGTCGGCCGGGTTTCACGCCTTCCTGATCGGGGAAGAGTTGATGCGAGCCGATGATGAGGCGAAGGTCTTGAGAGATCTGGTTTCGGGCGGCTGACGGGTATAATCCCGGTTCAATCATGGACGTGAAACTGAAGATCTGCGGCCTCACCTCGCTGGAAGACTCCCGCCAGGCCCTGGCATGCGGGGCTCAATATCTGGGCTTCAACTTCTATCGCCGGAGTCCACGCTACATCGAACCGGAGGCGGTTCGAGAGATCGTCGGGCAGTTGCCGGGCGAGGTGACCGCGGTCGGGATCTTCGTCAATGAGCCGGCGCCGGACGACGTCATTAAGATTTTGCAACTGGGCGGCCTGCAACTGGCACAACTGCACGGCGACGAAGATGCGGACTACTGCCGGCGGGTCGGCCCGGAGCGGGTCATCAAGGCTCTGCGCGCGGGGCCGGGATTTGATGCGCGGAGCGTGTTGAATTATCCTGCGACGGTGGCGGCCGCCATCTTGCTCGATGCTTTTGACGCCAACCTTTACGGCGGGACCGGCAAAACGGCAAATTGGGAGATCGCGCGGGAGATCGCCGGCTGGAGGCGGATCTTCCTGGCGGGCGGTCTGTCGCCCGACAACCTGGCCGAGGCGATGCGGATCGTCAAACCGTATGCGGTGGACGTCAACAGCGGGGTCGAGCGCGCGCCCGGGCGCAAAGATGCCGCCCAGTTGCAACGGGTCGCACAGATCATCACAGAGCAGAACGGAGAAGATTAGTGGAAAAGAATGGTTCAGGATTGCCCGATCTCGACGGACACTTCGGTTCGTATGGCGGCAGCTTCGTGCCGGAGACCTTGATGCATCCGCTGGCGGAACTGAAAGCCGCCTATGCCGAAGCGCGTGCGGATGAGTCGTTCCAGCGTGAATTCGAAACGCTGCTGCGCGAATATGTCGGGCGTCCGACGCCGATCACGTTTGCCGGGCGGTTGACTGAACATCTGGGCGGGGCC
>DATEFT010000313.1:0-8519 GCA_035280505.1 Blastocatellia bacterium | reverse complement strand
GAATATTTCGCGATTGTATCTGAGGGAGGCCTGGACTTGCCGGGCCGTCTCCGTGATTCCCAGGCAGAGATCGAATTTGGCGGTGTCCGGGGCGATGTCGCAGAGAGCCAGAGTCAGATCGGGTATTTCCAACTGCGTCCTCGGCGCTTGCTGAAAGGCGAACATCGCCTGAAAGAGCGGCGTCTCTCCCAACTCCCGCTCCGGCCGCAGCTCCTCGACCAGCCGATCGAACGGCAGGTCCTGGTGCGCGTACGCGCCCAGACAGACCTCTCGCACTCGTTGCAGCAGCGATTTAAAGCTGGAGTCTCCGTCAACCCGTGTCCGCAGCACCAGGGTATTGGCGAAGAATCCGATCAGCCTCTCGGTCTCCGCCCGCGTGCGATTGGCGATCGGCGAACCGACCGCAATGTCCTCTTGCCCGCTACTGCGCATCAGCAGAGTCTTGAACGCGGCCAGCAGCGTGATAAACAGCGTCACGCCTTCAGCCCGGCTCAGCCTCCGCAACTGATCGGTCAACTTTTCCGAGATCTCGAAGCTCAGACTGGCCCCGCGATCGCCGGTCGCCGCCGGGCGCGGATAGTCGAGCGGCAGCTCCAGCGGCTTCAAGTCCGACAACTGCTCGCGCCAATAGTGGAGGAGCCGTTCCAGCGTTTGGCCGGACAACCAATCGCGCTGCCAAACCGCATAGTCGGCATACTGAATCTCCAGCTCCGGCAGCGGCGAGGGCTCGCCCTTGAGGTAGGCGAGATAGAGCGCCCCGATCTCTTTGAACAGGATTCCCATCGACCAGCCGTCGGTGACGATATGATGCATGGTGAAGAACATGACATGCAGCTCCGGCTCAAGCTTCACCACCTTGACTCTGACCAGCGGACCTCGAGAGAGGTCGAATCCGGTCTCCGACTCATCTCTCGTCATCTTTCGGAGCGCGGCCTCCCGCTCGTCCGGAGCCAGGTCCGTCAGATCCGCCAGCTCCAACGGGCGCGGGGTCCATTCCTCGATCACCTGTTCCGGCAGACCGCCACGGCTCGCGATCCTCATCCTGAGCACTTCGTGCCTTCTGAGGATCTCATTGATCGCTCTCTCCAGAACCTCTAAATCGAGTCGGCCCTCCAGTCTGAGGACCGAGGGGCAGAGATAGACCGCCTGATCGGAATTCAGGCGATCGATGAACCAGAGCCGTTGCTGCTCGAACGAAAGTGGTAAGCCGCGGCTGCGATCCGCCCTCCCGATGACCGGCGTCTCCATCGCCAGTCCCTGGCGCAACGTGCTTTCCGCCTTCTCCGCCAGCCCTCTCACCGTCGGCAATTCGAAGAGCGTCCGTAAAGGGAGCTCCAGGCCCAGAGCCGTCTTAATTCCGGAGACGACCTGCATCGCCAACAACGAATGGCCGCCCAGCTCGAAGAAACTTTCATCTCTGCCGACCTGCGGCAGATTGAGCACCCGGGCGAAGGTCCCGGCCACGATCTCCTCCACCGGCGATCCGGAGCCGATCGGCTCCGGGTCCGATGGCCGGCCTCCGCCGACGATCGGCGGCAATCGTTTCCGGTCGATCTTTCCATTGGCCGTGACCGGCAGCTCTTCCAAAATCATGATCGCTTCCGGAATCAGGTACTCGGGCACCCTCTCTCTTAAGTGCCGCTTCAACTCCTCGCCCGTCATTCCGGAGGCGCCGGTGACGTACCCGAGGAGTCGCGTGCCTCGCCGCTCATCTTCGTTCGCGACCACCACGCTCTGCCTCACACTCGGGTGCTCCTGCAGCACCGCTTCGATCTCTCCCAGCTCTATCCGGTAACCGCGCACTTTGACCTGATCATCCGCGCGCCCGAGGTATTCGATATTTCCGTCCGCCAGGTGCCTGCCGAGATCTCCCGTTCGATACATTCGCTCTCCGCCGTTTCCGCCGAATCGGCGCGGAATGAATCTTTCCGCCGTCAGGTCCGATCGTTCCCGGTATCCCCTGGCCAGTCCCGCCCCGGAGATGTAGATCTCTCCGCTCACTCCCGCCGGCACCGGTTCCAGTTCCGCGTCGAGGAGATACATCTGAACATTCGTGATCGGCTTCCCGATCGGGACGGCATCCCTCGAACTCTCGCCGCCTGAAACCTCGTAGACGCAACACCCGACCACCGTTTCGGTCGGCCCATATTCATTGATCAGTCTCGTTTCCGGAGCCCGGTTGCGCCACTCCTTCAACCCGGCCACCTTCAGTTGTTCCCCGCCGATCACCAGGGCTCTCGCGCGGCCCGCGATCTCGTGATCTTTCATCTGCTCCGTCAGCAATTCCAGATGCGCCGGCGTGATCTTCACCAGGCTATAAGCCCCTTCCCGGAGCATGGCCGCCGAGAGCGACTCGAGGCCTTCCTCTTCCGAAAGCATGGTCACGCGCTTCCCGCCGACCAGCGGGACGTATAGGCTGGTGACCGTCAGGTCGAAACTGAATGACGAGTTGATCGGAGCGCCCTCGCCTTCCATTATCCGGTAGGCTTCCGTCGCCCACTTCAGATAATTGGCGAGCCCGCCATGCCTGATCATCACGCCTTTGGGCTTTCCGGTAGATCCGGAGGTGTAGATGACATAGGCCGGATGGTCTCCGTCCACGCCGCCCTCGGGGCTCTCCGCGCTCTCGCTGAGGATCTCTTCCCAACCACTCTCCAGATCGATCACTTCCGCCGTCAGTTCCGGATTCTCGATTCGCTCGGCCATGCGTCCCCGCGTCAGTAACAACCTGACGCTCGCATCTTTCAGAATATATCGTACTCGCTCGGCGGGATAGCGGCTGTCGATCGGCACATAGGCGGCTCCGGCTTTCAGGATGCCGAGCAAGGCGATGGCCGTCTCCAGCGACCGATCCGCGCAGACTCCCACCAGATCCTCGCGGCCGATTCCCTTGCGCCGCAGATAATTGCCGACCTGGTTTGCCCGCCGGTTCAGTTCGCGATAGCTCAGATTCCCCCGCTCGCTCTCCACGGCGATCGCATCCGCACACCGCGCCGCCTGCAGGCGAATCATCTCATGCGCCGGGGGCAGCTCCTGATTGGAGCTTTCAGTCTGACTCCACTCCACGAGGACCTGGCTCTTCTCGGCCTCGCTCATCAATTCGATCTCTCGGATCCTCTGCTCCGCATCTCTGAGGACTTCCGCCACCACTCTTTCATAATGCCGCGTCATCCTCCTGATCGATTCGCGGTCGTAGAGATCCCGGTCATACTCCAGATGACCGGTAATGAACTCTCTTCCCTCGGTCAGCGCCAGCGTCAGATCGAATTTCGGGGCTCCGGTCTCTTCTCCGAGGCCGCTCAACTTCAACCCCTGGATCTCGAGCTCCTGGCGCCCCGCGTTTTCCAGCAGCATCATGACCTGAAATAAGGGGCTCCGGCTCAGGTCCCGCTCCGGATTGATCTCCTCGACCAGTTTCTCAAACGGCACTTCCTGGTGGGCATAGGCGCCCAGCGCCGCCTCTCGCTCTCTCCTGACCAGCTCTCTGAAACTCGGGTTCCCGCCGAGATGGGTCCTCAGGACCAGCGTATTGACGAAGAATCCGATCACTCCTTCGATCTCTCTGCGGGTTCGGTTCGCGATCGCCGTTCCGATGCTGACATCTTCCTCCCCGCTGTATCTCATGAGGAGGGTCTTGAAGGCCGCCATCAGCGTCATGAATAACGTCGCGCCCTCGCGTTGACTGAATCTTTTCAGCTCCGCGCTGAGCGCCGGCGGGAGCTCGATCTTCTCGCGGCCCCCGCGATGGCTGGGCGCCGCCGGTCTCGAGTGATCGGCCGGCAGCGCCAGAACGGCCTGATTCTTGAGTTGACTCGTCCAGTATTCGACCTCCCGCCCCAACCGCGCTCCGGTCATATAGGCTCTTTGCCAGACGGCATAATCGGCATATTGCACCTCCAGCTCGTCGAGCGGCGATTCCGCCCCCGCGCGGTAGGCCCGGTACAGCGTGCCGATCTCCCTGATCAGAATGCCCATCGACCAGGCGTCGCTCACGATATGATGCATCGTGAAGAGTGCGACATGGAGCTCGTCCTCCAGCTTTAAGATTTTGACCTTCAGCAGCGGACCTCGGCTCAGATCGAATCCGGTTGCGGCCTCCGCTCTGGCGGCCCGGCGAATCTCATCTTCGCCCTCCTGCGGCGACCGGTTCGTCAGGTCTTCGACCTCCAGACTCCGGGGCGTCCAGTCCTCTATCACTTGCCTCGGAATTCCCTCTTCCGCCCTGATCCTGGTCCTCAACACTTCATGTCTGCGAAGGATCTCATTGATCACTCGCTCCAGGATCTCGATCTCCAACCGCCCTTCCAGCCTCACGGCGGCCGGGATGTTGTAGGTGGCCTGGCCCGGCTCCAACTGTTCGATAAACCACAACCGCTGTTGAGCGAACGAGAGCGGCAGTGCCCCTTCCCTCGAGGCCCTGATCAACGGCGAGGCCTCCTCTTTCTCGCCCGCTCTCAGGGCCTTCTCGATCCGGCGCGCCAAGCCCTCCAACTGCGGCTCTTCGAAAATGGTTCGAACCCCGATTTTCACCCCGAAGACCTCTCTGATTCGCGAAATGACCTGGGTCGCCAGCAACGAATGTCCGCCGATTTCGAAGAAGTTGTCGTCCCGGTCGACGTGAGTGACCTTGAGCACTTCCGCCCAGATGCCGCTGATCATCGCCTCGTAAGCGTCCCGATAGTGATCGTCCCGGCTCTCAGCCGGCGCGGCGACCCTCTCCGGTTCAGGCAACGCGCTCTTATCCACCTTGCCGTTCCGGGTCAGCGGCAAGGCGCCGAGCAGGACCACGGCGGGCGGCACCATGTATTCAGGTAGTTGCTCCCTCAGATGGCTCTTCAGGATGCTCTCCGTCACTTCGCCGGCGGCCACGGCATAACCGACCAGGCGCGGCTGCCCGGGCTGCTCCTCTCTGATAATGACGGCCGCCTCTCTCACACCGGGGTGCGCTTTCAACGCTTCGGTGATCTCCCCCAGCTCTATCCGGTAGCCTCTGATCTTGACCTGTTCGTCTCTGCGTCCCGCATATTCGACCCTGCCGTCTTTCAGATATCGCCCCAGGTCCCCCGTCCGGTACAATCGTCCCCCGCTCTTTCCGTACTCGTCCGGCACGAATCTGTCCGCGGTCAGCCCGGGGTCTCCGAGATAACCTCGGGCCGTTCCGAGACCGCCGAGGTACAGCTCTCCAACCCACCCGATCGGCGCCGCGCGCCGATTTCCATCGAAGAGATAGAGGCGCAGATTGTTGATCGGCCTTCCGATCGTCGCGGTTTCGTTCTCCCTGACCTCACAGACTGTCGCGTCCACCGTGCATTCGGTCGGCCCATAGACGTTGTAGAAGGTCGTCGCGCGGGCTTCCGACATCCGGCGCCAACTCCTCTCATCGATCGCTTCTCCTCCGACCAGGATCTTCTCCGGATCGCCCGCTCTCTTTCCGAGCCCCGCCGCCAACCACCCGCTCAACTGCGACGGCGTGCAATCCAATACCGCTATCGATTGCTGCCTGACGTATTCCAGCATCTTTTCGGCGTCGAGGCGCTCTTCTTCCGGCACGATGCAGAGCCGGCATCCTCTGCCCATCTGAATCAACTGCTTGACGGACGAGTCGAAGACCAGGGGCGCATTCAGGCTGACGGTGACCCCCTCGGCTTCGCCGCCGTAGATCGCGGTCTTGAGCCCCTCCAGCAGATTGATGACCGATTCGTGTCTGACCATCACCCCTTTCGGGGTGCCGGTGGATCCCGACGTATAGATCACATAAGCCAGATTGTCGCCCCGGACCGTCAGCCTCGGACGATAGGCGTCGCGCTCGGCGATGCGGCTCCAGTGCCGATCCAACTCCACCACCGCGCCGGCTTCGGCGGGCAGATTCCCGGACAGTTCCTCCATGGTGATCACGGCGCGGGCCCCCGCGTTCTTCAAGACTCTCTTCAATCGCTCCGCCGGTTCTCTCGCGTCCAGCGGCAGATAGGCTCCGCCGGCCTTGAGAATTCCCAGAACCGCGACGATCATCTCCGGCGAACGCTTCAGATAGACCCCGACCACGCTCTCCGGCCCCACACCCAGCGACCGCAGATGACTCGCCAGCCGACCGGATCGGCCCTCCAGCTCTCCATAACTGAGCGAGACCTCCTGGTAACTGATCGCGATCGAATCCGGCCGGTCGGCCGCCGCCGCCGTGATCAAATCGTGGATCCAGCGATCTTCAGGCAACGCTTTCGCCGTCTCGTTCCAGATCTCCAACACTTGCTCTCGCTCGCGTTTCCCGATGATCTCCAAATCACCGATCAGCGCCGCTTCGTTCGACACCGCGCTCTCGATCAAGCTCAGGTAACGTTCCCGGATCAGTTCGATGCTCTCCGCCGAGAAGATCGATGCGTCGTACTCGATCTCGGCTTTCAACCCCTCCGCGCTTCGGAAGACTCCCAATTTCAGCTTGAACCGATCGAGACCGACGGACTGTTTCCAGTATGAGAACTCCACCCCCTCCGCCACCACCGCCATCGGCCACTCCTCGTATTCGAATCCGATGACGCCGGTCCTCTCCGCCGGCCCGCCGGTCTCCGGAGATTGAGGATCCAGCCTCAACTGACGGGCCAGGCGTCGATCGGACGACTTGATCGACCGGTCCACGATCGCCAACAACTCTTTCAGTTGATAGTCGGGTTCGAGGCGGGTTGTCACGGGGCGGAAGCTGGCGAACGCGCCCAGAGCCGTCTGCACTCCACGCCCTCTCCCCTCGGACAGAGTCTCGATCGTGATCACTCCCTGGCCGGTCAGGCGCCAGGACAGGATCTTCCAGCAGGCGAGCAAGAGCACGCCGGTTGAGATCTGGGAGGCGGCCGCGAGGCGTTCGATGGCCGCCGTGATCTCGGGATCGAAGGTCAGGAGATCGTAACCGGGCTCGAACCTGGATGACGCCTCGCCGCGCTCCTCGAGGCCCAGCATCAGCGGGAGGGCCGGGAAAGCATGTGGTTCTTCCCAATTCGCCTCGTCTTCCGAATTCGTTTCCCGCTCGAGCTGCTCTCTCTGCCATTCCGCAAAATCCACGTACTGCACCGGCTGAGCGTGAAAGTCCTCGCCGCGCAGCCGGGCGGCATAGACACCGGCGATTTCGCTCAACAGATGCTTGAGGCTCTGGCTGTCTGCACACATGGCGGGCAGACTCGTCACAAGCACGCTTTCCGACTCCGACAGCCGGATCAGGCCAAATCGGGCGGGTGGATCCAGCCCGAGATCGAAATGGCGGTCGGCTTCTTCACGAAGGAGGTCCTCCACCTCGGCGCCCTGTTGAAGCGATTCGCGATGGCTCAGGTCGATCTCTCGCCACGAATGGAGGCTGCCCGATTGAATGACCTGTAAGGGCTGGTTCAGGCCCGGCAGCAGTTGGAAGTTGGTGCGTAAAATCTCATGTCGGCCGACGATTTCGGCGAGCGCGGCCTTTAAGGCCCCCGGTTCCAGTCGGCCTTTGAGACGAACGGCGCTCTGGGCCAGAGCCGGCCGGCCGCCGGCCGGCTGTGACAGCCAGAGGCGCGCCTGTTGAAGGGACAGCCGATAACCTTCTACGATGGTCTCGTCCTGCATGCCAGTTAACTCCTGAATACGCGATCCCAGCTCTGTGGTTCGGCCATTCCGACGGCCACGCTTCTCTCTCCCACATAAGGTTCGCGACCGTGCGCGGCCAACATATTGTCGAGCATCAAGACATCGCCCGCCGACCAGTCGAAGCGGACCTGCTCCTGTTCATATGCGGCCCTCAAACATTCCATGACCTCCGCCTCCACCCTCTCGCCATCGCCGTAGTAGGTATTGTTCGGCAGATCCTCTTCCGCAAATGCCGCCGTCACTTCTTCGCGGATCTGGCGGTCGAGCGTGCTGAGATGGAAGAACGTCAGATGATTGAACCAGACGGTCTCTCCCGTCTGCGGATGCCTGGCCGCCACTTCACGAACTTGCCTGGTTCTCAATCCGTCGCCCGGCTTCCATTCATATGCGATCTGATTGGCGCGGCAGTAATTCTCCACTGCCGATCGGTGAGCGGTTTGGAAGGCCTCCGGCCAGGCCAGCCCGAATCCGGCTCCGAAGTTGCGAACATACATGTATTTTCTCTTCATGAATCGCTCTCGGATCTCGGGCGGGATTCGTCCGAATACTCGCCGCGTGTCCGCGATCGGAGTGGCGCCTCGTTCCCTGGCTGCCTGAAGACAGAAGAAGAAGATCTTCATCGGAAAGATCAGGTTGTACGACTGCTCATTGTGAAGAAAGATGGATTTGTCGGCCGGATAATCGGTGGAGGTATAGATCTGGCCCTGGATCTGAGAGCGCGGCGATGACCGTTCGTGATAAGTGAGCGCCTCGCCGGAGACCGATCTGATAAATCGATCGAATTCCGAGACCGATTTCAGGTTGAAACCCCGAAACAGGATCGCCCCATACTTCCCGAGGTCGCTCGCAATCTCGGAACGGTTATTCAGAGCCCAATCCGGCAGACTCAGGTTGTCCACCCGAGGTTGCACGACCAG
>DATEFT010000312.1:0-3836 GCA_035280505.1 Blastocatellia bacterium | reverse complement strand
CCGGCCGGAGAGCACGGTCCGCCGTTTCCGCCCGCCTATTTGATCCTGATGTTCGACCTGGACTACCTCAAACGGGAGTTCATTCCAGAGCTCGTGAACCGGCATTTTCTGAGCGAAGGCCGGCTCGACTACTACGTGGCGATCGTCAAGTCCTCGCCGTCTAAACCGACCGTCCTCTATCAATCCGATGCCGAGCTGCCGGCGGACCTGCTGACCAGGAGCGACGCCTCGGAGAGTTTTTTCAACTTTCACGGCCCCGGGTTCGGAGGAATGTTGACGACGGGATGGGCGGGCCGAAGACACGTCAGAGCGAGCCTTCCGCCGGGCCGTCCGGTCACGATCGGAATCGAGCTGGAGACGGCGACCCCTTCGGCCGGGGTTGAAGGCCCAAGGATCGTGCCTCCGGCGGAAGTGCCGCCGGGACTGCCGCCGCCCAAAGGATCCTGGCAGATTCTGGTCAAACACCGCGCCGGTTCGCTCGAGGCGGTGGTGGCCGGCACCCATCGCCGCAACCTCGCGATGAGCTTCGGCGTGCTGCTCCTGCTCGGAATCAGCATGGGCCTGATCGTGCTCTCCAGCCGCCGGGCCCAGCGGCTGGCGCGTTCGCAAATGGAGTTTGTGGCGGGGGTCTCCCACGAGTTGCGCACGCCCCTGGCCGTGATCTGCTCGGCCGGTGAGAACCTGGCCGACGGGGTGATCGATAGACGCGACCAGATCAGCCGGTACGGCAGCCTGATCCGCGATGAAGGCCGGAAGCTGGCGGGAATGGTGGAGCAGGTCCTGGAGTTGGCCGGAGCCCATTCGGAACGCCGGCGCTACGAGTTGCGTCCGGCGGATTTGAATACCGTGATCGAAAACGCGCTGTCCATCTGTCAGCCGCAGATCCGGGAGGGCGGGTTCGAGATCGATCGGAAGCCCGCCGCCGGCTTGCCGCCGATCGAGGCCGATGCCGCGGCGCTCAGCCGCGCGATTCAGAACCTGCTCGGCAACGCGATCAAATACAGCGGCCGGAGCCGGTGGATCGGCCTGAGCGTGGAGCGCGTGAAGACGCCGTCGGGCGAAGAGGCCCGGCTCATCGTCTCCGATCGGGGACTGGGCATCTCCCCCTCGGAACTGTCACACATCTTCGAGCCTTTCTTTCGCGGACGAGAGGTGACGGCCGCGCAGATCCACGGCAACGGCCTGGGGCTGAGCCTGGTCAAACAGATCATCGAGGCCCATGGCGGGCGGGTCAGCGTCGTCAGCCGGTTGGGACAGGGGACCTCATTCACCCTGCATCTTCCGATCAAACCGTCCGCCGAATCATCGATCGACCCCGCACAGAAAGAGTATGAACAGGCGCATCTTGCTCATTGAGGACGAACCCGGGTTGGTCCTCACGCTGAACGACCGGCTGACGAACGAAGGGTATCAGGTCGAATCCGCACAGGACGGCGAGGCCGGGCTGGAGCGTGCCTCGAACGAGGCCTTCGATCTGATCATCCTCGATGTCATGCTCCCGCTCAAGAACGGCTTCGATCTCTGCCGCGACCTGCGCCGGCGCGGCATCAACACGCCGCTGCTCATGCTGACCGCCCGCGGGCAGCTCGTCGACAAGGTCGTCGGTTTGAAACTGGGCGCGGACGATTACCTGACCAAACCCTTCGAGATGATCGAACTGCTGGCCCGCCTCGAAGCCCTCCTCCGCCGGGCGCCGGCCGCCGCCTCCAACCAGATTCAGACCTATCGATTCGGCTCCATCAAGGTCGATTTCCGGCGCGCCGAGGTCGAAAGGGAAGAGGAGAAGATCGAACTCTCGGCCAAGGAGTTCCACCTCCTGCGCTATTTCATCGAACACCGGGAGCTGACCCTCTCCCGCGATCAATTATTGAATGAGGTCTGGGGATATGACGCCATGCCGACCACCCGCACGGTCGATGTTCACGTCGCCTGGCTCCGGCAGAAGCTCGAACCCAACCCGAGGCACCCGCAATTTATTCTGACGGTCCATGGCCTGGGGTACAAATTCATCGGGTGATCCGCCCCTCTCGCCGAGCCGCGCTCCCGTTCATTCCACAGTGTTTCCGCCGCTCTCATAACCGTTACGTAACGGTAAGGCTGTTGACCCGCCTCGCCTTGATACGATTTAGTACTCCGGAACTCAACAAGCAAGACCTTCATTAAAGCCCGCGATCGGTGATGTGGATCAGAGGGCGACGTGTATTCACATCGAGCGCGTTTCAATGGCGCAACGGATTGTCGGATCAGCTTCATCAATTCGAAAGGAGAAAATCTATGTCTGACGCCCATGTCCTCAACTACCAATCCTTCACACGGATGGTGAGGATCCTGTTATTGGCGCTGGCGACGTCGATGACGGCGACGACCGCCCTGGCCGCCGCGCCGGTCGGTCAGGTCATCTGGTTAAGGTCCGCCATCACCGGCCTCTATGTCTCGGCGGATCTGAATCGCGGATCGTACGGACCGCTCGTCGCCGATCGCACGGCGGTCGGCGGGTGGGAGCAGTTCCAGGTGATCGACGCCGGCGGCGGGTTCATCGCGCTGCGCTCGGTCGGGACCGGCGCGTTCGTGTGCGCGGATCAGAACCGGGGCGCCTATGCGCCGCTGGTGGCGGATCGCACGGCGGCCAGCACCTGGGAGCATTTCTCCTGGACCGATCTCGCGGGCGGCGCGATCACTTTGACGGCCCGGGGCACCGGCAGACCGGTGACCGCGGACCTGAACCGGGCCGCCTATGCGCCGCTGGTCTCGGACCGGGCCTCGGCGAGTACCTGGGAGACCTTCACCTGGGGAGCGGTCACCGGCACCCCGCCCCCGACCGGGGCGCCTCCGGGCTTTCCGCGGCTGCTCTGGTCGGATGAGTTTAGCGGATCGGCCATCAACACGGCCGATTGGAATTTCGACCTCGGCAACAACGGATGGGGCAACAATGAGTTGGAGAACTATACCAACCGTTCCCAGAACGCGAGGATCGAGAACGGCAACCTGGTGATCGAGGCTCGCCAGGAGAGCCTGGGCGGTAGCTCCTATACCTCGGCCCGCATGAATACCGGCGGACATCGCGCGTTCGGCATCAACACCTGGGTCGAGGCCCGGATCCGGGTCCCCAGAGGCCAGGGCATCTGGCCGGCCTTCTGGATGCTGGGCTCCAACATCGGCACGATCGGATGGCCGTCCTGCGGCGAGATCGACATCATGGAGATCCAGGGCCAGAACCCGTTCGTCAACTTCGGCACCATCCACTGGGCCGACGCCAACAACGCGCACGCCTATTACGGCGGGAACTTCAACTCGGCCGCCAATCTGGCGGACGGATATCACGTCTTCGCAATCTCGCGCACCGCCACGGCCATTAAATGGTATGTGGACGGCACGCAGTACCACGAGGCCAATATCGCCAACGGGATCAACAGCACGTCGGAGTTCCAGGGCCAATTCTTTGTGATCGTCAACGTCGCTGTCGGAGGGAATTTCGTGGGCAGTCCCAACGCCGGCACGGTCTTTCCGCAACAGATGCTGGTGGACTACATCAGGGTCTGGGGACAATAAAATCTTCCGAATCGCGAGTGTGGGTTCAGGGAGATTGAGATTCAAACCGCGAAACACGCGAAATTACCCATCTTTCGCGTCTTTCGCGGTTTTGAATCATGCGGTTTAAAGTCCCAAGAGGTTCGCGACATTGTTGAAATAGATGCCGGCTCGGGCCCAGATGGTGCGGAGCGTCAGATCGAGGGAAAGGTGGTCTGCCTGTCCGACATTGTTCGCTTCCGGTCTGATGTCGTATTTCCTCATCAGGGTATTTCCCGGCTCCGACGAGATCGGGATCCTGCCGCCCG
>DATEFT010000311.1:0-12872 GCA_035280505.1 Blastocatellia bacterium | reverse complement strand
GGTGATCCGCCTGTCCGACGTTGTTCGCTTCCGGTCGGATCTCATATTTTCTCATCAGCGTGTTTCCAGGCTCCGAGGAGATCGGAATCCTGCCGCCCGGCTGGGCGGCGCTATAGGCTTTCGCGGCGTCCCGATAAGCCTCCAACGCCTGGAGCAGGTTGCTCTTCAAGGCATCATCCGGGAGTTCAGCCGCGGCCTCTTCGACCACGGATTTGACCTCGATCAACAGGCTCCCGTATTGCGGATACGGCAATTTGAACTGGGCCGCGTCGGCCATCTTGCTCAGGGCCGCGTAGGCTTTGCGGGCGATGGGCAGGGTCGGATTCGAAGTCGCCGCCTGGCCGGTCGACGCCTCATCGTTCTCCCGATTCTCCCGAGCCCCGGCGTCATCGGTGGTGAAGACGAGACTGGCGATCTCGCTCAGCTTGACCGTGATCCGCCCGCTCTCGACCTCGAGTTGCACGGTCTCGGGATCGGCGCGCAGGAAGATGCCGGTCACCTGTCCGCCCTCAATCAGATTGACGATGACGGACCGCCTGGTCGCGGACGAGGCCGTCTGAGACGGCGCCGGCGACGAAGGCTTGGATTTCGTTCGCCCCCGTTTCTGACCGGCGGCGATTCCGGCCAGGATCATGGCGACCAGGATGATGGCAGTAGCATTTCTGACTCGACTCATCGATCAGGACCTTTCCGGGCACCCGCAGTGAATCAAGCAAGCAGTCTGTCGGCTTGATCGTTCATCTCTCGTATATCACAGGTCGGAGGAAAGATGGTAGGTCTCACTCGACCGCTTCGAGGGAGGGGTGGCAAAAATTGACCGGAGCCTCGGAACTCGAATGACGGGTCGATTACGCCTCTTCACGATTCGGGTTGAGGATGCGGGCGATGGCCGCGCTCAGACGCTCCCACTTGCCGGTCTCGGCCGTCAGCATCTTGCGGCCGGCCGCCGTCAGGCGGTAGAACCGGGCGCGGCGGTTATTCTCCGAGGTGCCCCATTTGGCGTTGACCAGCCCGCGGCGCTCCAACCGTTGCAGCGCCGGATAGAGCGAGCCGTGATCGACCCTCAGGACGTCCTGTGAAGTCTGCTCGATCGATTTGGCGATCGCATGGCCGTGCCTCGGACCGAAAAGCAGCGTCCGCAAAATCAAAAGGTCCAGCGTGCCCTGCAGCATCTCGAGCGGTTCGTCTTTCTGTTTTCCCATAAAATCTCTCCAGTGGAATCTCTACCAGAGTATCGTCCGGCCCCGGTAGAATGTCAATGAGAGGTCGGAGGCGAGGCCGCCCCGAACCGGCCTTCAGCCGGCAACTCCATCCAATTCTTAACAAAGGGCAGCCTGTCGGTCAGGGGGCGTTCTCGGTCGATTCTAATCATGGTTCAGAAAACTCCGCGTCATCGTTCCGCCCCGTCTTATCGGCCCTCCTCTGGACAATCCAGAGATCTCCCTCTATGATGCCTCATCTAGAATCTCAAGATGAGCATATGAAGAAGAGTAAAACTGACAAGACGGATCTATTACAGGGGACTCTCGACCTGATCATCCTGAAGATGCTTCAGACCGGGCCGGCCAACGGATATGAGATCACGCAACGCATCCGAGTCATCTCCAAAGAGGTGCTGAGCCTCAACTACGGCTCGCTCTATCCGGCGCTGCACCGGCTCGTCGCGCGGGGCTGGATCACCTCGGCCTGGGGGGTCTCGGACAACAACCGGCGAGCCAAGTACTATCAACTGACTTCCGCCGGGCGCAAGCAACTGGCGGTCGAGCGCCAGGCCTGGGAGCGATTCGCGGACGCGCTCGCGGCGATTCTGCGGACGGCCTGAGCAGAGGGAGGGGATGCCATGTTCGATCGGTTCAGATTGCGATTGTCGGCCATCTTCCGGAAGACCGAGTTGGATCGGGAGCTCGATGAGGAGTTGCGCTATCATCTGGAGCAGGAGATCGAGCGCAACATCGCCGGCGGGATGAGCCCCCGGGAGGCGAGAGCGACGGCCCTCCGGGAGTTCGGCGGGCTCGAGCAGAAGAAAGAGGAGTGCCGCGACGCGCACGGAATGCGCGTGATCGAGGAGGCCCGGCAAGACCTGCACTACGGGCTGCGAGTGCTCTGGAGATCGCCCGGCTGGACGGCCGTCCTGGGGACCACCCTGGCGCTCGGGATCGGATTGACCACGGCCATCTTCAGCCTGGCCTACGGCATTCTGCAGCACCGCCTGCCGTATCCCGCCCCGGAGCGCCTGGCGGCGCTCTATCTCACCAACACGACCGCGGCCGCGGCCGGACTCGGACCGACCCGGAGAGCGGGGCGGATCGATCCGGTGATCACACTGCGCACCGAATGAGAGAAAGCGGGGTGGAATGGAATCGATTGTCTATCGCGAGGGATCCATCGCCGATTGTCCGGCGGTGGCCGCAGTTCACGTCCGTTCCTGGAGGGAGTCTTTCGCCGGGATCGTGCCGCCCTCGTTCCTCGACCGAATCACCGTCGAGAGGCGCACGGAGGCTTTCGCCCGGCGGTTCTCCGACGACTCCTACCGGATGTACGTGGCGGAGGCGGCGGGAGCCGGTCTGATCGGGTTCGCCGATTTCGGCGAGCCGCGCGACGATCTCGACGGATATGAGGCGGAGTTGTATGCCATCTACCTGCTGCCCGAGTATCAGGGCCGCGGAGTGGGTGGAAGGCTCTTCCGGTTGGTGATCGAGGCCCTGGTCGAGAGCGGAAAGAGATCCGTCTATCTGCTGGCCCTGGAGGTCAGCCCATACCGGCCATTCTATGAGAAGATGGGCGGACGCGTGATCGAGAGCAGTCGGAAAGAGCTCGAAGGGATGGTCTTCAATGTATTAGCCTATGGTTGGAGGAAATTAAGCTAAGCCGTCACCGACCTCATCGGAGAACATCATGGATCTCAGCCGAATCTACGCCTGAACCGCCCCCGGGAGCTCGGGCACGGTGGCATACAGTTTGACTTCCGACGAGCTGTCGGGGAGTAGAATCAGGCGCTCGAATCGAAAACCGAGCTTCTCCAGCAGGCGGCCGGAGCGATCGTTGTCCGGCGAGGTGATCGCCAGAATTCGTCCGAGGCCCATGGCCTCTCGGCCATGAGAGATAACGGCGGAGGCCGATTCGAACGCATAGCCCTGGCACCAGTAGGTGGGCAGGAGAGCGAAACCGATGTCGACGTCCGGCAACGAGTCCCGCTTGAGCAGACCGCAGAGGCCGATCGGAACCGCTTCTCCCTTCAGCTCGATGAGCCAGAGACCGAACCCGTGGCGGGCGTACATCTGGACCGGCCCTTCCAGAATGTATCGCCTGGCATCATCGAGCGTGCGGACGCCTTTGTCCCCGATGAATCGGAGCCACGACGGTTCGTTCAAGAGCCGGAGGATGAAGGGTGCATCGTCCGCCCGCAATTGCCGAATAATGAGCCTTGCCGTTTCGATGATCTTCATTGCGTGTATAATAACTGAACCGGCGAGCTCTTCGCTCGCTTTTCAGGGATTCTCGGTGAAACACAGCGCTGTTCGTTATCAGAAAATCAATTTATGAAAACACCACACATCATCACCGTCGCCGGAGTCTCCGTGGTCCTGCTGCTCGCGGGCTGTTCGATGACCAGGGGTCTCCCCAACCCGGCCGTTCCCGAAAGTCTGAAGGTCCCGGACACTCAAACCTTATTACTTGAGAGCCAGGCCACGGGCGTCCAGATTTATGTATGTCAGGCGAACAAGGACGATCCGGCCAAGTTCGAGTGGACCTTAAAGGCGCCGGAAGCCGAACTGTTCGACAGCTCCGGCCGTCAGACCGGCAAACACTACGCGGGCCCGACCTGGGAAGCGAATGACGGCAGCAAGGTGATCGGCGAGGTCAAAGCGCGAGATCCCGGACCCGACCCGCAAGCCATTCCCTGGCTGCTGCTGGGCGCGAAATCGACTTCAGGTAACGGCGTCTTCAGCAACGTGCAGAGCATCCAGCGCGTGCGGACGGTCGGCGGCAAGGCTCCCGCGGATGGCTGCAGCCAGGCACAGGCCGGCCAGGAGACCCGGGTCAACTATAAAGCGACCTACTATTTCTATATTGCCAAAGGCTCGCGCTGAGACTGGAAGTATCATCAACTCCAGGGGCATTTCCGCGCAGCAATGACGCATCTGCAATTCCTGATTGACGGCTTTCAACGGATGGCCGCCGAGATTCACGGCTACCGGCCGCCAGGTTCCAATGCGCCAGCGACCCAGGTCTAAACACCTGAAGCTCCCGACAAGGTTCGAAAGGAAGTTGTATAAACGTTTCGGGAGAATCGGGGGCGGATGAAATCCCGCCTCCTAATTTGTCGTGTCGCGGCCGGCGTGCTTATAGACGTTGCCGCCCTTCATCACAAAAACGACGCGCCGCACAGCCGTGATCTCCTTCAACGGATCCCCGTTGAGCGCGATGATGTCCGCCTGGAGGCCGGGAGCGATCGAACCGATCTGATCGGCCATGCCCATCGCTTCCGCCCCCAGCGAGTTGGCCGAGACCAGAACCTCCATCGGGTCCATGCCGCAGTCGCGCACGCGGTCGACGAACTCCTCGGCGTTGCGCCCGTGCAGGCCCGCCACGGCGTCGGAGCCGAAAACGATCTTCAAGCCCTTAACCTTCGCCGCGCGCCGCATCAGTTCGCGGTTGAGCGGCAGGATCTTTTCATTCGTCTCGACAATCGCCTCTTCGGTCTTGGGAAAGAAGGGAGAGCCGGCAAATCGAGCTTTGTTCAGGACGTAGTTTTCAAGCGTCGCCCCGGCCTGCGGATCGAAATAGATCCCTCTTTCGACCATCAATTTCAGATCGTCGTCCGTCGCACCCAGGCCATGCTCGATCTGGGTGCAACCGGCCAGCGTGGCCGCCGGGACCGCGTCTCTGTAGGCGTGAACGAGCGTGCGCAATCCCTGCTTCTTCGCCTCGTCGCAGACCGCGTTCAACTGCTCTTGCGAGAGAGTCTTCTCGCCCGTGAGCATCCCGGTCGCCGCTCCGATCTTGATCAGGTCCGCTCCGGCGGCCTTCTGTTTCCGCACATAGGCCCGAATCTCATCCGGCGTTCCAGTCTCCGGGCCACGTCCCCAGAGCCCATCCAGGGCGGTCAAAATGCGCGGCCCCGGCAAGATGCCGCCGGCGATCGCATCGCGCAGGGGGACGTCGAGATGCGAACCGACGCTCTGGATGGTCGTGAAGCCTCCCATCAGCGTCATCCAGGCATTCGAGGCGGTGGCATAGGCCGCCTCCGGGGTGGTCTCGCCACCATTGATATTCTTTCCGTCTTTGCCGAAGCTCCAGGTGATGTGCACGTGAGCGTCGATCCAACCCGGCAACACGGTCAGGCCGCGCAGATCATAGTCCACGGGCCCGGCCTTCGGATCCAAGGCGACAATCTTCGAGCCCTCGATCACGATCCGGGTGTCGCGCAGCACGTGGCCCCGGCCGTCGAGCACCCGGCTCGCCGCAATCACCTGGCGTCGGCCCCGCGCGGGCGCCTGAGCAGAACGGGGCGGCGCCGAAAAGCAAACTCCGAGAAGGCCGAGGATCACCAGAATCACCTTCGCCGATTGCATCATCGATTCTTCCTCCGTTTCCGATTTGAGAGCCACGCCGAAAGTACGCCGCGTGCTGTCGATTGTCAACAGAGAAGCGGCGCGCCGGCGGGTGCAATCGGGCGACAAACAGGATATCATCCGTCCCCGAAATGCTTATGAAAAGTCTGTATTCGGATCAGGAGCCGGTCTTCGATCCGCCGAGTATCTTCCTGGCCGGCCCCACGCCGCGGACGGCCGAGGTCGTCTCCTGGCGGATAGCAGCCCTGCAAATTCTGCGACAGTGCGGCTTCTCCGGGTCGGTCCTGATTCCGGAACGCCACGACTGGGTCAGCTCATTCGACTATCTGGACCAGGTGGAATGGGAGTTCGCCTGCCTCGAAGCGGCCACCGTCATCGTGTTCTGGATTCCGCGCGACCTGCTTTCGCTTCCCGGCTTCACGACCAACGTCGAGTTCGGCCGGTACGTGAGTTCCGGCCGATGCGTCTATGGCCGGCCCGATTCGGCCCCCAAGAACCGGTACCTCGATTGGCTCTATCACAAACTCACGGGTGAGCATCCCTGCGGGACGCTCGACGAGACTCTACGGACAGCCGTCAAGCTGGCGCAGTCCTCACGCTACGACTAAGTACTGAAAAGCAGGCGGGCCCTGGTCTCGTCGATGCTTGCTTTGTCGAAGGTCAACAGGTGGCAGGGAAGTCGGTGGGAGAGGTCGGGCCTCAGCGTTCCGCATCCGCTTCATCGCGCGAATCCGCCGTTAACAGACACGCGGCGTGCCCCAAAATCACCGCTCCCTCCTTCAAGCCGGAGGGGGTCGCTCGCCACCCATGATTCAATCGCGCAGTCAGGAGTTCGTCCGCACTCGGGGAGTGATCCCAGACGGCAACTGCCGTCACGGCGCCCAGTCAGGTGGTGTCATAGACCAGCACCAGGCCATCACCCCAGGGCACGATCACGTCATGAGTGTATTCATCCTGAGTCACAACTCCGGCGACAATCTGAGGATGGAGCGTGCCCGGCGGCTGGACTCGGGCCCAGTTGAGCAGATCGGGTAACGACCGATGATCGGCCACCTCCTTCTCAATCGAGGCCAGGTCAGAAGAGCTGAGATTGGCATGATTCGCGACTCGCATCTCCGGTTAAGATATGCTTCATCTCCATTTAAGGCAATCGACGAACCGGGGAAGATGGCCGTTCCGGCTGGAACAGTTGAAAGCGATCGGAATCCGGGGCAGGATGTCAGACAGAGTCAGGGGCAGAATCAAGGACGTTGCTCACAATAGAACAGGAACCAACGGATGATCAAACTCTCTCTTATAGGAATCCCTCACGACGACAATTCCTCGTTCATGAAAGGCCCGGCTGAAGCGCCTCCGCTGATCCGCCGCGAATTGCATGGCGATGGATCCAGCCTGTGGAGCGAAACCGGCATCGATCTTGGTGTCACAGGGAGGCTGATGGATTATGGCGAGATCCAGTTCGATGGCGCCTCCGATCCGTGGGATCTCATCGAACAGCAGGTGGGGCACGCGCTGGAGTCGGGCGACCCCTTGATCTGTCTCGGCGGCGATCACGCCATCACGCATCCGATCCTGCGCGCCGTACGTCGCCGTCATGCCAAGCTGACCATCCTCCACATCGATGCGCATCCCGATCTCTACGACGCGTACCAGGGTAACCCGCGATCCCACGCCTCGCCGTTTGCCCGGATCATGGAAGAGCGACTGGCAGACCGCCTGATCCAGGTGGGGATCCGCGCCCTCAACGATCATCATCGTGACCAGTTCGAGCGTTTCGGCGTCGAGGTGATAGAGGCGGCTCGCTGCGGCGAAAATCTCCGGCTCGATCTGGCGACGCCCGTCTACATCTCGATGGACCTCGACGGGCTGGACCCGGCCTACGCGCCCGGGGTTTCGCATCGAGAACCCGGCGGCTTATCCACCCGTCAGGTGATCGATCTGATCCAGACCATCGATCAACCGATCGTGGCCGCCGACATCGTCGAGTTCAATCCCCGTTGCGACATCTCCAATCTGACCGCGATGGTGGCGGCCAAGCTGTTGAAGGAGATCGGCGGAATGATGATCAAGACGAACCGGAAATGACGCCCTGGAGAGCCGGTGACCTCTCGGGTCATTCGCATCTAAGCGCTACCAGCGGATCGATCTTTGTCGCCCGCCGCGCCGGGACGTAGCAGGCGCAGAGCGAGACGAACAACAGTCCGAGCGCGACCAGGCCGAACGTCGCCGGGTCCGTCGGTTTAATCTCGTAAAGCTGACTGGCCAGCGAGCGCATCAAAGCGAAGGCGCCAACCATCCCGAGGCACACTCCGACCAATGTCGGCTGCATTCCCTGGCAAATGACCAGCGCCAGCACATTCGGTCGCCGCGCCCCCAATGCCAGGCGAATGCCCAGTTCGCGTGTCCGTTGATCGACTCCGTAAGCGACCACGCCGTAGAGTCCCACGACGGCTAACAACAGCGCCATCGCGGCGAAGGGCGGCCCGGCGCGCCTCTTCCAACCGCATCCCGGCCGCAAGATTTCGCTCGATCTCTTTCTCCAAATGAAACCGCAGCTCTGCTTCCAGCTCGTCTTCCAGCCTGGATTTGAAGAAGAACGCTCGGAATCTCAGCCTCAATTTATCGAGCATCTAACGACCCTCCATCCGTACTTTGATGCTTTTCCTCTCGACAGGCGACAGCGCCGAGCGTATTCCTTGATCTGTCGAATGTCAACAGATCACCAGAACCTCTCAGCCAAAAACGATCGCCTCTTGACAAATATCCCTGCATGCGCAAGCATCTGCAAAGATTTGCAAATGTGTAAATGCGCAATTGAGAGGCGGGATTGAAAGAGTCAAAATCCGCTAACCGAGCGGATGAAAGAGTTGAAAGACAGCTTTTTAGCAGGAGGGGAACGCAGATGCCGAGGCTATCACTCAGTCGGGCCAAGCTGATCGTTTCGAGCCTGATACTGGCCTTTGTCATCGCCATTATCAGTGTGTGGGCCGCCACTAACTCGCTGGGGTTCAGGGCTTTGATCGGGCCTGAATCGAGGTCTCCCGCAGCTCCGACTTCGGCTCCGGCGCCCGCTCGTCCATTGGCACCGTCACCGGCATCGACCCCCAAGGGTGAAATAGCCAGACTCGAGGGACATTCCCAGGAAGTCGATTCGGTCGCCTTCTCCCCTGACAATAAGCTGCTCGCTTCGGCCGGCGGCGACTACGAGATCAAGCTGTGGGACCTGGGAACGCGCACCGAACTGGCCACGCTGACAGGGCATCGCAATACGGTCGCGTCAGTCGCCTTCTCTCCCGACGGCAAGATCCTCGCCTCGGCCAGTTGGGACACGACGGTGAGGCTGTGGAGCGTCGGCGCCTGGACGGAACTGGCCACACTCAAGGGGCACCTGAACGGCGCCAGTTCGATCGCCTTTTCACCCGACGGCAAAATCCTCGCGGCCACCGATGGCAGCAGAAACCTGAAACTCTGGGACGTGAGCAGAAGGAAGGAGATGGCGAAGCTCGATGGATCGGAGATCGACGCCGATTCAGTCGCTTTTTCGCCCGACGGCAAGGCGCTCGCGGTGGGCTGCCGGCGCGGCGCCGTCATCATATTAGACCTGGGCACTCTCAGCAGGTCGGCCACCTTCAATGAGCACACCGATAGCGTCAATTCAGTCACCTTCTCTCCCGACGGCAAAATCCTCGCTTCCGCCAGTTCCGACGGCAAGATCAAGCTGTGGGATCTTGGCACGCTCCGAAGGCTGGCCACCTTCGGGGGCTACACTTCCGAGGTCACTTCAGTCGCCTTCTCACCGAATGGCAGGACGCTCGCTTCAGGTAGTTGCGACAATACCGTGATGCTGTGGGATACGAGCACCCGCAAAAAAGAAGAGGTCTTCAAGGGGCATCGGTCTTGTGTCACGGCGGTCGCTTTCGCGCCGAATGGCCAGAGGCTCGCTTCAGCCGGTTCCGACGAGGCGGTGATACTGTGGGTCCCATGAACTCGCCCCGAATCATCGCGGTCCGGCGCCAACCCCGGACCGGCTCCCCGTTTTTCCGATCTCCCGCCAGGATGGCATCCGATGAAAAGCAGCGGTCTTGACAAATATTTTTGTATGTGTGAGCTTTCGCAAAAGAGTTGCAGGTGTTCACACAGGCCAGAGCGAGCCCGAACAGTGAACATGGCACGGCGAAGCTGATGAGGACCGTTAATGACACAGAGACAAAAGCTGAGTAACTTCAAGGCGGAGTTCTTCAAGGCGCTGGCCCATCCGCTGCGGATCTCAATTCTCGATGCCCTGCGTGAAGGAGAGTTGACGGTGAATGAAATCAGTCAGAAATTCGAGATTGAGGCGGCGAATGCCTCGCAACAACTGGCCGTGCTCCGTAACAAGAACATTGTGACGGCCCGTAAGGAAGGATCGAACGTCTATTACTCGGTCACGGATCAAACCATCTTTAAGTTGCTCGATGTCGCGAAGGAGATTTTCAATAACCATTTGATCGGCGTGCGCAGCATGCTGGAAGAGATCGATCTCGACCAGCCGAGACGCCGCCGATGAGCGGCGGCGTCCGCGATCGATCCCCTTCGGGAAACCGTCGCGCTCCAGCCGACAGAGAACGTCACTCCCGCCAGGTTCCGAAGCTTCCCCTCCTCATGAAATAAAACCCGATCGGCCGCAAAACTTCCCGGCCGGCGGACTCCATTGATCGAAGATGGAACGCACCGCGTTCAGAGAGAGATATTTTTCGGGCAAATTTTATTTTCAACAAAAAATTGCGCCGGCCCGGATCACATGCAGATAGCGGCAATGACGAGCGACGCCGGGCGCGGCCGGTAAAAACGGCCGACCCTGAAGATTGCGAGTCAGCGGAGGTAATGCGTGGCCAGAGAGTTTGACCCACATGGCTTTGACCTATTGCTCGAACTGCTCTCGGACGGTCCGGGAGCGCACGGCGAGGACCGCGAATGGGAAGCGCGGGCCTCGGATCGCTACCGCCTGCTCCGGAGCAAGATCGATTGCTTTCTGGAGAGAAGAGGTTGTCTCGATCACGAGGATGCGACCGACGAGACGATCTGCAGAGTCACTTCGCTGCTCCCTGGGAAGCGGGGGGAGATCAAAAGCATCCAGGCTTTCTGCCTGGGCGTGGCGAAGTTCGTCAACCTCGAATACCTGCGGAGGCAGAGCCGGGCCGACCAGTTGCCGGAAGACTATCTCGACCATCCACCTTCGAACCTGGTGTCGTATCCTGATCACGAGGGCCGGGGAGCGGCCGACAAAGTGCTCGACCGGATGCGCGAATGTTTCAGCAAACTTTCGCTGGAGGATCAGGAACTGATGGCGCGTTACGAGGCGAGCGGCCGGAGCGGCAAGCAGAAGCTGGCCGATGAGCTGGGGATTTCGTTGAAGGCGCTTCAGGAGCGGAGGGTCTTCTCAATCAGGAAAGGCCTCCGCCAATGCCTGGAGAACTGCCTCGGCCGTTGTCCGGAGAAGGCGAAGAGGCCGGTAAAACTGGCCGGCGATAAAAAGGAGAGAAGATGCCCGGAGTCAAAGATGAGACCATCAGAAAATACTTGCTGAACGACCTTCCCGAAGCGGAGCGCGAGCGGTTCGAGGAGCAGTATTTCGAACACGACGAGATCTATCGGCGAATGCAGTTCCTGGAAGGGGAGCTGATCTCGGAATACACCCACGGGCGGCTGACGGCGCCCGAACGCCAGGCGTTCGAAAGCCATCATCTGGCCACTCTCGAACGGCGGCAGCGCGTCGAGACGGTCAGGCGGTGGAATAACGTGATCGCCAGCTCCGCTCCTCAGCGATTGAGCTTGAGGCTCACCAAGAAGCTGCGAGACCGGATCAGATCTCTCGGCGATCTGATGAACTTTCGAACGATGCTGGTCGCCGCGCTCGCGGTCATGTTCCTGACCGCGGCCGCCGTCGTCTGGAGCTATCTGAACCACCGGCAGCGCCAGGAACTGACCGCCGGAGTGGAGATGGCGGCGGCCGGAGCCAAACCGGCGGACCACCGCGGCGAACCGGGACCGGAGGTGGTGCTCCATCTGACCGCCGCCACGCCGGGCCGGGAAGCGTCATCATTGACCCTCCCCGAAAGTTCCCCGGGCGCCGTGCTCGTCCTGCCGGGCTTTCACGAAGAAGGAATCAAAACCTGTGTCTTGGAACTCTATCGAGGCGAGGCCACTGGAACGCCGATCTGGAAGACGGAGATCAGCGGCGCCAGATCATCCGGCCAGCCAATTCGGGTCAAGACGCCGAAGACAACTTTCGGGGATGGCGGGCTCCATACCATCCGGCTCACCGGATACCTGACCGAAGAGCGAGAACGGCAACGCTCCCTGACGGAGACCTACAGGGTCGAAGTTAACCTGAAGTAGAGCTCCGGCGCGGCAAGCAGGAGCGGAGCGCGCGCGAAGCGAAGGGCCGAACGAAGATAAGAACATATGGCTGAGATCAAATTGGGAAGCTTGTCGAATGCAGACCGCCGCGGATTCCGCATCGGAAAGAGAGCGGCGGCTGTGGCAGCGGAGGTTCCCGCCTCTTCGGAGGCCGCACAGAGCGCGGCCCCGAAGCCGGAGGAGAACAAGCAGGTCAATAAACAGGGCTACTCGATCGGCGGCCAGCAGGGGACCGCCAACGACGCCGACCAGAACCGGCAGCAACGGCCGGTCCGGCGGTTGACGCTGGTCTTGCTCGTTGCGGCGGTGGTCTTTCTATTTATCGTGCTGGTGGCCGGTTCCGGGAAACGGTCTGGGATCCGAGCCGAGAGGGCGGCCTTCTTGAACGCCTATGCCGCCTACCTGGCGACCAATAAAGATTCGCTCGGCCTCGATCCGGGCCAACGAGTCTCCGAGGTCTCGCTGAGGCTGCAGAAGATTCTGGTCTCGGAGGAGACCGGCGACTACCAGAGAGCGCGAAGCGACCTCTACGAGCTGATGTTGCTCGATCGCGACGCGCAGAGCCCCCTCTTCAAGCAGTGTGCCGCCTGGCTGCAGCGCCTGCCCAAATGAAGGGGGCCGGCCCCAAGCAATCCTGACGCAGACGAGAGGCGCGAAAGATGCCGGACGCCGGAAGGCCCGGCCATCTTTTGCGCCTCTCGTCATGTTCACGCCTCTCTCACGATCGTCGATATTTCGGGCGGAAATTGCGCCTTTCGCAAAAAAACGCATCGTCAGGATCACTCATCAGTGGGCGGCATCAGAGAAGCTGATGAGCGGCCCGCATGAGGAGAACGAGCATGTCGAGACGGTTACCAGAATTGAAAAATTTCCAGCGGGAAGAAGGAGGGGCGAGCG
>DATEFT010000310.1:0-6199 GCA_035280505.1 Blastocatellia bacterium | reverse complement strand
CCAGGCGTTTAATGAAAGGAGATTCGTATGTCTGATGCACTTCCGCTCCCGCCTCGTCCCAACCTCGAGCAGTACAAGAAGCGCGCGAAGGACCTCATGAAAATCTGCAAGTCCGGCGACCAGGCAGCTCTTCGCGCCTGGGTGACGGAGTGGATCGAGGCGCTCGTGAGACTCCATGACCTGGACATCACGCTTCCTCGCAACGGGCACCGCGCCTATACGCCAGCGGAGATCGGTTACCGCATCGAGCGCACGGTCGATCGAATCACGAAGCACTTGAATGCAGCCGATCGGCCGCTGCCGACAGCGTGCACTCTCGCCCGAGCACAGTTCGCCATCGCACGTGAGCACGGCTTCGCGAGTTGGCCGAGATTTGCCAGTCACCTGAAAGGCTTGGCGCGCTCCCAATCCTCGGTGGCGGTCTTCGAAGCAGCCGTTGATGCGATAGTTAACGGGGACCTGGCGACCCTCGAAAAGTTGCTCAGTCGGAATCCCGAGCTGGCACGGACCCGATCGACGCGAGAACATCGATCGACCCTGCTCCACTACGTCTCGGCGAACGGCGTCGAGGACTTCCGTCAGAAGACACCGAAGAATATTGTCGAAATCGCGAAACTGCTGTTGAAGGCCGGCGCCGACGTCAATGCGGAGTCAGACGCCTATGGTGGCCGGTCGACAACGCTCGGACTGACGGCGACGAGTTGTCATCCGGAAACCGCCGGAGTACAGATCCAGTTGATGGATCTGCTGATCGAATACGGAGCGAAGATTGACGGCCCGGATGGCGGCAGCGCGGTCAACGGCTGCCTGCATAACGGGCGAGGGGAGGCGGCGGAGTATTTTGCGAGTCGCGGCGCACGGCTGGACCTGGAAGGAGCTGCCGGCGTTGGGCGGCTCAACGCCGTCAAAAGCTTCTTCAACGATGACGGCAGCTTGAAGCCGCCGGTGACGCGGCAACAGATGATGGACGGGTTCGCCAGGGCCTGCGCGTTCGGCCGCATCAGCGTCATCGATTTCCTGTTGCAAACGGGTATGGAGGTGGACGCGAAGCTCCGGCATGAAGGGCAAACCGGCCTGCATTGGGCTGCATACGGCGGCCACGTGGAGGCCGTCAAACTGCTGCTGGAACGCGGCGCGCCGGTCGATGTAAAGGACGACAGTCACGGCGGAACGCCCCTGGATTGGGCGCTGTATGCCTGGGGAAGTAGAGAGGTTGAGCGCGGATCGTATTACGAAGTGATCGCGCTCCTGGCACGGGCAGGCGCCAGACTCGATCCGCAGTGGTATGCGGACGACGAAGACCGCCGGCGCGCGGCAACGAAAATGCGATCCGACCCGCGCATGCTGGCGGCACTCGCCGGTAATTTCCCCCCGTTAAAAGGCGAAGCATAAAGGCGGAGATAAGCTAGTTGTCGGCGGCGGTTCCTGATGCCGCCGGGGATCCTGCGCAATCCGGAGTTCTACCCCTGATGCGCCATCCTGATCGAAGATGCAGTTCCGCACCGGCGCCGGTCATCTCCGCGACTAGGTGATCCCTGGCATCTGCTCGCCTTCAATCCTCCGCCGCTCGAGCCTGTTTTTCGTCGTTCTTTTCATCCGCTGTTCTGGTCTTCGGTTTCCAGACTTTCAAGCGGATCTCCGCGAGCTTCGACCGGGCGCCCGGCGCAATCTCCGCTCCTCGATCATCGTACAACTGATACCCGAAATAACGCTCCCAGCGGTTTGAGGTTAAGTTGAAAATTATGAGAGTCATGCCCAATCGCCGGGCGGCCGTCAGTTCGCGGAACATCGACCCGGAAATTTTGCGGTCGTCGTTGATGGCGAGGACCATCGCATCGACCTGGCCGAGGTAGTGCCGCAGGTTTGAGCGCCATTCCTGCTGGTCGTTAATGAATCCATCGAAATATCACAATTCCCAACGGGGGAAACATTCCGCAATGGCATCGACGGCGGCTGCCGTCTTCTTCACCTGCTCAATCGACACGAATGCGATCCGCACCGCATTCAATCTCTCTTGAAATGTCCGTGGCGCTGAGATTGGATTGATTGCCTCTGCCGGTTGTGATCCGGGGATGTTCTTGATGAGCGTTGCGGTTCGCGGCTGTTTCGCCGGTTTTGAGTTTGTGGTCATAAGCAGGGCTGATTTTAGAAGAATTTGCGGGCCGATGCATTAAAACTGGCAGAAAGGTGTTTCAACATGTCAAAAATCCGGCTCATCACAGATATTGATCAATAGTTGTAGGAGGCTTGAGACAAGCCACCCCTCACTGATTGAACACGCAGACTTCTTTCCCGGCCTCTCTCAACCGTCTCACATATTCTTCAAGATCGATGCGGGTCTGCTTTCCGCCGATCGCGATTCGATCCGCTTTGTTCTTGGCCCTGGCATTGCTGATAACATATCCGACACTCTCGCCGGGATGGACTGGGACGCCAGCATCGCGGAGTTTTCTCGCAGCGAGTGCGGTCCGAGTGTCGACGGCATAGTCTTCGACGCGGCGACTCGAAATTTGCTCTATGATCAACCGCTTGAGGTCCACTTCACCGCGTTCAAGTTCCGCGATTCGAATCTCGAGGAGTTCCAAGGCCCTCTTCTCTCTCTCTCGGAACTCGTCGAGTGTCCGCGCTTCGCTCAAGATCGCCAGCATCTCCTCCTGCACTTCCCGCACGTAGCGCGGAGTATCCCGGCGCCGGTGAACGAGCCCTCTGGTTTTCAATGTTCCATTATCGAAAACTCCGAAATAACGATTGGGCACCGGCCGCCCCTTCTGGACCTTCGACCCCAAAAACACAATCCAACGATAGATGCCTTCGAGTGTCATCTCGACCTTTGTCTGCTCGGTGATTAGCTGACAGAGTGCTCGGAGTTCTTCTTCGGTCGTCCCGGCCTTTGCAATCCACAGGCTGTCGGTAAGGGCGTGGAGCAACTTAAAGCCACGCTCCTCGACAAGATCCTTGGCTGACAGTAGCGTCTCTCTTCCGAAGGCGGTCACGGCCTCGTGTGCCTCGATGCGGCCCCAAATGGCGTTTCGAAACCCTAGATACCCGAAGCACGAAACCAGCATCCATTTGATCGCCGCGCGTCTTGCCTCGTAACCTTCTCGAGTCTGTTCATCGGGAGCGGTGCGGATCATCTCTTTGAGAAGCCGCCGGCGCTCGACGAGGGGCTCGACGCTGAGCGGAATGAGACCGCGGCGCTTCTCGCAGATGTTGTAGCCCGCTTCGGGAACGGCCTGATTCTCACAGCAGGAGCAGAGCACCGTCTCCGGCGAAACATTATGGATGCTCATCAGCGACGGATACATCGAAGCGAAATCGATCTCCGCCACGCCCTCGAATGCTCCGACCTGCGGTTGATAGGTGAGCCCGCCTTTGTCTACGGTGAGCAATTGAAGCGCTGTTTTAAATCGCTCAGGCTCCGTCTTTCTCCATGGCACCAGAATTCCGTCTTTAACCGCACGCTCGATCTCGATACTCGTCATCACTGTTCCTGGGCTGCGCCTGGCCGCGCGTTGAACCGGCATCCGACCGAGCCGTGCCATCTCAAGCAGTCCATCGAGATCGGTCTCCTGGAACGCGAAGGAATTTCTTCGATCGATGTGCCATCGCCCGAAAATCGGGTAGCTCGGCCCTTTGTAGACGACTCTCCCGTAGGTCAAGTAGGTTCGGCCCTCAGTCTCGATCTTCCTCTGTGTTTTTACGCCGTCGCGGTCGAGCCGGAGCTCGACGCCGGCGTGCCTGGCGAGCGACAGGAGAGCAGGGAAGAGAATGGTATCGCCGCGCTCACTCAGGATCAGGTCCGGATTGGCTCGCTCGATCAGGCGATTGAATTCGTTGACGGTCTTCGCGCCGGCGGAGAGGTAAAGAACGCTCTTCTCATGCTCCCAGGTGATAATAATTCTACTTTGCGTCGACAGCGGCTGCATCCGCTCGCCCTTCATTTTGAGGATCGAGAGCGGCGGCAGGGCATGGTGAACGTCGTAAGGCGAGTTTTTCGCGGAGATCTCGCTGATGTGATCATGGTCGTCGACCGAGCATTCGAGGCGGCAAAGGGGAAAGAGGCCGCTCACGTAGAGATAGTATTGCGCCGTCGGGATCTCGAGATTGAAGAAAGAAAGCTTTTCATCGAGCGTTCCTGCGATCTCACGAAGACGAGGAAGATTCGAAGAGTCGCCGACATTGAGTTGCAGGGCTTCAACCTCACTGCCGCTCCAGAATTCGCGCCGAACGACCCAGCGGCCGCCGGTAACAAAACCACGGCGATAGAGATCTGTGGAGAACCGCTTCAGGTCATCCCTGGCGCCGCAGACGTATATCGGTGGGCTGAATTCGTGTGTGAGCCGGTGGAGCCGTCCTTGGTCGTCATATACCCAGAGCGTCACACAGGAACCCAGTTCATCGATATCAAATAGCCATCCTTCAATCCTTGTGCTCTTCATGCGGGGCCAACAGCGCCTGGCGTTCTTTTTCTTCAAGTTCAGAGAGGCGTGCCCTGAGGGACTCAATCTCTTTTCGCAGCTCGATCAGCATTAAAAGTAATATCGGCTCCATTGGGTCAAGTGCCGCCATCTGCACTGCGGCCTGAGTGTTCAGCCTAGCAAATTCAAAAAGCGCGTCGAAGTGTTCTTGATCTTCGGCTCTCAATGCCCGACGAAATTTGCGGAGCCGCTTTTCTTGCTCCGACAGTACCAGGCTGAACGGCGTGACAGTTCTTCCCATCGGATCACGGCAGAATCGCTTTGCTCGGCGGTACGTATGAGATCGGGCGATAGCTCTTCATCTCAAGCGTGTAGGTTTGTTCACCATCCAAGTAAAATACGAAGTTAGACTCCTGAAATAGGCTGGTCAGAAAATACGCTCGGCGTGTCTCGGCGATCTCCGCCGTTTCAGTAAGAAGCAGCGCGGTCCCCGCGTCGGCAAGTTTTTTGAGCCGCGCCAACAAACGATAGTACAGCCGCGCGGCTTCGTTATCCGTCAGGTCCTGATCGAGGAACGCGGAACAGATCCCCGAAATGATCACCGCCCCGGAAATTTTGTCCGGATCCAGTCGCCGGATCAGCTCGACCAACTGATGGCCGGTGAAGGCTCGCGCGACGAGGATGCGGTTGAGCACTCGCTCCTGGCTTTGATTCTGGGACCGAGCGTATCGTGCGATGGCATAGACATCGAATCGATTATCGCCAACCAAAAAAATCGGGCTCTTGTCCCGTTCGCATGCCGATTCGGCCGCATAACGATAACTGAGTCGGGCCGCGCTTCTGCCATAAAGGGTGATCTTCCGCGCGGGGTAGAGTAGGCCATTCAGGGCGAGCGGTGCGGTGCTTAACGGGAGCGTGCACACTGTTTCTGTGCCTCCGGTTCTGTTGGGGAGTCGTGAGAAATTGGATGTTCAGCGATCCGGGTAAATGTAAAAGTGAGGAGGTCTCTTTTGAAATATCCGGAGGATTGCAATGCCGCTTTGAGCCGTTGAGCGCGGCGCCTTGCAAGTTCGATGATTCCAACACTGCTCTTCACCATCACACATTGCGCTCCCTCAACACCCGTTAGAGCAATATTTCTAGAGACAGCGCTTTCATCTGGGGAGGACAAGCGCAGTCCATCAACTCGTGGAGGACGAGATTGACATATTTTCGTTAGGCCCGTGGGGATACCGCGTTTAGGGGCGCGTTTTCAACTATACCACCAATGCAACTGCGTGCGAAGCGCGAAACCACGATTTAAAGCAGAATTTTTCCATTGAAGTAGCCGGTATCAGCAGATAAAAGAATGATTTGGTGCCATCATCGAGATCTCTTCCGAGAATCTGGGAAGGAAGGGCCACTTTCTGGGAAGCTATTTACTACCAAACTCTTTTGTCGAGAATTGACTCGGTCCGGCGTCAGCGACCACAAGAGATAGGGAAGTGCTGTCTGATAGTGGCCGGCCCAATCGTCAGCACAATTCATGTTCGGCGAAAAGGAGAAAAATCGTATGGTGGATGACGGATTGATACTTGTAACCGGGGCAGCCGGTCAACTCGGGGCGGTCGGGCGAACCGTGACCGGCCTGCTCCTCGATCGCGGGCTTCCGGTTCGCGCCCTGGTCCGCCGCGAGGACGACCGGGCGGCGGCTTTGCGGGCCGCCGGTGCCGAGGTCGTGGTCGGGGACCTCCTCGAGCCGGCCGACGTGTATCGGGTCGTCAGCGGCTCCCGGCGGGTCT
>DATEFT010000309.1:0-3171 GCA_035280505.1 Blastocatellia bacterium | reverse complement strand
CTAGTTTTTCGGTAAATACTTTTTGGGAAATTTGGCGACCACCGTGTAGTTGGGATCCACGGCGTTGGCCACCCGCGTCACGCCGACCTGCGAGACGACCTGGAGCGCTTCCCATCGCTCGAAACCGTATTCGGCGACCAGCCAGTCGATCAGCTCGATCTGGGCGATCCGGAAAGCGTCCATCAACGGGCGCACGCTCCCGGTGGCCATCAGGTACTCACCGTTCTCGATGCGGGGCCAGCGAATCTTCTTATTCTTGATCAGCTCGAACTGGAAGGTCACGTCCATGCTGGTCTCCAACCCGGAGCCGCAGACTTCGCCGTCGCCCTGCAGCGCGTGTCCGTCGCCGAAATAGAAGAGGGCGCCCGCGTGAAAGATCGGCAGGTAGACGGTGGCCCCCTCGCAGACGTCGGCCGCATCCATATTGCCGCCGAACTCGCCGGGCCAGAGTCCGCCCCACGACTGTTCGCCGGCCGGAGCCACCGCGACTCGTCCCAGCATCGGCGCCAACTGGACCTCGATCTTCTTCATCCGGCTCTGCGGCAATTCCAGGGTCCCGAGCTGGCGCGCGAGATCCAGTCTCCAGATGAACCGCCGGGCCGGAATCGGATCATTGAGCATCGGCGTGTATTTGTCGCCGGCGAGCGCGCTGAAATTCGGCCGGTGGGTCGAGATCGCGGTCTCGCGGTTTGGCCGCAACTTTAGAATCTTGACGATCAAGGTATCGTCGGGCGTGGCGCCCTCGATGTAGAAGGGGCCCACCTCGCCGGGCCAGGCCCCACCATCCTTCTCATACCATTCCCCCCAGAGCGTGCTGGTCTCGACCAGGTCTCCGGGTTTGAGCCGCAAAACCGGTTCCCGTTTGGCGAAGGTCGGGTACCCGACCTTGGGCACAAACCGATGGGTCTCGGCCGCCGCCGGCCGGCCGGAGAACATGCTCGGCGTCAGCGCCAGCATGAGGCCCAACCCGAATCGCAAGCAACGATGGGGAGAGACTCGCTTCTCGATCTTCATGATCAAACCTCCTCTGGTCAAAATTGAATGCGGTTTGGATCTTGATGAATCAGGTTGGAACGAAAGTGTAGCGGAAACAGAAATGGATCAGGCGCCATGTTCTATCGATCCGCAGCGCCTGCCATAGTGTACTCCAGGTTTGACTGATAAACGGGGAGCGTACTCCCCTGGGACTATTTTCAGTGGTTGACTCTTCTGAATCGTCTCTGCTTACGAGCCCGAATCCGAGCAAGCTTCGACTTGAGTTTCTTGCTCTCGCTCGGTTTGAGATAGAAGGCTCGCCTCTTGACCTCATGCAGAATGCCTTCATTCATGACTTGCCGCTTGAAGCGGCGAAGCGCTTGCTCCAAGCTCTCCCCTGAAAATAACTTTACCTCTGCCAAGTGTGGCCTCCTTTATATTGATTGTTTGAGGAGGCGTGCTATTTCTAGACGCCGGAGAACAAAGTGTTGGAGCGTCCCGAATCCTAACACCCTGTCATTTGAGATAGACTTCTCCTCAACCGGGACTCTACGATGGAAGATCTTTAATAACGGTTTCCACGACCGCCGCCGCCGCCGAATCCACCGCGACCGCCGCCGCCGCCAAATCCGCCACGACCGCCACCGCCACCGCCGGGGCGACGACCACCGCGATCTTCCTTGGGTCTGGCCTCGTTGACCTTCAACGCCCGGCCGGCGACATCTTTACCGTCCAGAGCCTGGATCGCGGCCTGTGCCTCTTCACTGGTGGACATCTCGACAAATGCAAAACCACGCGGTTGTCCTGTATCCCGGTCAGTTACAATGTTCACCGATTCGACTTGGCCCATCTGGCTGAACAGCTCTTCTAGCTCTTGCTGTGTCGTCTGAAAAGACAAATTTCCAACATACAGTTTGGTTGACATGATTTCTCCTTAAAATGGTACATCTGAGCGCCGGATGGAAAAACTTTCCCGCCGGCGGCTCCGGTGCTCTGACCGCAGAACAATTTCACGAATTGACGGTTTAACGATTGAAGATGTCGTGACATCCGCATGGGATACTCCACAAGTGGCATTTTGTGAAGTCATCCCAGCTACCACTTAAACTGGGTGGCTTCTGTTTGGTTACAGACCGGGTCATCTTACGTGCCGCTAAAATAAAAGTCAATAAAAGCAGTTTCATCTCGAATGGCTTTCACTAGGGCCCCCCCGCGCGTTAATCGCCCGCCGTGTTCTGTTTATCGGGCTGAATCAACAACGAGGCCTTCTCTTCCGCCTGTCGACGACGCCGGGCGCCCACCGCTTCCCGGATCAGCTTGAAGATCGTGGCCCGGTTCCGGGCGATCAATTTCGTCCAATCCCACCAGTTCATCTGCGGAAAATAGATGCCGCGGAAGAAGAAGCGGGCGATCAGGTGGATGATCCGGGCTTCGACCGACCGGTGGCCGATCGAATCGAGCGCCTCGGCGATCCGCTCCGGACTGTAGGAGGCGGTCCAGGCTCGCGAGACCTCCTGATGGACCTCCGCGGAACTCATCTTGAGCGGCTGGTGCGCCATCTGAAAGGGAGCGAAATCCAGCCAATGCTTCGGCCGGGTCAGCCGCCCGGCCGCCTCGAGCCGTTTGTAGAGCGGGGTCGAGGGGAAAGGAGTCAGCAACCCGAAGACCGGCAGGCCCGGCGGCCAGCTCTGGATCTGAGCCAGCGTCCGATCGGCGACTCCGGTCGTGTCATTGTCCATGCCGAAGATGAAAGAGGTGATCGCATAGAGGTTGCGCTGGGCCAGACGTTCCAGCACCGCGTTATACTCACCCGGTTTATTGAATCCTTTGTTGACGTCGGCCAGGTTGACCGGGTCGATCGACTCCATCCCGATGAAGATCCACCTGCCGCCGGAAGCGGCAATCAGGTCCACCAGTTCCTCGTCTCGCAGCAGGTTGGCGCTGATCTGTCCGATCCATGGCAACTGCGCGCCGGCGGCGATGATGTCGCGCAGCAGCGACTTGGTTCGCTTGATGTTGATGGCCAGGTTGTCGTCCACAAAGGAGACGGCGATCTGGCCGCCCTCCGCCTTGGCGCGGGCCTTCAGCCGCAGCATCTCCTCGACGATGCTCTCGTTGCTTCGAAAGCGGATCGAGTCGCCGAAGAAGCCGGTCACCGTGCAGAATTCGCAGCCGTAGGGACAGCCGCGGCCGGAC
>DATEFT010000308.1:0-7083 GCA_035280505.1 Blastocatellia bacterium | reverse complement strand
AGATCCGTGATCACGTCCTCACGGGCGAGGGCCAGGCGCATCTGCCGAATTTCCTCGGAGCCAGAGACCTCTTTCACCGCCCTCTGATATCTGTCCGTATTTTCCCGGTACTGCTCCCGCCAGATCTCGTTGACCTTGGCGCTGGTCTCCAGGGCCAGCATCCGCTGTTTGCCGTGGCGCCGACGGCTCCAGATCTCTTTCCAGAGCAGAACTGCGCCGCAGATCAGGACCGGAAAGGCCCAGGTCGTGTACTTCTGCATTGCCAGCGGCAGCTTCGCCCAGCCATTGGTCCATATCAGGAACGCGCAGAGGGTATTTAGAGCGAGGATGACCCAGATCACGTACTGCGCCGCGGTGGCGATGCTTCTCTGGTCTCTCTCTTTGAGAAAGGTCTGCTGCCCGATCAAGAGGCCGAGCAGGGAGCCTTCAAGGATCAGGACGGTCAGCCAGGCCCCAGCGTCGGCTCCGATCGTGTTCTGGTAGGCCGGCGCGTTCGACATCCCTTTGCTGGTCAGGAAGTGAGTCGCGGCCCCGGTGATCAGTACGCCGACGATCAGGAAGGCCCAGTTGATCACGATCCCCAGGGTTTCGTGCTTGTGCTCGGCTTCCTTCTCCAGCTCTTTCTGTTTGTCTTCGAACTCGTCGTAATTCTTCATTGCCGCACGACCTCCCGAGTCTGGCACTGCGGACCGGTGACATTGGTCCATCCACCGGCGCGCATTTGGCCGAAGTGATCGGATGGCGGGAAGTACTTCCCGCCTTTGCGCGTGCAATCCTCTCTGAATTGCGCCCACGGATCGCTGGCCGGCTGGCTCGCTGCGATCGTCGGCGCGCTGGTCGGCGCGGCCGGAGAATCCGCGGTCGATACGACTTGGACCGGTTGGCCCGATCCCGGGTCGACCTCCGGCGGCAATGGAGTCGAGGTCGGGGAAGGCGAGGGCTGAACTGTGGCCGCTGGCTTCGGAGTCGCTGTCGGTTCGCTCGTCGGCTGATCCGGCCCGGAAAGAAAGTCGCATCCCTGCAGCGTCCCAATCAGGAGCATGAAGGCAAAGAAACAAAGATTCCTTTTCAATTTGATCTCCCTTGAAACGAGGGAGCTCTCGGCGTGCAAAATCTTCCAATGGCGGATAGACTTTGGCCGCCTAGCAGCTCGTTTGCTAGGTATTGGCCCGCGTGGCTAGATCTTTGCGGTGATAGCTGCGCGGGTCGTGGTGTTTGTAATAATGAAATTTCCGGGCGGTGAGCCGGTTATGAAGTGTTGAATTGTGGATGGTCACCTCCCGAAAGGTGATGACCGGTAATCAGCAGGCCGAATATAGCAGAATTTCATGGCCGGGCAAGCCGAAAAGGCAAATCGCTCGCTATTTACTCGCGAGAACGTTGCGAGAAGCGAGCGATTTTTGGATAATTTTGATAGTGATCGGAACGAGATGAACAAGTGGACTAGCGAGAACTTCAATAAAATGAAGAGGGTCTTGAGCAGTGATAAAATCACCTACAACGAAGTTTGAAGCGCGTCTGACTACGAACCAAAAGGTCGCACGTTCGAGTCGTGCCGGGCGCATCAGTTAAATCGGGGATTTAAGGCAGGTGAGACAGCCTGCCTTTTTTCATTAGTGGCAATCTGGCTAATCAGGACTACTTCCTGACACTCTTCATCAAACATTTCACGCGGTGTCGTTATCTTCCGATTAGGGCATGACCCCGATGATCTGTTCCGCCAGTTTGAAAAAGCCTTCGGCGTAGGTTCGCTGTTCTGTCGAATACGACTTTCGCATAAGGGCCTCTTGCTCAGAAGTCATACGGTCACTCCTTCGTGCCGGACATTTCGAAGAAGAGGGCTTTGCTCACGGTTAGATCGTTCCGACGGCATAAATAGGCATGAGATGACGACATCATATTCGAGTGAGATCTGAGAGACGACGCCGCCAGTGCGAAGGCTCTCTTCTCCGGGACGCACATCGCCATCGAGAACAACAAGCACGTCAACGTCTGATAGAGCCAATGGAGACCAAGAGCCGCATAGAGTCGGCCAGGTGGTTTCGTAAATGGCTGATCGGGCAAGCAAAATGACGTCCAATCAAAGCCGAATCTCATAAATCCAATACCAGGAGTGAGCTAGATGCGAGCCGGCTATAACCCCAATCGCCGTAACCGGAATCTCGGGACCAAAAAAGCGGGGCACGGTCAGGCGAACCGGTTGGTCATCCCGGACTGTGAGCTGTGGTTGCAGATTTCATCTAGCCGCTGCCGGGATCTCGGGGCGGTTTCAAAAGAAGACTTCCGTCCGTCGCTTCTCGAAATTATGGTTTTCGACCAGCCGAAGGATGGCTGCGGCGATCTTACCTCCACCTTTTTCTGAAGGCTCAATCTCATTCGCATAGTCATCCTGTTCATTGCACACCAACCTCAGGTCTATCAGGGGAACGCCCGCCAGAAAGGCCTGCCTGATGATGGCGTCATTGAAGACTGTCAGGGCCGCCACGGCAGACTTCTGAATCGATGGTTCCGGAAATTGCGGATAGTAGATCGTGCAAACGGCCGTGGACTTTTTCAAGCTCAACAAGTCCTGCAGCATCGAGCGGTAGAGATCTTCAAACTCATTCGCTATCTCGGCCAGTCTGATCAGCACCTCGGCGCTTGACCGGGCCTTTTCCTGCAAAATATCCGCATGAAGGATCGCATTGTTTCCCCCGGCGCTGACGATCAGGTGGGTGGCATCGCCGGGCAGCCCCGAAATTTGTCTGGCCGCAGTCTCGACCGTGCTTCCATCGACGGCGCGAAGCGTCGCTTTCCAGTCGGACGGCATCTGGTTGATCAGATGTGCCGTCACATCCGCTCCTCCATTAATGTAGGCCTGATTATCGAAGATAGAATCGCCGATCAAAACAAGATGCTTCATAAAGATATTTTCAAAAGAAATCGTTGCGCTTCAGGATGGGCATACATCAAACCGGCCACGAACCCGGCGACCGCCAGCCGGCGGCCGAGGCGTGCCCCGGGTTTGATGTTTTTGATACCACTAGGTGTTTTCATGGCGGTTACCTCCCGATGGGTCAGTTTGGTTTGAGTTACAATGCCCGGCCACAAAATAGACAGACTTTCCTTCTGATCGTTACTAACAGGCGCGGGCGCGCAGGCGGAGAAGTACGATCGATATATTAAAGCGTAGCGCGCCCGAAGAAAAATATTGACAAGTGGTTATCAAGAAGAATAAATTGAATTCGTCTTAGCGCTGTTTCAACCCCTTCTGTTGTGCCCCTCCATGTGAACAGTTAACCAAGTCGTGCCCACGTTTAAACGCTCATAACGCACTAAGATTGTCATTACGGAGTTCAAAGCGGGCTGTGCGGTGAGCCTCATCAAATGTTATTGTGCTGCCATCTTTCACTCCAACACATAATTCGAATAGTAACTAATTAGATCCTGCCGTGTCACTTCACTGACCGACCAATCGGGAAAGTGGAGCTATTATTCAACCAGAAGCAAGGCCGGATCAAAAATCAAAATAACCTTATAGAAATGGCAAGGAGAAGATTATGATCAATATGTCTACCTCGGAATCCAATACCTACCTCGCGCATTTGATCGCTGAAATGTTAGCTATGCCCAACTTGCCCGCGGATTTGCGCCAGGCGCTCAGCGAGCATTTGAATAAACAGCTCAGCACGGTCAACATTCTCAAGCCGGAGTTCTGCCGGCGCCTCTATCCGATTCTCGCCGAACTGGCCGAGTTGAACACCTATCCCGAAATCTCCGCGCCGGTTGCGAGAACCGAAATTCCGGCAACCCTCGGGATTACGGACGGTCGATCGTCGGATTCATTGTATGACAAGTATGAGAAGAGCGAGGACGCCGATCTCTAAGAGCCATGAAGTTTTCACATCACCTGCCAAGACCCTGAGAGGGCTGTAATTGGATGCGCCTCGCCGACAGGTTACGGCCTCAGCCTCTTATTCTCTTATGCTTCCAGTTCGATCGCGATGAGAATTCTTGAGGCCGAACAGCGGCCGCAAGATCCTGATCCGGCGCACAATCTCGAAGAGCACCCAACTGCCCGCAAACGTGATGACCGCGACGATCGCCAACTTCGTCCAGACGCCCAGGGTCCAGGGGATGACGCAATAGACGATCGCCACAGTGATCGTCTGATGGAAGATATAGAAGGGATAGACCGCCTCCGTTGCGTAGGCCAGCCAGCGGCTGGGCTGCGTAATGTGGGCGCGGGCGAATCCCACGAGCGCGAAGATCCAGGTCATTCCGTAGTACGAAGAGACGGTGGTCCAGAACCAGAGTGATGCGGGACCAGACCAGTTCCTCGTCAATCCGGAATAGCGCGCGGTGAAGTAGACGGTCGCGACTGCGAGCCCGACCATCAGGAACTCACGGCGACGACTTGTGATCAGGTTCAAAAAATCGCGGTTCGACGCCATCACGAATCCCCAGAGAAAAGTCAGGAAGGCTCCAGTCAGATTCGCCCAATCAGCGATCAGGTTGTTGGTCGTGGGCCAGTGCGGTCCCAGAATTACGCCCACCAGCAGGTTGGGGACGTTCACGAGATAGATCAGCAGCGGCCATCTCTCGAAGGCTCCGACCATCGCCGTCACGAGATTTCCGCCCGCGCGGCTCCGCAAGAACATGAAGAACGGAATCCCCAAGAGCGAGTAGACCAGAATGTAGGCCACGAACCAGAGATGATGCCAACTGAAGGATCCTTGCGGGTAAGGCACGAACTGGAAGATGCTCGGGTAGAACTCCGCATAGGTGTATTGCGCGCCTTTGGAGATTCGTTCGAAATAGATCTGCGGCGGGACGATGACGAACATGCCGACCAGCAGCGGAATCAACAGCCGTTTCAGCCTCTCTCCCGAAAATTCCAGATACGATCTTCGCCGCAGTGAGAAGAAGACCCCGGCTCCGGAGATCAGAAACAGCAGCGGCAGCCGCCACCGATTCACCACCAGCATGAAGAACTCGAGCGTCCGGCTCTGCTGCGGATTCTTCAAATGCCAGTCCCAGGAGACGAACGCCATACCCGAGTGATATAGAATCAAGAGGCAAAAGGCGAAGACGCGAAGCCAGTCGAGCCCATACTCGCGGACTGCCGGCGAAAGCGCCGGCGTTTGAGGCTTATCTTCTATGATTGCAGCAGCAGCCATGATTTCACCCCCAGTATTTTTCAGGATTTGAAAATTCTATATCGATCTTGGCGGCAGTATCGATCATGAAGAGATGGTTCAGCAACCATTAGGCGGCTAAAACCGCCACGGGTGAGCCGTTTCTTCCGATTCTCGCCTTGCTGCCGGCCTTCTTCAGATTGTATGGTGTCGACGCGGGTCGTAGAACTGGCCGCCGTGGATCTAGATTCGGTCAATTGAGCTATTGAGAATCATCTTTGAAGGAGGTCACGTGATCAGAGCTAATTGGATTAGATGGTTCAACTGCCTTTTGGTGATCGTCGGATTTTTGCCGGTCTTTCAGTCGGTTCCTGAGTCGCAGCATCTTAATTATCTCAGAGAGCACTACACGAAATATGAATACAACATTCCCATGCGCGACGGGGTCAAGCTGTTCACCAGCATTTACGTTCCGAAGGATTCCTCACAAAAGTACCCGTTTCTGCTCAAGCGCACCCCTTACAGCGTACGGCCGTACGGCGTAGACCGTTACCAGGAGTCGGGGAACCCGGTCGATCCGTTTCAGAAGGAAGGTTTCATCTTCGTCAATCAAGACGCCCGCGGCCGCTATCTGTCGGAGGGCGAATTTCAGCAGGTGCGCCCGGCCGTCTCGCCAAAGCGGGGCCCGCAGGATATCGACGAGAGCACGGACACCTACGACACCATTGAATGGCTGCTCAAGAACATTCCGAATCACAATGGCCGGGTCGGGATGATCGGCATCTCGCAGCCCGGTTTCCACGTGGCCGCGAGTCTCATCGATTCTCATCCCGCCTTGAAATGTGCTTCGCCCCAGGCTCCGACGGCCGATTACTACCTGGGCGATGACGTCTATCACAACGGCGCCTTCATGTTGGCGGCGAACTTCTGGTTCTATTCCGGATTCCGACCGCGCGGGCCCACGCCACATCCTCCGCAGAGTAGCGTGCCTTTCGATTCGCGCACTCCGGACGGTTACGCGTTCTTCCTCAATCTCGGCCCGCTCGCGGAAGTGAATCAGCGGCTCTTCAATGGCGAGGCGCGCTATTGGCAGGAGATCGTCGATCATCCGAATTATGACGATTTTTGGAAGGGCCGCTCCCTGTCGAAGTTCATGAAGAACGTCAAGTGCGCGGTGCTCAACGTCGGCGGTTGGTTCGATGCGGAGGACCCGATGGGGCCCTTTCATATCTATCGAGCGGTCGAGAAGGGCAATTCGGCAATCGCCAACTTGCTGGTGATGGGGCCCTGGTCGCATGGCGGATGGGCCAGAGGTGACGGCGAACGGCTCGGCAATCTCAGCTTCGGCCAGAAGACCGGGGTCTACTTTCGCGAACAGATCCAGTTCCCATTTTTTATGCACTATCTCAAGGATAAGCCTGCGGATCTGCCGGAAGCCTACATGTATCTGACCGGCATCAATGAGTGGCGACGCCATGCCGACTGGCCGCCGAAAGAGGCGAAGCCTCTGACCCTCTACTTTCAGGCCCGCGGGGGATTGAGCGAAGCCGCGCCGCCGGAGGGTCGGCCGTCGGCTTTTGACGAATACATCAGCGATCCGAACCGGCCGGTCCCCTATTTGAGCTACATCGTTCCGGGGATGACTTCGGACTACATGACTGAAGATCAGCGTTTTGCCTCACAACGTACGGACGTCCTGGTCTACCAGACTCCGGCTCTGGAAGAGGATCTGACGATCGCCGGCCCGATCAAGGTCAGTCTGAATGTTTCAACCAGCGGGACCGACTCGGATTTTGTCGTCAAACTGATCGATGTCTACCCGGGCGACTATCCTGATTACTCGGCACCGAATCTACCGGCCGGGCAGGCGGCGAATGCGGTGAGGATGGGCGGCTATCAGCAACTCGTTCGGGGCGAACCGTTCAGGGCGAAGTTCCGAAATGGTTTCGAACGCCCCGAACCCATG
>DATEFT010000307.1:0-2536 GCA_035280505.1 Blastocatellia bacterium | reverse complement strand
TGAACTGATCGAGAACCACTGATCCCTCCTTCAGCCGCCGGCCGCTTCACCTGGCCGGATCTCCCCTCCTGACCCTTCCCTTGACATTCGACCAGGGCCGCCGGATACCTGGGTAGATATTCCACTAGAGAGCCGAGATCGAAAAGGGGCTGAACCATGAGCTGGTGGCACGAACTCAAATATCTGATTCGGAAACTCGATCGCCGGCGCGCCGAGCGAGAGCCGGAGGAAGAGATCCGGACCCACCTGGAACTGGAGACTCGCGAGCAACTCGAAGACGGGCTCTCGCCGAAGGTCAATCCCACCACGGCGCTACGGCAAGATTCGTCTATAAAAGTCTAGAGTATTATTAACTTCAAGCTGGTCTTGCCGCGCCGGCGTCACGCCCGGCGCGCGCGTGGCCGAGGCTAAATGGCAATATGATGTCTCTCAAGCATAATGTTTGATAAGCATTGGTCGGAGATCGCCGGACGGCTCGGCACCGCGCAGACGAATTTGTCGCGGTTGCTGCGGCAACTGCTGGACGCTTCCATTCTGGTGCGGAAACTGCCATTCGGCGAAAGTCTGCGCTCCACTTCTCCAGACTGTTTTATAAGACCTCTCTTTCCTGTAATATATGATCTTTGCCTGACTTTCGCTGTTGAAGGCGGAGACTGCTTCGGGGCCTTTCTCGTTCTTTGAACAAGGTGAGACTTTTCGAGCAATCACCGCCGGGCGCAGCGCCCGCCGCGAGGTTCATCGAACCGCTGCTCGTGGTCAACCTCTTTCAATGGCCCTTCCGGTTCTCGCATCCTGAAAATCTAGCTTAATACTTTATAAATAAAGTCATTTGAGATTTCAGGTTTAAACCGCGAAAGACGCGTCTTTCACGGTTTAGAATCTGAATTCAAAAGACTTGCTTTTGAAAGTCCTTAACAATCCGATCGTGGCTCTGGTGTGTGTGGTTGAGAGAGAACGTCATGGCGGTTAGCAATTCGAAATCGAATCGAATCATCCCGACCTTCGGCCGGCGCGGTCCGTGGCTCTTCGTGTGCCATCTGCTGGTCGCCGTCGGGCTGGCGGTCTCCGCCGGGACGCCGAGGGCCGTGCGGGCGGCTCAAGACTCGCCGCCGCTGGAGCCGGGCCGGCCCGTTGAACGGGAGCTCTCGACCGGACAATCCCATTCTTACGAGATCACGCTGGCCTCCGGCCAATACTTGCAACTGGCGTTCGGGCAACGCGGAATCGATGTGGCCGCCGCCCTGTTTGCGCCCGACGGCCGGAAGCTCCGCCAGGCGGACCGCACCCATGCGCTGGGCGGATCGGAGGCGATCTTGCTCGTGGCGGACGCGGCGGGGAGCTACAGAGTCGAGGTCAGTTCTTCCAGTCAGCTCGCCGCGAACGGGCCTTATGAGATCCGGATCGAGGCGCTGAGAACGCCGACCGCAGGGGATCGAGACCGCGCGGCGGCGGATTCGACCTATCGCGAGGCCGTGCAACTGCGGACGGGTGTGCTGGCGGACAAGCGAAAGGGCATCGAAAAGTATCAGGAAGCCCTGCGGCTCTACCGCAGCGCGGGCGACCGTCTCGGAGAGGCCGATGCTCTCAACAGTCTCGGCGGGGCCTATTACCTGTTGGGAGAGATGCGGAAAGCGTTGGAAAGTTGCAATGAAGCGCTGCCGGTCTTTCGGGCCATCGGTGACCGCACCGGAGAGGCCGCCACGCTCCAGAACATCGGCGCGATCCACTGGCTCCTGGGAGATCGGCAACAGGCGCTGGAACGGTACCGCGAGGCGTTGCCGCTCACCCGGGCGGTGGCTGACCGCGAAGGGGAAGGCGTCACTCTCAACAACCTCGGCATGGCCTACAGCTCCGTGGGAGAGACGCAGAAGGCCTTGGATCTGTTCAACGAGGCGCTGCCGATCAGACGGGCCGTCGGGGATCGTGACGGGGAGTCGACCACGCTCAACAATATCGCCGGGATCTATCGCTCGCTGGGCGATCTGCAGAAGGCTCTCGATCGGTATCAGGAGGCGCTGGCGATCAGCCGGGCCATCAGCGACCGACAGGGCGAAACGGTGGTCCTCAACAATATCGGCGGCGTCTATCGGTTGTCGGGAGAACTGCAGAAGGCGTTGGATCAATATCGGGTCGTCTTGCCGATCTTCCGGGAGATCGGCGACCGCCGCGGAGAGGCGACCGCGCTCCACAATCTGGGCGGCGTCTACAGCTCGCTGGGAGAGGTGCCGAAGGCGATCGAGATGTATCAGGAGGCGCTGCGGATCGCGCGGGCTCTCGGCGAACGCAGTGGAGAGGCGACCGCGCTCCAGAATCTCGGCGGAGCCTATCGATCGCTGGGCGAGACGCCGGCGGCGCTGGATCGATACCAGGAGTCGCTGCAGATCGCTCGGAGCATCGGCGACCGCCGCGGAGAGGCGGGCACCCTGCTGGGAATCGCACGTGTCGAGCAGGCGCGAGGCAATCTGGTCCCGGCTCGTCAAACCCTGGAGCAGGCTCTGGCCATTATCGAATCGCTGCGGGCCAATATCGAAAGTCA
>DATEFT010000306.1:0-27827 GCA_035280505.1 Blastocatellia bacterium | reverse complement strand
GAGGGTTTCGTTTTTTCCACTTATTCCGTATCCTGTCAAACATATGCTCATTCGTTTCGTGATCTACGGATTGCTGGGCATCTGTGCGGAAGTGTTGGTCTCGGCAATCCTGCACAAGTGGGAGGGCAAGGAGAAGAACTGGAGTCTGCGCGGTCAATCATATCTCTGGAGCTTCCCTTTGTACGGCTTAATCGCGCCGCTGTTTGAACCGTTGCACGACGCGCTGCGTCCGTGGCCCTGGCTGGCGCGGGGCGCGATCTACGTCATCTGTTTCTGGATCGTCGAGTACGGGGCCGGGCGCGCGTTGCGGTATCTGCTGGGCGCCTGTCCCTGGAACTACAGCCAGTGCCGCTACCATCTCCATGGACTGATCCGGTGGGACTTCTTTCCGCTCTGGTTCGGATTCGGGATGATGCTGGAATCGCTCCACGACCGGCTCATCTTTCTCACTCCCTATCTCACGACCGCTTTCAGTTGATCCGGAGGGATCTTTTTAAACCGCGAAACACGCGAAGACCCGTCGTCTTCCGATGGATTAATACCTTTATGATTGAAGATAAGCTCAAATTATTACGCGAACGCAATCAGGCCGCCGCCGCGGGCGGCGGTGGAGAGAGGATCCAGCGGCAACATGCCGAGGGTAAGATGACCGCCCGCGAGCGGATCGAGTTCCTGCTCGACGAGGGGACCTTCGAAGAGTTCGACAAGCTCAAGACGCATCGCTGCCTGGATTTCGGCATGCAGCAACAGCAGCCCCCCGGCGACGGTTTCGTCACCGGCCACGGGCTGATCGATGGGCGCGCGGTCTTCGTCTTCGCGCAGGACTTCACCGTCTTCGGCGGCTCGCTCTCCGAGACCAACGCGGAGAAGGTCTGCAAGATCATGGATCTGGCGTTGAAGGTCGGCGCTCCGATCATCGGGCTGAACGATTCCGGCGGAGCCCGCATTCAGGAGGGGGTGGCCTCGCTCGGCGGCTACGCCGAGATCTTTCTGCGCAATACGCTGGCGTCGGGCGTGGTGCCGCAAATCTCGGCGATCATGGGCCCCTGTGCCGGCGGCGCCGTCTATTCGCCCGCCATCACCGATTTTACGGTCATGGTCAAGAACACCAGTTACATGTTCATCACCGGGCCCGAGGTCATCAAGACCGTGACGCACGAAGAGGTGACCAAAGAGGAGCTCGGCGGAGCCATGGCGCACAACCAGATGAGCGGGGTGGCCCACTTTGCGGCCGAGAGCGAAGAGGACTGCCTGCGGCTGATTCGCGAACTGCTCTCGTTCCTGCCCGTCAACAACCTGGAAGACCCGCCGCGCCGCGCCTGCGACGACCCGATCGAGCGGGTCGAGGAGTCGCTCAATACGCTGGTCCCGGCCGAATCGAACAAACCCTACGATATCCGGCGGATCATCGAGGCCGTCGTCGACAACGGTTACTTCCTGGAGATCCAGGAGCATTTCGCGCGCAACCTGGTCATCGGCTTCACCCGATTGAACGGTCAGCCGGTCGGCATCGTCGCCAATCAACCGGCCTTTCTGGCCGGCGTGCTCGACATCGACGCCAGCGTCAAGGGCGCGCGGTTCGTGCGGTTCTGCGATTGCTTCAACCTGCCGATCATCACCTTCGAGGATGTGCCCGGATTTCTCCCCGGAGTCAACCAGGAGCACGAGGGGATCATCCGGCACGGCGCCAAGCTGCTCTACGCCTATGCCGAGGCGACGGTGCCCAAGATCACGGTCGTCACGCGCAAAGCCTACGGCGGAGCCTATTGCGTCATGGGCTCCAAGCACATCCGCACCGATCTCAATTTCGCTTATCCGACCGCCGAGATCGCGGTCATGGGAGCCGAGGGGGCGGTCGGAATCTTATACCGGCGCGAGCTGGCCGGCGCGCCCGATCCCGAGACCGCGCGCCGCGAGCGGATCGAGGAGTATCAGGACAAGTTCGCCTCTCCCTACGTGGCCGCCGAACGCGGATTCATCGACGAGGTGATCGAGCCCAAGTTCACCCGTCAGAAACTGATCCGCGCCCTGAGACTGCTGGAGAACAAGCGCGAGACCAACCCGCCGCGCAAACACGGCAATATCCCGTTATAACGGGTTTAAAACGGAACCGCGAAAGACACGAAACACGCGGAATAGGCGAAATCATCAATCTTTCCTTTCGCGTATTCCGCGTGTTTCGCGGTTTGAATCCTGATTTTGTGAGCCGCGTCCTAGGCGGCTTTGCGTTTGACCTTGGCGCCGCCGCTCAGAACCTCGACTGCCTTCTTGAGCATCAGATCGTCGCTGGGCTTGGGCGCGACCACGACCGGAGGCGTGTTGCCGCCCGGCGCGGTCGGAGAAGCCGGCGACCGCTGCTGGCTCGGCGGTTTGGCGTCATCGCCGTCGCCCGCGCTGGTGATCTCGGCCAGGTCGGTCCGCTTGACCTCGACGCTCGGAGTCACGCCGTCCGTCATAAAGATCTTGCCCGACGGGGCCGAATAGCGCGCGGTCGTCAGCAGCAGGGCCGAGCCGTCGTCGAGCGGGAAGAGCTCCTGCTCCGATCCCATCCCGAACAGGGTGCGCTCACCCACCACTTCGCCACGCTGATTCTCGAGAATGGCCGCCGCCACGACCTCCGAAGCGCCCGCCGTCGTGCGGTCGATAATCACCGCGATCGGCAGTTCGGTCAGATCGTTCTCCGGCTTGGCCTCGTAGGTCGCCAGGACCTTCTCTTTGCGGCCGATCGTCTTGGCCATGACGCCCGACTTGAGGAAGAAGTCCGCCACCTGGAGACCCTCCTTCAGATCGCCGCCGGCCGAGCCGCGCAGATCGAGAATGATCGATTTCGCGCCCTTCTTGATCACCTCTTTGACGGCCGACTCGACCGCCGCTCCCTGCCCCTTGCTCAGAATCGGAACCTTGACGTAGCCGATCTGGGCTTCGAGCAGGCGATCCTCGGTCGGGCTCGGCGGGACGTTGCCGCGCACCAGTTTGAGCTTCTCGGTCTTGCGATTGATCAGGGTCAGCTCGACGCCCGATCCCGGGGCGCCCATCAGCAGCAGCTTGACATCGTAGAGATCCAGATCGCGGGTCGCGTGCCCGTCGATGTACTCGATCACGTCGCCCACCCGGATCCCCGCCTTGTCGGCCGGCGATCCCGACACCACCGCAATCACGTAGGCGAATCCGGAATACTGGCCGATCACCATTCCCGTCGTATCGCCCTTCTCTTTGTTGGCCTGATACTCTTTGACCTGCGGCGGCAGGAGATAGGCGCTGTACGGATCCAACCCGTCCGTCAATCCACGCAAAGCTCCGATCCGGACCTTCTCCAGATCCGGCTTCTCGACATAGTCTCCGACAATATGGCGCACGACCTCTTCAAAAATACGAAGTTGCGGATAGGGGCCCGGATCAGCAATCGCCCGAAGGATAGGGTTGTTCGACTTGGAAAGCATACCCCCGACGATCGAGTAGATGGCGATGAAAGCAGACAGCGTAACCAGCGTCAGCTTGCTGTGTATTGACATTTAAAAGGCTCCTTAAAAGCTTGGCGACCCTGAGGCGACCGATTTAACCTCTACCCGCTCATGCCGTATCCTGATCCGATGAGCGAATAATTATTCAATCTCTTGTCATAACCTCGATTGATCTCTAATTGATCTCTGCCAGTAAACTACACATAGATGACGATAAATGATACAACACGGCTAATTGGCAGCGCAAGATATCCTTTTTTCACAAGCTTTTTACGCGGTTTTTAGTTGTAAAAAGGGACCGGAGGCCGCGCTCCGGAGAGGAATTCTGGAGCCCATTCGAACAAAACCCCGGCCGGAGCCTGAAATCTTAGCGATCCCTAAAAAAAATGGCCGCTCAGACTCGTTGGATCTAAGCGGCTCTACAGGAGGATACCCCTTTGAAGAAACACCCGCGGGTGTTTTTTCTCAGTGAGTGCCCATATATACGCTGAACGATCATCTTCGGTTACTAATTTGTCCCATTGTTTTACAAATGGGGGACCTTTAGAACGCGCTCAGGCGCGATCTAACTTCCGGCCAAACTTCGGTATGGAGTCCGGTGGCCGCGCATGGGGTTATAATGCCGCCATCCCGGATGAGTCTGGTCGAAAGCTGTAAATAATATCGCCATATGGAGAAGTCTTAATGAAGCCCAAAAAACCGATCCTGCTCTGTTGGTTGATCTGCGCCGTCTGCCTGAGCGCGGCCGATCTGAGCCCGAAGGCTCAACATGCGGCGCACGTCAACGTCAAAGAGCGGTATCACAAGACCGAATACCAGATCCCCATGCGTGACGGAAAGAGGCTCTTCACGGTCGTCTATGCCCCGAAAGAGACCGCCGAGAGACACCCGATTCTGATGACGCGCTCGCCCTACGGCTCGGGCCCGTACGGCAGCGACTCCTACCGTTCATCGCTGGGCCCCTCGCCGCTCTTTATGCAGGAGGACTATATCTTCGTCTATCAGGACGTGCGCGGCACGTTCATGTCGGAGGGCGAATTCGAGGACGTGCGCCCGTACCTTCCGCGCAAGAAGAGCCCGCGCGAGATCGACGAGGCGAGCGACACCTACGATACGATCGAATGGTTGATCAACAACGTTCCGAACCACAACGGGCGGGTCGGAATCTGGGGCATCTCCTATCCGGGTTTCTACGCCGCCATGTCCCTGCTCGATTCGCATCCGGCGCTCAAGGCGGTCTCCCCGCAAGCGCCGATCTCCGACTGGTTCATCGGCGACGACGACCATCACAACGGCGCCTTCTTCCTCTTCGATTGTTTCGGTTTCAACATGTTCTTCGGGATGCCGCGGCCGCATCCGACGGCCAATCAGTTCAAGACCTTCGATTACGGGGTCTCGAACGCCTACCAGTTCTTCCTCGATCTCGGCTCGGTCGCCAACGCGCAGAAGAAGTATTTCAAGGGCCAGAACAAGTACTGGAACGATGTCATGTCGCACGGGACTTACGACGAATTCTGGCAGGCGCGCAGCCTGCTGCCGCACCTGAAGAAGACGACGCCGGCGGTCATGATCGTGGGCGGATGGTTCGATGCGGAAGATCTATATGGGCCGCTCCACATCTACCAGGCGCTGGAGAAGAACAACCAGCAGACCCAGAATCTGCTGGTCGTGGGCCCCTGGGCCCACGGCGGCTGGGCGCGCGGCGCCGGCGACTCGCTCGGGAAGGTCCGGTTCGACCTGCGGACGGCCGAACAGTTTCGCCAGAACATGGAGTTGCCCTTCTTCAATGCCAATCTGAAGGACCAGGGCCCGGCGAAATTGCCGGAGGCGACCGTCTTTCGCACGGGAGCCAACACCTGGCAATCGCTCGAGCACTGGCCGCCGGTCGAGCGGCAGACGCGCGCCCTCTACTTCCACAAGAACGGCAAGCTCTCGTTCGAGCAGCCCCGGGAACTGGGCGAATCGTTCGACGAATACATCAGCGACCCGCACAAACCGGTGCCCTACACCAGTGAGGTCGGCACGGAGCGCGGCACCGGCTACATGATCGAGGATCAACGCTTCGCCTACGGCCGCCCGGACGTCCTGGCCTACGCCACCGAATCGTTGACCGAAGATGTCACCCTGAGCGGACCGATGGTGGCCGATCTCTTCGTTTCGACGACCGGCACCGACGCGGACTTCATCGTCAAACTGATCGACGTCTTTCCCGAGGAGAAGGTCCACAACCTCAAGCCGGGCGGATTTCAGATGCTCGTGCGCGCCGAGGTCATGCGCGGAAAATTCCGGAAGAGCTTCTCGAAGCCCGAACCCTTCACGCCCGGCAAACCGGCCGAGGTCAAGTTCGACCTGCAGGATATCAACCACACGTTCAAAGCCGGCCATCGGATCATGGTGCAGGTGCAGAGCAGTTGGTTCCCGCTGGTCGACCGCAACCCGCAGAAGTTCGTGGATATCTATCACGCGAGCGAGTCCGACTTTCAGAAGGCCACGCACCGCATCTACACTTCGTCCAAGCAGAGCTCGCGGCTCCAGGTCGGAGTCCTCAAATAACCGCTCACTTCCGCACGGCTCCGCGACAGGCGGCATCCGGCAGCGTCGCGACCACCAGGTCGCGGCGGCCCCCCGGCCACGATTGGGGGTGCTGCCGGTTGCCGGTCCGGCGGCCGACCGTGGCCGTCGTAGATGGCGCCAGTTCAGCGGCGGTCACGCGACAATCCCGATCGGCGTCGGCCTTGCCCTGCAAGCCTTCCAGCAGGGCCCAGGTGAAGACGCCGTGCCCGCCTCCCCAGTGCCGCCCCTCCTCCGACTGCTCATTCATCCCCGACGAAGTGATGATGGTCCAGCCCTGTTGTTTGAAGAGGGCGGCGTTGTAAAAGTTGAATCCGGGGGCGGGCGCATCCCCCGCCCCGGTCCGGCCCGCGCCGACTCCGCGTGGAGCCCTGGGCGCCGGCTGCCCCTGGATGCCGGCGCGGCGGCGGGTGTCGAAGAATGCGATGAGCCGCACGCGTTTGCGCTGGCGCTTCAGAATCTCGCCCATCCGGTCCATCGGAAAAGCCGTGTGCGGCAGATCGGTCACCTTGGAATCGTGCAGCAGAAAGTAGAGGCGCTGCGGATTGTCAGGATCCGGCGCGCCGTGCCCGGCCAGAAAGAGATAGATCAGATCGTTCTCGCCGGCCCTGGTCAGGAAACGATCGACCGCCGACTCCACGGCCGCCAGGGTCGCGCCGTCATTGGTCAGACATTCGATGTCGCCATCCTTGAAAGCGCCGCCTCCGGCAGTCTTCAGCCAGGCGCGGACGGCGAGGGCGTCGGCAGCCGCGAATCGCAGATCGTTCAGCCCTCCCTCGTGATAGCGATAGTTCGAGACGCCGACCAGCAGCGCCAATTTACGCCCTCCGGAATCGGCCACGGGGACGGCGTCGGCGCAGTTGCGATTGATGACCGGAACCGTGATCAACGTGCGATTTCCCGCCTGATCCTGGGCTTCGATGATCAGCGCCCGGGTCTCGGCCGGAATCGTCACCATCTGATCGAACTTGAGCGGGTCGACGGTTCGATCGGCCGCGGCTCGCCCTCTTCCGGCGCGGGGCCCGGGTCGCGGCGAGGCCGCCAGGGTCTGGCCGTTGACGGTGACGGCGACCACTCTCCCGTTCTCATCGGTTGCCTCTCCGGCCACCCGCACGGTGAGCGGAGCGCCGGTGGTCGCGAGCATGGCGGAGGGTTCAGTCAAGATGATCTGCGGCGCGACCCGGTCGTTTAAGGGGCGGCCGGGATCGATCGGGACGAGCCGGTAATCGGTGCGCACCTCCTCGCCGATCCGGTCGCAATCGGGTTTCGGAGGTTTAGCGGTCCCCGGCCAGAGGACGAACGAACAGCGATAGATCAGCTTGGGATCGCGCTCTTCCGCCATGACCTCGATCACATTCTGGCCGGACGAGAGATGGAGATCCGGATTCTGGCGCAGGTCCACTTCAAAGTAGTTGCCGTACCGGCCGCTCCCCGTCTGCCCCACAATCCCGAGCGACTGATTGGAGAGCCTGGCGCTGATGCGAGAGCCGATCCGGCCGGCATAGGGGTTGAGAACCCAGAGCCGGAACCTGGTGATCGCGCGGCCGGGCGGGATGAAAACATCGGTCGTGGTTGCGGCATGGAGCAACCCGGTATCGAGTTCCGGCAGCTCGATCGCGAACGGCGCCCGCGAATCGACGGTCTGCTGGAAAGCCAGAATAAAGAAAAGTATCAATGAATGGCTCATGGTCCTTCAGGGATAAAGAAGAGGATTTGAGATTTGAGATTTGAAATACAAACGCGAAACACACGAAAGCCTCAACCTTTCTCCTAAAAATTCTCCATTTTGTGGTAGGGGCGCGTGGGGCTGGACTGTGGGTGGCGAATGATGAAAGGCACCCGGATTGATGTCGAACGTTCGGCTAAGATAATTAGAAGATGCTCAACAACGCGGTGCAGTCTACTCCTGGCTCACAGGACGGTCAATAAAAATTTGAGCGCCAGTGGTTAGCCGTTTGCATCTTGATTCCTGCATTAAACAGGTAGGACCCGGCCATACTGCCGCAGTTGCTCCTGTCCCGGGATCGATCAGCGCGGCAGATTGCCGCGTTAGGGGCATCTATTCTCAATCAACTCAAAGGCATCGGCTCGCTTAAGCTCTCTTCAAAGCCCTGTTGTCAACAGTTCAACCAATTATTCAACGCCAGGCTGTTGGGAGGGGCCGCCGTGGTCCCAAAGTTGTTTACAAGACTCGATCTTCGGCTGAAGGTGGTGATCGGGTCCGCACAAAATTATGGAAACATCTTCAAGCTTGATCGTTCAAGCCATGTAACCTTAAAAACGCACTCGGCAATAACTAACGACTATGTTCCACCCACGTCGCCATCTGTATACATCGCTGAAGATCCTCCTGCTGACAGCAGTCTCCCTGCTCGGGTTGCGGGACGAGGTCCGAGCCCAGGCGCCGATTTCGGTCTTCGAGGCGCGGGTCATGCGGATAACGGGCGAAGCACAATGGTTCAGCCAGGTGCGCCCGGCCGCGACCGACGTGAAACGCAACGACCGGCTCTCGCCGGGCGACACGATCCAGACCGGACGGACGGGCCTGGTCGTGATCGCGCTCACCGACGGCAGCCAGGTCGTCATCCTGCCGGCTTCGCGCGTCACCTTCAAGGATTTCCGAACCGCTCATTCGATCCGCGAACTGCTCGAGATCACCCTGGGCCGGATCCGCGTTAGGATTCGTCACATCGGCAACCAGCCCAATCCGTACCTCCTCAACAGCCCGACCGCCTCGATTGCGGTCCGGGGCACGGAGTTTCTGGTCGAGGTGCAACAGAGCGGCGAGACGCTGGTCAAGGTCATCGAGGGTCTGGTCGAGGTCATCTCCGCCACCGACCCCGATCGCAAACGGCTGGTGGCTCCCGGACGGAGCGTGATCGTCAAACCGGGGGGTGAGATCAGCATGACCTTCCCGGGACCCGGCAGCGGCCTGAATGGGACGCCCAAACTGACCGGAGATGTTTCATCGGCCTATCAAGACTCCGTCAATGCCTTCGTGCAGACCAGTACCTCCCCCGCCCCCGCGCTCTTTACCGCATTTCTCGACAACCATCTGGACAGCCGCGAGAACCCGGCCTATGCCGGCGAGTTCACCCAGCCTGAGGGCCGGGTGTCGATGGTCCCCTCGATCAGTAAATCGGCCCGTTATGCAGAGATTCAATCCAGAGATGCCTCCACCGGTAGAAGTTTCCGTCCTTTCGATTATACTCTCTCTTCCCAATTGACATTTTTTGCCCCAATCCCCAATTCTCGTTTCGTAGTCGGAGGTGGGATCTCTACAGTGCGGACCAATCTGCAATCGACATTCAGCTTTACCAGGCCCATCCTCACGGGCATCGAAGAGCCGATTCCCGGGCTCCCCGTCTACACTTTCGACTTCCAAACTTCCAACAAGAGCGATGCGACCAACCTGAATGCGACCGAGGCCTCGCTGGTCCTGGCTCGGCGCTTCGGCAACCAGGGCCGGACCAGTCTCGGGATCGAGGTGGAGCGGCTGACCGGGAGCGGCGCCTATCATGGCGAACAGAGTTCGGTCGATCAGATCGGACCTCCGGAGGTCCGCAATGAATCGAACGTCGAGTTGGGGCGCACCCGCGTGACGTTCGGGCTGGCGCATGACTTCTCCGGGGGCCGGAAGCTCGGGATCTACTATCGTCACGGAATCATCTCGGTCGATCAGCGAAATCGCCTGCTCGACCAGGAGAACGACATCGGCGTCTTCGACACGCCCAACTTCGATTATGACAGTATCGTCTCTTCAACCAGGTCCTCGGAGTTCGGCGTGCGATGGCGAGGTGTGATCACCAAACGGTTCTTTTACGGCGTCGAGGGATCGTATCTCTCCGAGCGAATCCGTGGTCACTACACCCTCGAGCCGGGCAGCCGGGACTATTATCTGCAGTCGGTTCCCGACGGAGTCATCAAGGAGGAGGATCAGGCCCGCCGGGTGCGAGTCGGCGTCGGGCTGGGCTATGCCCTGCGCCTCAGGACGGTTCTGGGATTCGACATCTCGGGCGGCCACTACCGGATCACCAGCCGGCAATCGCCTCCGGTCTTCACCTATGACGTGTCGGGCCAGGGATCCGGAAGCGGATACTTCATCTCGACCCATACCGGCCTGCAGACCGCTCTCTGGCGCGGCTCCTTCGCCTCGGCTTCGTTTCTCACGCTCCACCGCCAGGACAACAGCAGTTTTGACAGCGGCTTGACCAGCGCTTACCGGAACGACCCGGAAGCCTACCTGAAGATGGGAGTCGGGTGGAGATTCAAGCCCAATTTCACGGCCCAGTATCTGTTTCCTCTGCCCGGTCGGGACTATCTTCGGTCGAGCCATTCAGTGGCGGTCCGCTATACGTTCGGCCTCAAGTCCTCCGGCGAAAATTGAAAGAAAGAGTTGTGTTCAATAAAAAACCGATCTTCTCTGCCGGCGACGACTCTCTCCGGTCGTCGCGCGTTCCGGCATGGATCAAACATCATCTGCTGGCGATCACGGGTTTCAGCATCGCCCTCTTCCTACCGTTGATGGGGCACGGTTTTGTGCTCGATGATTTCGCGCATCTTCACTCCGCCGCCTACGACCCGCTCTGGCATGGCCTGACTCGCGCGACGGGCGGATGGTTCTACGCTCCGGCGGCCTGGGTCACCTACAAAATCGATTGGATGCTCTGGGGTTGGAGCCCCTTCTCGCTGACGGCCACCAACCTGCTGCTGCATCTGGCCAACATCATTCTGCTCTATCTGCTGGCGCTGAAATTATGGCGCTCGCGGGTCGCGGCCAAGTGGGCCGCCTTCGGATTCGCGCTGCTCTTTCCGGCCAACACCTGGGCCGTCATGTGGATCAGCACCCGGGCCCATCTGATCGTCACGCTCTCGTATCTCGCGGCCATGCTGGCCGCCCTGTGGCTGGCGCGAACCGACGATGGTCAGGTGCGGGCCGCCCTGACCATCGTCGCGTTCACGGCCCTCGCGGTCTTCTCGAAGGAGAGCGGCATTCTGGTGCCGGCGGCGGTCGGGCTCGTGCTGCTGCATGAGATGAGATCGCAGGACCGGAGAGTGATCTCGCTCCGGCTGGGCCTGGGCCTGCTGGCCGCCATCGGCCTCGTGCTGGCGGCCTATTTCGCCCTGCGGGCGCAATCCGGAGCCGTCCGGCCGACCTTCTCCAGCAAGGAAGCCTACTACTACGTTCCGTCGCTGAAATTGCTGATCGAGAATCTCGTTCGTTACACCTGGCGGACCTACGGACTATTGGCGATTCTCGCCGGGGCCCTGGCGCTCGCGCAGTATCTCCGGGCCGGTCGATTGCGCTTCGGCGGCTTCAACCCGGATGACGCCTGGCTCTCGCTGCTGCTCTTCGCGATCACCATCGCGCCGTTCACGCTGCTGCCCGTCCGATCGGGAATCTACAGCTATCTTCCCGGCATCGCCGCCGCGCTGTTGCTCGGGGCCTGCGCGAAATCGTTCGAAGCCGTTCCGCGCGAACTTTCGCCGCGCCGCGCGGCCCTGGCCCTCTCGCCGATCGTGGCGGTGGTGGCGGTGCTGGCCGCCTTTACGGTCGGCCACAGCCTGAAGTGGAGGCAGATGGCCCGAACCAATGCCGCGGTCCTGAACCAGATCACCGCTTATCACCCCCAGGCCGGTCCGAACACCTGGTTCACGCTGCACTACGCGGAGGTCGATTATGGCCACCGGTTTCCGGATAGCATCGACTGGGCGTTTCCATATGCGCTGCGGTTGATCTATGCCGACCCGACGCTGGACGGAAGGATCGTCCGTCACGGAGCGCCCAACCCGGCGCCTGAAATGTCGCCGCAGATTCATTTCACCTATACCTCCGGCGGCGAGGGCCGGCCGCAGGTGACCCTTCATTCCACGGCTCGCCGCTGATCGCCCAGCGGCAGGTTGCCGCCTCTTCATGCGCCGATGAGCGGCATCACGCCGCGTTCATCCGCTCATCGGCTCGCCGGTATTCTCGCATCCCCTTGACGAACCTGGACATTCGTCTCGATCGAGCGCAGGCACGGCTCTTGCACTACTGCGAGCTGCGTTGCCCACGGCAATCGCGACAATGACAATTCAAAAGGAGTAGTTATGCCGACGAGAAAAACCTTCCTCGTTTTCAGCGCCTCACTGTTGTTTCTCTTCCTGGCTTCGTCGCTCGCCAGCGCCCAGTCAGAAGAACGTAAGCCCGCGACCGTTCAACCCGACAAGCCGAAGTTCGATCCAACGGCGCTCAATGAGCTCAAGTTCGAAGTCGGCGGTCAATTCACGGCGTTCATCCCCGGCGGGATCGGCGTCGGCGGCCGGCTGACCTATAACCTGAATCGATACCTCGCGCTCGAGGGAGAGATGAACTACCTCCCCTCCAGCGGCTATGCCGACACCCGCGTGCTGCAGGGACAGTTCGGAATCAAGAGCGGCCGCCGATTCGATAAATTCGGCTTCTTCGGAAAGATCCGGCCCGGCTTCGCCAACACCAAATTCGACTACTACTACTTTTCGGATCCGATCATCAGCACCGTCAGCCGCGTCACCATCTCTCAAACCAACTTCTCGATGGATCTCGGAGGAGTGGTCGAATTCTACCCGGCCAAGCGATGGATCGTGCGGGTCGATATCGGCGATACGATGGTCAGAACCGGAGGCACCATCTTCCCATTCTCCGGCTCCGGGACCTTCCTGGCCGTACCGGGAGGAGTGAGCCACAACCTGCAGATCAGCACCGGAATCGGATTCAGGTTTTAACGATCGCGAACTTAAATCGCAAGGACCTCCTCTGCGGCAGATTGCCGCGTTAATCCGCTACCGGACCGCATCATCCCACTCAGTCCGAAACTCGGCCCGGTCCGGACAGGTATCCGAGAACAACAGCCTGGTCGATGGGCCGTTCGCAACGAACGGCCCATCGGCTTGTGTTTTCAATTGCTTATCTCACCACTCTCGAAAACTCCCGAACACTGCCGAAGAGCGTGATCGACGTCGCCCGGCGGCTCTCCGCGGCTCGCCTCGTTCGAGCGTTGTGGTCCCAAAGTTGTAATGCGGTGTGGCGTATCCCGAAAGACCTGATCGGCGAGGGGAAGTAAGCCCTCCTTAATACGGCAAGTTCTGCACTAACGGCCGTTCCAGTTGTGATCTTGAGGGTCGTCTTTTCGACCGCAGCAGTCTCACATTTATCGGCAACCAGCTTTAAGCACTATGCGCCACCCACAGAGTTACCTCTATCTACTGGTCATGACCGCATCTTGTCTGTTCCTGACCCGCATCGAGCTTCAAGCCCAGAGTGGCAATTTCGAGGCTCGGGTCAACAAAGTGACGGGCGACGTCCAATGGTTCAGTCAAACTCGCCCGTCCGTCTTTGGGATCAAGCTTAACGACCTGCTCTCGCCGGGCGACACGATCCAGACCGGGCGGACGGGCCAGGTCGTGATCACGCTCACCGACGGCAGCCAGGTCACCATCCTGCCGGGTTCGCGTGTCACCTTGAAGGATTACCGGACCGCTCATTCGATCCGCGAACTGCTCGAGATCACCCTGGGCCGGATCCGCGTTAAGATCCGTCACGTCGGCAACCAGCCCAATCCGTATCTCCTCAACAGCCCGACCGCTTCGATTGCGGTCCGGGGCACGGAGTTTCTGGTCGATGTTCAACAGAGCGGCGAGACGCAGGTCAAAGTGCTCGAGGGTCTGGTCGAAGTCACCTCTTCCACCAACCCCCGCATCAAACGGCTGGTGACCCCCGGACGGCGGGCGGTGGTCAAACCGGGCGGCGAGATCAGTCTGAGCTTCCCCGGTCCGGGCAATGGATTCAACGCCATTCCGCGCTACACCGGAGACATCTCATCCGCCTATCAGACCTCGGTCAAAATTTTCGTGCAGAACAGCGCCGCCCCGGCACCGACGCTCTTCACGGCCTTTATGGACGCCCACCTGGACAGCCTGGAAAACCCGGCCTACGCCTCCGAGTTCACCCGGGCCAAGGGACGCCTGTCGATGCTGCCCTCGATCAGCCAATCCGACCATGGCGAGTACAATGAGCCTCCGGGCGGCTCCACTTCCCGTGGGTTTCGGCCGTTCGATTACACCTTCAACTCGCAAGCCACCTTCTTCACCCCGATCCCGAATTCCCGTTTTACGGTCGGCGGCGGCGTCTCCGCGATCCGCACCAACATGAACTCGCTGTGGAGCTATCGATACCGAACCCTGGCCGGCGAAAACATCGACGAAGATTTCGATGTGACCAGCGTCAAGGCCGTCAATGTCGCGTTGATCGCCGCACGCCGCTTCGGCAGCCAGGAGCGGACCAGCCTGGGGATCGAAGTGGAGCGGTTGTCGGGCAAGAGCTACTATCACAACGAGTACAATCGGAATGATGGTGGGACCGAGAATCAAGAGGAGATGGTCAACAATTCGATCGCCCAGCTCGCGCGCACGCGCCTGACGCTGGGCTTCGCCAGGGAATTTTCCGGCGGCCGCAAGCTGGGAATCTATTATCGCTACGGCGCCACCTCTTCCGATCAACAGAACCACCACTATTTTAAAAGCGAATCCTACAGCAGCCGGTTCTATTACGACAGCACGGCCGCCTCCAGCACCGCCTCGGAGATTGGGATCCGCTGGCGGGGCCTGATCACCAAACGCCTCTTCTACGGCCTCGAAGCCTCATCTCTTTTCGAGAGGATCACCGGCCGCTCCCGGTTTCAACGACAGTCCGGTTTTTTCGGTGGCATCCGGCTTAACGAACAGGTCGTTGAGAATGACCGGGCGCGCCTGACCCGTTTCGGCGGCGGCATCGGGTTGGCGATTCGCCCGAAGACCGTCGTGGGAGTCGACGTCTCGGGCGGTTTCTCCGGGCTGACCGGCACCAGGACCTCGGCCTTCGTCAGCGGGCAGGAGTATGTCGGGAAGGGAGAGGGCTCTTTCTTCTCGGCGCATGCCGGGATGCAGACCACGATCTGGCGCGGCGCGTTCGCTTCCGCTTCGTTTCTCACCATGCGCCGCCAATACTCGACCGATTTCTACAGCGAGCTGACCCCTTACGAGCTCTCTCCCCAGAAGAGCTTGACGAAAGCCGGCGCCGGGTGGAGGTTCAATCCCAAGTTCCTGGTCCAGTACCTCTTCTCGATCGATCATACCTATCGCGTGCCGAACCACTCGGTAGTCTTTCGCTATACCTTCGACTCGCGTCCCAACAACGAGAAATAGTCTGGAGAAGCCCAGGAAAGTCGGGAGAAGTCCGGAGAAGTCATTTCTGCCAAAGATTTCGGCTGCCTGTTTAGTCCGCTTAACTTTCCCGACTTTTCTAGACTTCTTTCTTAATGAATCATGCGTCGATTGAAGAAGAACTCTTTGGACGGAAGCAGGGAGTCCTCGACTCCCGCGACCTGGAGGTTGTTACTTCCGCCGAGCAGGGCCTGGAGCAGATTCAAGCCCATGGCCACCCGGACTTCGTCGATCCGCCACCCCCGGTAGACGCCCTTGGTGCGATCGAGATCGTGACGGGCCAGTTGGGCGGCCAGCGGCGTCAGACCGGGCGGCGCCAGGCCCTCCAGCTCACCGGGCCCGATGATGGACTCGCCATCCGCCATGCCGCTGAAGGAGGCGACCTCAAGCGTGGCCGCGAGCACCTGGTTGAGACGTTCGATGGAGGCGGCGGCGATCTCGAAACTGCGATCCGGATCGAAGCGGAGGTAGACGGGAGCCAGCGCCAGTTGCGCCTCCATGCGCCAACGCGTCCGCAATTGATCGCCCACCAGGACGCGAGCCTCATCGAGATATTGCCGCGCCGTCTTCTCGTCCTTCCGATCCAGGGCCAGGCTCGCCCAGTGGGCCAGCGCCAGAGCCCGCTCCTCGGCCGGCGCCTGGGGCGAGATGTACTTTCGCGCCTCGTCGAACTTCCCTTCTTTGACGGCGCGCTCCGAATCCTCCTGATCCAGGCTGGCCAGCAGGTAGCTCGCATTGGGCAGATGCTCCTTGGCAATCTGGCGGGCCGCATCCTTATCGCCCTGCTCCAGGGCCTTATTCATCGCTTGCATGTAGACGAGTTCCCGAACCTCGCGAGGAGCCGTGGCCGCCATGGCGAGCAGTTCCGGCGCGGACTTGTCTTGAATCTTCTGCTGATACTCCTCCATGTCCCGCTGCTGAGGATTGTAGTACAGAGCCTGGTCGAACTGCGTCAGCTTGGCGCGCAACGCGGCCCCCTGCGACGGCAGATAGCGGTCGAAATCCGCCAGATAGCCCTTTAGATTCATGAGCAGGAAGCGCGCCTTCTCGGCCTCCTGGAGGTTGATGAAGTTCGAGGTATTGACCTTGAGCGCCGCACCGACCATCGATTCGAGGATCTCGACATAGAGCGCCTGCGCTTCCGGAGCAACCGCCGGCGATTTCCTGGTGGAGCCCGTCGAGCCGGCCGGCGGCTCGGACGCGGAGGCCATCTGCGACTTCACCATCTGCAGCATGTAGAGTTTGGTATTGAGCTTCTCCTGATCGTGCAGCAGATCGGTCGTCTTCAGTTTGCCGAGGATCTGGGCCGCCAGTTTGGCGCCGAGCGCGGGATCTTTCTGCCGCACCTGGTTCCACAGCTCGACCACCTGCGGGGTGAGGTCGCCGCTCATCATCTCTTCGATCATGCGCGCGGCCCGTTGCGGATCTTTCCTGGCCGCCTGCAGCACCAACCGCGACTCCAGAAGCTTCTCTTCGGGGTCGGCGCCCGGATACCCGGTCTCGCTGAGGATCGAGCTGCGGGTCGCCCGCATAAACTCCAGGGCGAGATCCACATCGGCGTTGGTGAGAAAGGACAACAGTTGCCGGCGCAGATTCGCCGCAGATCCGTACTTGACGTAGGACTGCTCCGGACCCGGCGAGTTCAGCGTCGGCAGGCTGCCGATCAACGAAATGATCTGAGCGGTCGCGTCGCGCACCATCGCGCGCGCGCGCGGCTCGTCCTGTTTCCAGAGCAGGTCGATCGCCTTGATCTGCACCGAGAGCTGGCTCTCAGGCGAGGCCAGCGAGCCCGATTCGGTAATCAGCTCGTCCAGCCAGGCATAGGCCCTCTTCTTCAACTCCGGATCCAGTTGGCCCTCGCCGGTCGCCGAGGGGGTCGCCTGGGGACCCGACTGCGGAGCGCCGCTGATGACAGACGTCGGCGGCGTCGCGGGCGCCGCGGGCACCAGGGGCGCCTGAGTTTGGGCTCGGCCGAGTGACGAGCAGAAGCAGAGCGCGCCCAGCAGGATCAGGATCGGAACCATCCCGGCACGGTTCGATAACGAAGGCGCATGTGGCTGAATAGTCATCTAAACCTCCATCAAAATTCGAATCGATGATAAATGGATCGGCTGTGCAATGACCAATACGCTGACTCAGGGTGAAAGTTTCCCGGTAATTAGACGCGAAAGCCGCATCTCGGTTCCAGTATTCTCATACGGACGCCTGAATGCGGCCTGGCTCCTGATCGGATCCTCTGGCTGTTATTCTTCGTAAAGATATCGGATGCCGGATTTGCGAAGAAAGATCTTCGGGCTGCCGTCGGCCGGGCCGATGCTGAAGACATCCCGGTCGTAATAGCGAACGTAGCCCCGAACCGTCTCGCCCGTATTCAAGACGACGACCACCATCTTTTCGTCCTCGATCAGCTCCTTCAGATAGAGTGCCTCCATCCCGGTGCTCTCGATACTGGGCTGCTGCGGCTTAATCACCTTCTTCTTTTTGGCGCGTTTGGGCGCGCGCTTCTTCTTGCCCTTGGGTTTGCCGCCCGGCTTGCTCGCCCCAAAGGGTTTCTTCTTGGTCGGACGGCCGCCTCCCGGACGGCGACTTCTGAATATCGGCATAGAAGTTCCCTTTCCGAAGAACAAATGAAGTAAAGAGCCGGGAAACTGCGCGCTCCTTCGACATTTTCCCCTCGGAATTCATCCTTTCTTTTTCGGCCATCCCAGAGATGATGGCGATGCTAGATTACGTTCGCGCTGTTGTTCACGAATTTCCGCTACTCGTTGCTTAATATATTCGGGTGATTTCGGATCCGGCTCCGTCTCTTCGAGCGTCTTGACCGCCATCTCGTACTGGGACATCCGCGCATAACAATCCGCGAGATTGAACCGGGTGGTCCGGCGGATGGTGGGGTCCTGACTGTGTTGAGCGATGGTTTGAAAAGCCTGGACCGCGTCCTCGAGTTCGTCGCGCAAATACCGAATGCCGCTGATCCGGAGATAGGCGCGCTCCGAGAGTTCGTCGTACGGGGCGTTCGCCGTCACCTTCTGATATTCGGCGACGGCCTGACCCAGATCCTCCAACTCATAGTAGAGTTCGGCGATATTGAGACGAATCTGCCGCTTCTCCTTCTCGTCCGTGGTCGAGGGCAAGATGTTTTCATATTCGCTGATCGCCTCGCGGCGCTTCTCGGTCGCCGCGTAGCATTCCGCCAGATGTTTGCGCGCGGCATAGAGGTCGGGCGATTTCGGGAAATCCTCGATCAGGTGGATGTAGTGTTGAACCGCCCGGTCGTACTGCTTGAGATCGCGATGGCAGATCATGGCGACGCGAAACCGCACGGTGGCGGCCTTGTCGCTCTGCGGGTTGTCTTTCAGAAAGTCTTCGTAAAGCTTGGCGGCGGTGCCGTAATCGCCGCTGTCCCAGGCCGCCTGCGCCTGGTCGAGCAGGGCGCGCTTGGAACAGGCCGGGCTAGAGACGAGGAGGCAGAGAGCGACAGCTAACAGGCAGTACCGATAAAAATTGAGGTTGGACCTGCTTGCGATCCAACGATTGAGACGTTGATGTGCCATCTTCCGCAACTTCGTTTCTATTGGCTCAACCGCGAAAGAGTTCGCGTCTTTCGCGGCGACAGAGTACCGAGGACGCCCGCGTCCCCTACTTCTCCAACTCTTCGGCCTCGATCTGCCCGCTCTGCTGTTCGACCAGGGAGGCGCTGGCGGCCAGATCTCCGCTCGAGGTATCGATCAATTTGACGCCCTGAGCGCTCCGTCCGGTGGCGCGAATCTGTTCGGCCTCCAGGCGGATCAACTTGCCCTGTGAGGTGATGATCAAGAGCTGGCTCTCCTTGGTCACCGGCATGACGGCGACCACCTTGCCGTTCTTGTCGGTCGTCTTGATATTGATCACGCCCTTGCCCCCGCGCGATTGCACTCGATATTCGGAGAGCGACGTCTGTTTGCCGAAACCGTTGCTGGTCACGGTCAGCATCTGTTCGTCGCCGTGGACCGCGACCACGCTGACCACGTAATCTCCGTCGTGGAGGGTCACGCCGCGGACGCCGCGGGCCTGGCGGCCCATGTCGCGCACCTCTTCCTCCTCGAAACAGATCGCCATTCCGTCGTTGGTGGCGATGAAGATCTTCTTCTTCCCGTCGGTCAACTCGACCGTGATCAACTCGTCGCCGTCATCGACGCCCATGGCGATGATGCCGTTCAGCCGGATATTGGCGAACTCCGAGAGCTCGGTCTTCTTGATCACGCCCAGGCGGGTCACCATCACCGCATATTGCCCCTCGGTGAAGGCGCGGACCGGAATCACGCCGGCGATCTTCTCGGTGCCCGGCAGGTTGATCAGGTTGACGATCGCCTTGCCGCGGCCGGCCGCCATCGCATCCGGAATCTCGTGGACCTTCAGCTTATAGACCATCCCGGAGGTCGTAAAGACCATGAGATAGCTGTGGGTCGAGGCCATGAAGATGTGCGAGACCACGTCCTCCGAGCGCGTGCTCATCCCCTTGCGCCCGGAACCGCCGCGGCGCTGCGAGCGGTAAGCGGTCAGCGGCGTGCGCTTGACATAGCCCGAGTGGGTCAGGGTGATGACCACGTCTTCATCGGCGATCAGGTCTTCGAGCGTCAACTCGACCCCGCTGTCGACGATCTGCGTGCGCCGTTCATCGGAATAGTCCTTCTGGACCGCCCGCAGCTCCTTGACGATCACGTTGCGGAGCGCGCGGTCGTTGGCCAGAATCTCTTCCAGTTCGGCGATCAGTTTGAGCAGCTCTTCGTACTCGTCGATGATCTTCTGCCGTTCGAGAGCCGCCAACCGGCGCAGTTGCATGTCCAGAATCGCCTGCGCCTGAATCTCCGAGAACTTGAACTGTTTGACGAGCCCTTCCTTCGCATCGTCGGTCGATTTCGACCGGCGGATCAATTTGATGATCTCGTCGATGATGTCCAGGGCCTTCTTCAAGCCCTCCAAGATGTGGGCCCGCATCTTGGCCTTCTTGAGTTCGTAGATGGTCCGGTTGCGGACGACCTCGCGGCGGAAGGAGACGAACTCGTTGAGCGTCTCCAGCAGATTCAGAATCTTGGGCTGCCCGTTGACGATCGCCAGGTTGATGACGCCGAAAGAGGTCTGCATCTGCGTCATCTTGTAGAGTTTGTTCAGAATGATCTGCGGGACCGCGTCGCGCTTCAGTTCGATGACGATCCGCACCTTCTTCTGGGCGGTGCTCTCGCGATCCGTCTCGTCGCGAATCTCGGCGATCCCCTCGACCTTCTTCTCATTGACCAGGTCGGCGACCTGTTCGATCAGCTTCGACTTGTTGACCTGGTACGGAATCTCGGTGATGACGATCGCATCGCGCTCCGTCGAGCCGCGCCCGATCTTGTCGATCGCCGCGCGCGAACGAAGCTGCATGACCCCGCGCCCGGTCTCGTACGCCTGTTTGACCCCCTCGCGGCCGTAGATGAATCCGCCGGTCGGAAAGTCCGGCCCCGGAACGAATTTCATGACGTCGGCGATGGTCGCGGTCGGATGTTGAACCAGGTAGATCGTCGCCTCGACGATCTCGCCCAGATTGTGCGGCGGAATCTTGGTGGCCATGCCGACCGCAATGCCGTCCGAACCGTTGATCAGGAGGTTCGGGATCCGGGCCGGCAGGACCGTCGGTTCCTGTCTCGACTCATCGTAGTTGGGGACGAACTTGACCGTCTCCTTCTCGATGTCCTCCAGCATCTCGGTCGCGATCCGGGTCAGCCGGGCCTCAGTATACCGGTAGGCGGCGGCCGAATCGCCGTCGATCGAGCCCCAGTTGCCCTGCCCGTCGATCAACGGATAACGGAGCGAAAAATCCTGCGCCATCCGCACCATCGCGTCATAGACCGCGCTATCGCCGTGCGGATGGTAACCGCCGAGCACGTCGCCCACCACGTTGGCCGACTTTTTGTAGGGCTTGCCCGGCACTAAGCCCTTCTCGTTCATCGAATAGAGGATGCGACGATGCACCGGTTTGAGGCCGTCGCGCACGTCCGGCAACGCCCGTCCGATGATCACCGACATGGCGTAGTCGAGATAGCTCCGCCGCATCTCCTCTTCGATAGTGACTGCTAACTTTTGCTGATTATCCATTCGGTCTGGCTACTCCTCAAATTCCCGCCGCCTTAATTTTGACAGGTTAAAATGCCAGGGGAGGGAGGAAGAAATAGGGTCCTCCAACTTTACTCCTTCATTTTGATCTATGTCTGGCGGTTGAGAATGAATCGATCCCATTGAATCAATACGCCATTTTAACCGCTTACATAGTGATGCACAAGAGACGGACTTACTTAGGCATCCGGTCTCCACGCCTGGCGAGAACGCTGAGGACGCCCTTCTGATTTCTCATGAAGATGGCCACGGAGCCGCCGGTCGTGGGGCTCTTGGTCCCCGCATAGAAGACCACCTCTCCCCGGTCGTTGATCGCGGGCTGCGTAAAATTGGTGAAGATTTCATCTTTGCCGCCGCCCGGAACGGGCTGGTCCACCATGGCGATCGGCTCGATCCCCTTGGCGGTCTTGAGGAAGAGCCCGCGGCCCCGGCCGCCGAACCCGCCGATGAAGACCACCTCGCCCCGCGAGTTGAGAGCCGGGGCGAAAAAGTCCGTGAAGCTGAGCGGGGTCTCCGGGATCGGATCGCCGCTGCGGGCCACGACCCGGACCTCCCCGGCGCTCTTCATGAACAGTCCCCTTCCCGGCTCCGGCCCGTCGTAGAAGCCCGGGAAGACCACCTCTCCCCGGTTGTTGATCGCCGGGGCCCGGTTGCCGAATCCCATGTAGCCGGCCCCCTTGATCGGAGAGGGTTTACCCGTCATGGCGACGGTCTCCAGCCCGCTCTTCCGCGCGATAAAGACGCCCGTCTTGTCGCTGACCCGGGCCAGAAAGGCCACCTCGTTGCGCTCGTTGATCGCCGAGGGATAGTAGTGCTCGGAAAAAGTCAGGTCTTCGCCGGCCGACAGGCGCTGGCCGCTCCGGACGATCAGATGCAGCTTGCCCTCTTCAAGCATGAACAACCCGCGCCCATCCGGATCGACGTAGGTGCCGACGAAGGCGGTCGTGTGCTTGCTGTTGGTCGAGGCGTTGCTGATCATGGAGAACGACGACGGCATATTCGGCACCTCTTCGCCGAGCTTGATCAGCGACTTGAGACCGGACGCGGTCTTCACGAAGAGCCCCTGCCTCTTCATCGTCGCCGGGTGCGCCAGCGGATCGTGCGGATCCGACGGAGCCGCCTCCTTGCCGCCCTCCGCCCCGTAGCTGGCGATAAAGGTCAGGTCGCCGTTATCGTTGAACCCGGGCAGGACCATTCCGTAGACCGGCTCCGCCAGATTGGTCGCCTTCTCGCCTTCGGGGATCACCTTCCAACGATCGTCCGCCGTCCGGATGAAGACGGCCTGCCCGAATCCGCGTTTAGATTTGGGAGAACTAAAGAACGCGAGAAAGGCGACTTCGCCCCGGTTGTTGATGATGGGATATCTGAAATTGCCGAATTGACCCTCGCCGACGGTCTTGACCGGGACTTTGGCCTCCGGCTTCGACCGGGGCGTGATGGCAATCGGTTCGTCCTCTTTCAACGGCGCGGACGGCGTCTCCGCCGGAGCCGGGGCCGGCTGCTGCGCGCCGACTCCGAGGACTCCCATCAGCGTGCCGCTCAGGATCACGGACGAGATCAGGCTAGCTTGACGTTTTTGCATACTCTCTACTTGTCTCCAAGGTTATGGGCCGAACTACCGGACAGGTATCTCGCTTGTTTTTTTGAAATGTTTAAGCTACCCGTGGGGAGACGTGAAGATTCGGGGAGATCAGGAACCAGGCCGTGGGCATGCCTAAAAGGAGGCTAATTTATAACACGAGTCGAGAGGATTGAGAATGCCGGGGAGGGTCCGACCGGCCCCCGACCCGACGAATGAACCTGTCCGGCTGAGCGCGGGTCAGGATTTTTTCATCGCCATCTTGACGGCGCCCTCGACCCAGACGCGGAAATCTGGGCGCGGCCCCTTCACGCTGTCGATCAATCGGCCCTGACGGTCGAAGATATACGATTGGGGCACCGGACCGCGCGGGTTATCGCTATTGAGGATCGTGAAGATCTCGGTGGGCGAGAAACCGATCTTGTAATTGATCGAGAGATCCTTCACAAATTTTCTGACCAGCTCCTCGTCCCGCTTGGGGTCTTCGATGGTGAGGCCGATCACCTCGAACCCTTGATCCTTGAGATCGCGTTGGAGCGAGACCAGTTCCGGGATCTCGGCCCGGCACGGCCCGCACCAGGTCGCCCAGACGTTCACGAGCACCACCTTATTCTTCCCGACCAGATGGGTGAACTGAGCCAGACCACCGCCCAGCATCGGGATCAGATAGTCGTCGATCTTCGTCTCGATCGGCGTCGGCGCGGAACTCGGCGGAGTGTAGGAGGCCTTTTTCGTCTCTCCGGCAGTCTCTTTCCCGCAAGAGAGCGAAGACAGCAGTATAGATAAGAACAAACTGAGAAGGGATAAACGAATCAACCAGGAATATTGATAAAGCATTCCAAGATCCCTGCCTTTTGTTGAGACTTGCGTTTATACGCGGGGTTTGCGGTCAGCTCATAGCCTAAGGAAGAAGTCTAGAAAAGTCTAGAGGAGTCCAGAAGAGTCTTTTAGATCTCTCTAGTTTTTTATTAGATGCTGAGTGTAACCGGCGGCGACCAGTTGCTCGAAGGCCTCCCAGACCTCTGCGGGAATCTCCTGCTCGATCTGAAATCCCTGGTCGGGATAGACTTTGATGCGTTGCAGATCGCCGACCATGATATTGATGACCAGGTCTTTGGGCAGTTCGGGTGTCGGATAGTCGTCGAAGGAGATGGGGGGTGAGGCGGCGATCACGCGCTTGCCGGGCCAAAAGTTCATGAACGTCGCATAGGCGCGGCGTTCCATATAGGGTTTCTGGACCAGGATAAAACTCTCCGGATCCAATCCCTGACGTTCGAGCAGCCGCCGGCTATAGATCACGTTCTGACCGCTGTTGGTCGACTCCGCTTCGATCAGGATCGCCTCCGGCGGGACTCCGCGATCCCGGGCGATCTCCGCGAAGAGCTCCGCCTCCGACTTCGTAAACCGCTCTTTGGTGAAGTTCCCGAGATGGCCCGAGCAGATCAACCGGGGCGCCCATCCCTGCAGATACAGATCGGCCGCGTATTCCGCCACCCGCAGATCACTGCTGCCCAACGCCAGAATGATCTCGCTCCGTTCGAGCCGGTGGTTAAGATGATGATAATCCCAGATTTTTCGGGCGAGTCGATCAAGATCCAAATCCATAAACGATGAAAAGTAAGCTACTGCCGCCCTTGAAGATTGCTATTGAGGGCCTGTTCGACGGCCTTGGTCAGGACGTCCTTGCCCAGTTTGTCGTTATATCCGATCAACCGCTTGAGGATCTGGCCATCGGCGCCGAAGACGTAGGTCTGCGGAATGCGCACGCGCTCGGCATTGCCGGTCAGAAAACCGTAGAGATCTCTGGAGGCGAAGGCGATCGGATAGTTGATCTTGAGCTGGTTCGAGAAGTCCTTCACCAGATCGCGGTCGGTCTGCGGATTCTCGACCGTCAAGCCGACGACGATCAAGCCCTCTTTGCGGTATCGACCGGCGAGTTCGATCAGGTGCGGAATCTCTTGACGGCAGGGACCGCACCAGGTCGCCCAGAAGTCGATCACGACCGGGCGCCCCTGTCCGATCAACTTGTTGAACTCGACCGATTTGCCCTGCAGAGTCTGAACGGCGAAGTTCCGGGCCCGGATTTGATCGAGCGTGAGCAGAGGCGGCTTCTTGACAACCGGGGGTTTTGTTTGCGCGGCGGACCAGGTGGAGATGAGAGTCACTACTAACCAAACGGCCAAAAATGCGGCGGGGATATATCGTTTCATCAAATTTTCGACCTTCTCTGTTTCGTGTTCTGATTGAATTGCGGAATGGCGGGGCCGGAGCCGAGGGCGTGAACCTCCAGGCGTTGATTGGCGATCAGACCGGCGCGGACACGATTGCGCAGGGCTCCGCTCCGTTCGATAGTCAGGTGTTCGGCCAGCATCAACATCCGATGCCACGAAGATTCCAGATCGTCAGCCAACCTCGAGATCTGGGTGATGTCGTAGGGAACGGCCACTTCCGACACTCCGAACCTGGCAAAGACCGCCAAGTAGCGGGCGGTCGAGAGATCGGGACACAAGAGCCTTCTCTTTCCGATCTTGAGTTCGATGCCGAGTAACGTGTGCATGACCTCGACCTCGACCTTCTTCGCCGGCGCGCTGAGTTGATGTCTGCGCGTGCGGATGGTGCGCACCCGGTCACGATAGATGGCGGAGATGAGCTGATCGCCCAACTGCCGTTTCACCTCTTCAATTAGCTCATCGGCTTTGACAGCCCGAGCTTGAGGATCTAATTTTTCTGGATTCATCACGGTCTCTTTCATAACAGGCCGCCCAATTATACAGAGAAAGCGTGAATCCGAAACTGTCGAAGACGCGAAAGACGCGAAAGTTTTCCCTGCTTCCGCGTCTTTCACGTCTGCCGTGGTTCAAGCTTCAGAAACTGAACCGGGCTCCGATCTGCACCGCCCGCGGGCCGCCGGAACCGAAGACCTGCTGCGCGCGCTGGGTGGGTTGACCGAACGAGTTCGCCGAATTGAGGTTGAAGTTGAATTCGCTCAGATTGGCGATATTGAAGACATTGAAGACCTCCGCGAAGACCGAGAAGTTATAGCGTTCTTTCCAGGTGAACTTCTTGGCCACCCGCACATCCTGCGAATGAAAACCGTCGCCGAACTGGTAGCTGGAGGGCAACGCCAGGTACGGAATATTCTGGCCCCGTGGATCCGTCACGAAATCCCCAGGCTGTTGCGGCGGCCCGTTGGGGTAGAAATTCCGGTTCCAGTTGATGACGGCCGTCTGCAGTTCGCGCTTGCCGCACCCGCGGTTGAAACAGTTGTAGCCCACGCCGGGGATCGGTTCGATCGCGGTCCCGTCGCCGTCCAGATCCACCCCGACCACCATCGGCGTGACCGGGGACCGGCTCATCGACGAGGAGTTGATCCCGATCTGAAATCCCTTCGGGAGTTCGATCAGGGCGGCGAGGTTCAGAATGTGGCGCGGCCCCTGCGGGCCGTAGCTCTGAAACCAGTCGTTCAGGTTGACCACGGTCGAGTCGGTAATGGTCGCCTCGGTCTCCCCCGTCTCCGTGTCATGAGTGGTGATGCCGCTGCGAGCCGTCAGCGCATAAGAGGCCGTGAACTGATAGCGTTTGGTGAACCGCTTGTCGAACTTGACCAGCAGGCCGTTGTAGACCGCGCGCCCGCCGGGCGTCCAGAAGGTGATGGCCCCGTTAGAGCACTGCGCGTTCGGGTCCGGGACCTGCGCCGCCGTGCAGAGGGGGATCACGGGCGATTGCACGCCGTTGATCCGGCGATTGTACCGGTTGTAATCGATCGCGCCGAGCAGCGTGTTGACGAAGACCCGGCGCACGTAATCGACCGACAACACCATGTCATGCCGCAACTCCCGCTGAAACCCGATACTCATCTGATAACTGCGCTGATTCGGGTACTCTCGCGGATAGAGCTGCTGTCCCGCCTTGTTGAGCTGGATGCCCCGGACCGAGAGATCGGTCAGGTCGGCTTGCGACAGCGCCTGCTGGAACAACCCGATCTGCGAATCATAGATCTGCATGAACTGGCCGAGCGTCAGATTGGTGATGGTCCCAGACGGCAGGTTGGCCCCCACCGGCACCGATTGCGGCAGGCCGGTGGCCGGGTCGATGGCCCCAAAGTTGACGATTCCCGGAAACAGATTCACGAAGCTGGAAGACGGAACCTGGACGCGGCCGTTTCCGGCCGGACCGATGAGAGCCCGCTCACCCAGCCGGCGATAGAGCAGTTCGCTCTCCCAATAGATTCCGGCGCCGCCCCGAACCACCGTCTTGTTGTCCCGGCCCACGCTCCAGGCGAATCCGAGCGCCGGAGAGAAGTTATGGCGGTTGTCCCCGGTCGGCGAGAGGTCGCTGCCGTAAAGCGGCGCCAGGTATGGCGGTTTATCGAGATCTCGGTTGACGAGCTTGCTGTCATAGTTCCAGGAGAGCCCGTAGTTGAGAGTGAAGGACGGCCGAACCTTCCAGGTATCCTGCGCGAAGAACCGGTAACGATTGGTCGTCTTCACCTGGTCGAGATTGTACGGCGGCGGCTGTGACGGATCGCCGAGCCCCATCAGACCGCCCGCGAACGGCAGATTCAAGAGGTCCTCGCGGGTGCGAATCGTCGAGGGCAAAGTCGGAAAGTAGCCCGCGATCGCGCTCGCCGGAAGCTGCCCGGCGAGAGACTCCGGCGAGAAGAGCGCCACACAACCCGGAGCACAGAAGGCCCAGAACCCCGTGCCGTTCTGACGTTCGAGTTCGGTGCCGAACCGCAGCCGGTGCGAGCCCCGTTGCCAGGTCAGATGGTCCAGGATGTTGAAGCGGCGGACGTCGCGTCCCTGCGGCGCGTTGAAATTGTTGCCGATCCCGAAATTGCCGGAACCCAGCAGATCGAGATCCGG
>DATEFT010000305.1:0-3420 GCA_035280505.1 Blastocatellia bacterium | reverse complement strand
CATCCCCTACGAAGTCGGCAAGGCGCAATACCGCGAAAACGCCCGCGGCCAGATCATCAACGACAGCACCGGCTTGCTGAAACTGATCTTCCATATCGATAATCGGCAACTGCTCGGCGTCCACATCATCGGGGCGGCGGCCAGCGAACTGGTCCACATCGGGCAGACGGCGTTGGCCTTCGGAGCCACCGTCGACTATTTCGCCAATGCCGTCTTCAACTATCCCACGCTGGCGGAGTGTTATCAGACCGCGGCCTTCGATGCCATCAACCGCGCTCAGTGGATCCGGGTCCGGGAACCCAGGGGGCGGCGAGATCCGAACGCCCTGCCGGCTCCGCCGCATCCTTAAATCCGGGCCTGCCGCTCCGGCACATTTGTGCCACTCGAAGCGGCACCTTTCTCCCATTTTATTAGACGATAATTTGATATATCTTCAATAACGAATTTGATCTCGCTGTCGGCGGTTTGAGACTTGAGCCATTCGCCGGGCGGGGTGGGTGTGGTCGGGCATAAGGTGGGGTCGGGGTATGAGTCTGAAGGATCGCGGGAGAGTCGTCGGAAAGAGGGTTGAACGCGGTAGCGTGCTGGCGGTCATGGCCATCGGGATGCTCTCCACGCTGCTGATTGCGGGGATGTGCATCGACATCAGCCATCTCTATATGGCCAAGATCGAGTTGCAGGATGCGGCGGATGCCGCCGCCCTGGGCGCCGCCTCCCAGTTGAACTCGACTTCGGGAGGGATCAGGTTGGCGATCACCCAGGCCACCAAGCAGTTGAACAAATACGACGTCAAACAGGACGTCTCGATTCCCAGTTCGGCCGTCACCTTCTCCGTCAACCTGAACGGCCCGTACCTCAATCAGTCCGCCGCCGAGGCCCAGTCCGCCAAAATTCGTTTCGTCAAAGTCACGATTCCGCCGAAACCGATCGGAATCTCACTCGCCTCCACGGTCCTGGGAGATACCCAGAATATCGGCGCCACCGCCACGGCGGGCATGTCGGTCTCGCTGACGATGAACAAATTCTACTCCGCCCTGATCTTCATTGAAGACGAGGGGGCCAGCGGGTGCGGAGTTAGCGGAGGGGGCGGTCTGGAGTTGGGAGAGTCCTACACGCTATCCCCCAAAATCTGGAGCAGCAACGCGGCCGACAGCTATCGAGTGCTGGCCGGAACGGGCGGAGACCTCATTCTGACCGGCTCTATTCACGCCTATGGGTACGCCGACGGCACCTACACCGCCGCGCTACTGAGCCAGGCAGACGATTGCCGGATCGCGCGCATCGGCGTCAATACGCGCTTCGGCGACTATAGCTGGCATTCGGGCAGCAACGCCACGGACGAGCCGCCCGATACGATCATCGATCAAACCATCTCCTACGATACCTACCGCCAGAGGCAGGGCGACGGCGTGGTGGAACGAAGCGACGGCCTGCAGAATCGCCGGATCCTGACCCTCCCGATCGCCAAGAACGACGACTACAACACGGTCACCCGAAACATCAAAGCCAATCGGATCGGCGCCTTCTTCCTCAAGAAAAAGATGGACGCCACCTGCAACCTGGAGGTCGAGTACATCGGCAGCCACCTGACGGTCCCGGTCGGAGAGTATCAACCGGGAAGCATCCAGCTCAATGAACTGTCGATTCCCGTCATTTATCGATGAAGGACCGCCGCCGGCGAAACCGCGAAAGACGCGAAACACGCGGTCTCAGGCGTCTGACAGAAGCGCCTCCCGCAGTTCCCGCTCGAGCCGGGTGCGTCTCATTCGCAATCCGGTAAGTTTGTCGGCGTCCGTCGATTTCAGCAGCGCCTCTGTTTCAATCTCAATCCGCAAACGATCCAGCTCTTTCACCTTCTCAAGAATCGGCTCGTTTCGCTCGCACCGATGCCGGAGGTCCAGCACCTCCCGGGCGAGACCGGTCAGGCTTTCATTTCCTGTGAGCGCCAGTGCCTGTTTGATCTGCTGGTGCAGGCGATCGGCCTCGGCGCGCACTTCGTTCAACTGCTCGCGGAGTTGGGCGATGATTGCGGTGCTCACTAATCGGTCCTCCCCGGTTGGACTAGCGTCGCGAGGGCAACTGTTGAACCGCCCATCCGTTACCGTCCGGATCGCTGAAAAAGACGAAGGACCCCCAGTCGAACGTCTGAACCTCGCTGACTTCAACTCCACGGCCGAGCAGCTCCGCACGCGCGGCGTTGATATCCGACACCACCATCTGCAGGCTTTTAATGGAACCGGGAGGCATGTCCACGAGTCCCGTCCCGATGGCAATCGAGCAAGCCGAGCCGGGAGGCGTCAACTGGACAAAGCGGATCGTATCACCAACTCTGTGGTCATGATCCGCATTGAACCCGGCTTTCTCCGTATAGAAGGCTTTCGCGCGATCGACATCGGAGACCGGAACAACGATCAATTCAAGTTTCCAATCCATGGGTACTCCTAATCATTTCAAAGTTTCCGGCCCGGCTGGATTTTGAAGTGGGCCGGTTTCGCAATCTATCTCAAATCGCCCGCCAAAATCCACCCGGTCAAAACCGGCGGACGGCCGAATCAAATTCAATCTGCATGAAATCAGCTCCCGCAATCTGCGACGACTTCATCCCCGGCCTTCACAGGATCTGCGTGGACTCGATAAATTTACCCTTCTTGTATGAATACTCGGTGATGCTGCCATCGGTCAATAACTCGCCCTTGGCATCGCTCTGTTGCGGGGTGTGGATTTCAAAAATCACGCGGCGCCCGTCGCCATTAATCAGGTAATAGCCGAGTCCGAACTCCTGCTTGCCGTCGAAAGAATTTTTGATAGTTTTAGGGGCGATCAGTTCGTCCTCGTAGATCTTGATCACCCGATAACCCTGTTTATCCGAGACGACACCGATCAGCAGTTTTTTCTGATCATCATGGCCATCCAGAATGACATCGAGGATCCCATCTTTATTGACGTCCACGATCACCGCGAACGGCGCGCAAGAGGCCGGCTTCGCATATTGATCGCCCCGGGCGATCTGCGGGGCATAGTCCTGGAGACGCCAGACCGCAAACTTCGGATTAAATTTGTTGACGGCCGCCTTCATCTTCTCGGGCAGCACGAGGCCCCCCAGGCCCTTCAGAATCCTGGGCGATTGCGGAGCGGCGGCTTGATTTGGAATGACGCCGAGAGAAATGATGGACGTCAGTATCAGGAATAGATTCAACATAGACTCTTTCACCTGTCCCGGGGCAAATTTCATGAATGCGATGAAGTTGTTCCGTCTATCTAGTTAAAGCCGAAAATGGCTCTCAAACGGCTAACTGTCATCCGCGCGGAGGCCGTTTTTTATTTCCGATCTTAAAGCCGGCCTCAAGAATTTCTCAAGACCTCCCTGTATCGTTAAGCAAAAGGCAATTTCGGATTTGAATACGGAAGACGAGTGGGGGG
>DATEFT010000304.1:0-9695 GCA_035280505.1 Blastocatellia bacterium | reverse complement strand
ACGGCCGACAGCACGGGCGAGAGCAGTTCGCTCGAAGGCGGAACTTCGAGGGTATAGCTCGCCAGGCTGCGCGTATCCTGATCTCCCTCGGTCACGACCGCCACCACGATTCCGTCGCGGGCGCGAACCTCCTGGATGTTGGAGAGCGTCTTCTCATAGCGGAGCCGCGATTTCTCGTCGCTCGGATCCAGCGTGTTGATGACGACCACCGGCAGCCGCGAGTCGATCAGGGCGTTCGGGCCGTGTTTCATCTCGCCGGCGGCATAGCCCTCGGCGTGGATGTAGGAGATCTCCTTGAGCTTGAGGGCGCCCTCGAGCGCGATCGGAAAGTTGATGCCGCGACCCAGATAGAGGAAATCGGTCGAGAGCACGAAGGCTTTGGAGAGCTCCTCGTAATCGGTCTCGTTGTTGTTGAGCAGCTTCTCCAACTTGACCGGCAACTCCGAGAGGTGCTGCGTGTGCCACTTCAGCCGCTCTTCGCTGAGAGTTCCGCGTTCCTGGGCCAGATAGAGCGCCAGGAGATAGGCGGCGACGATCTGGGAGGTGAAGGCCTTGGTCGAAGCGACGCCGATCTCCGGTCCGGCATGGGTATAGATCGTGCAATCGGCCTCGCGGGTCATCATCGAGCCCTGGACGTTGCAGATCGTCAGCGAACGGCAGCCCTGGTCACGCGCCTCGCGCATGGCGGCCAGCGTGTCGGCCGTCTCCCCGGATTGCGAGATCGCCATCATCAGGGTGGTCGGAGTCAGGATCGGGCTGCGATAGCGGAACTCCGAAGCATAGTCGACCTCGACGGGGACGCGCGCCAGCTCCTCGATCAGGTATTTGGCGACCAGCGAGGCGTGCCAGGCCGTGCCGCACGACGCGATCTTGATGTCGGTAAACCGGCGAAACTCGTCCGGCGGAATCTTCATCGTGTCCAGGAAGATTTGACCCGTATCGAGCGAGACGCGGCCCTGCGTGGTATCCCGGACCGCGCGGGGCTGCTCGTAAATCTCCTTGAGCATGAAATGTTTGTAGCCGCCTTTTTCAGCCTGGATCGGGTCCCAGTTGATGCGCTGGACCTTCGGTTCGACCTCCTGGCCGTCGAGGTTCGTGACCCGGACGCCGGCGCGGGTCAGGACCGCCATCTCGCCGTCCTCCAGAAAGAAGAGGTCCCGGGTATGCGGCAGGATGGCCGGAATATCCGAAGCGACAAAATATTCGTTCTCACCCAGGCCGATCACGATCGGCGGGCCGAGCCGAGCCGTCACCAGTTTCTCGGGTTCGTCCGCCGACATGGCGACCAGCGCATAGATGCCGCGAATCTGTTTCAACATCTCCCGAAAGGCGCCCTCGAAACCCAACTGAGGCTGATGCCGCAGGTGGTTCTCGATCAGATGGGCGACGACCTCGGTGTCGGTCTCCGACTGGAAGAAATGATCGTGCTTCTGCAGCTCGCGTTTGAGTTCGAGGTAGTTTTCGATGATGCCGTTATGCACGACACAGATCCGGCCGTTGCTGGAGCGGTGGGGATGGGCGTTCTCCTCGGTGGGACGCCCGTGCGTCGCCCACCGGGTATGGCCGAGGCCGTAATCGCCCTCAATCGGTTTAGCGCGCAGCACGTCCTCCAGATTGCGCAACTTGCCGCTGGCGCGACGCACCTGCATCTCGCTTTTGGCATCCACCACCGCGATCCCGGCCGAATCATAGCCGCGATACTCCAACCGTCGCAGACCTTCAACCACCACCGGAACGACCTGCTGATTTCCGACGTATCCGACGATCCCACACATAAGGGGTCCTCCGTTAACAGATTTGAGATTTGAGATTTGAGATTTGAGATTCAACCCGCGAAATTCGTGTGTCTCGCGGGTTGAATCAAAAGTACTACTCTTTGAGTTTCTTCTTGATCTGCGCCGGAACGCCCGCGACCAGGGAGTCGGGCGGCACGTCTTTGGTGATGACCGAACCGGCGCCCGAGACCGAGCCGCGGCCGACGCGCACCGGCGCGACGAGCATGGTGTCCGAGCCGATCTTCACGTCGTCTTCGATGATGGTCTGGTGCTTCTGTTTGCCGTCGTAGTTGCAGGTGACGGTCGCCGCGCCGATGTTGACGCGCTCGCCGATCGAGGCATCTCCCAGATAGGTCAGATGCATCGATTTGGACTTGCGTCCGAGCTTCGACTTCTTGACCTCCACGAAATTACCGATGACTGCTTCTTCGCCCAGTTCGGCGTTCATCCGCAGATGCGCAAACGGTCCGACCGAATTGCGCGCCGTCAGCCGGCTGTCGACCAGGACGCACGAGTTGAGCACCCGGCACTGATCCCCGATCTCGACGTTGGTCAAATGCGACCAGGCATGAATTTCGCAATCCCGGCCGATGCGGGAACGGCCCTCGATGATCACCTGGGGATGGATGATCGTGTCGCGGCCGATCTCGACCTCATCGTCGATGTAGGTCGAATCGGGATCGGTGATCGACACCCCCTCGGCCATCAGCCGCTCGAGCGTTCGGTGCCGGAGGCGTTTCCACATGATCGCCAATTCGGCGCGCGTGTTGATGCCGTCGAGTTCATGTGCGTCCTGGTGCAGAATCGTCCCGGCCGAATGGCCGGCGGCGAGCATCAGCTCGGGGACGTCGGTCAGATAGTACTCGTTCTGCGCGTTCTTCGGTTCGAGCTGGCCGAGCGCCTTCAGCAGCGCCGGAATATCGAAGCAGTAGAGGCCGGGATTGAGTTCGGTGATCGCGCGCTGTTCCGGGCTGCAATCGCGCTCCTCGACGATCTTCAGGAATTTGCCCTCGGCGTCGCGAATGATTCGGCCATAGGCGGGAGGCTCGGCGAGACGAATCGTGATGAGGGTCGCGGCATGCCGGCCGGCCTCGTGTTCGGCGATCAGGGCGTGGAGCGTCTCGGCGCGCACGAGCGGCACGTCGCCGTAGAGCACGACCAGCGATCCGCGGGCGTTCTGCAAGACCTCACTGGCGCAGAGGACGGCGTGCCCCGTACCTCGCTGCTCGCTCTGCCACACGAATTCGAGCCGCTCGGCGATGGCGGGATTCAGCGCGGCGCGCGCGGCCTCCGCGACCTGCTCGGACTGATGGCCGACCACGACGAAGATCTTTTCAGGATTGAGTTGCGCGGCGGTTCTTAGAACATGAGCAATCAGCGGCTGGCTGCCGAGTCGATGCAGGACCTTGGCTCGATCGCTTTTCATCCGGGTGCCGAGGCCGGCGGCTAGAATCAAAACGTTGACTGGTTTATTCACAATGATACCCTCTGAATGGCTTTAATAGTGTTGGGTAGGGCGATGGAAAACAGGGCCCATTATACGCGAGTCTCAGCGAGAATAAATCTCAAAAATTGCCTGGCTCAGTCGTTTCGGATCATGACGCACAAATCTTGATTCGGAAGCGAGCGGCCAGGAGACCAGCTTGATCTCCGTGGAATCGGGCCTCAGCCTGACTGCCGGCTCGGATGGCGGTTCGAGCGCGACGGCCTTCTCCGCCGCATAGCGTTCGCGCATCTCGGTTGAGATCGGCGCGGAATTGAAGAGCGCATAATCGAGGCGCAGCTCCGGGGCATAGGTCACCACCTGCCTGACGTGATCCATCGCCGAATACCCGTCCGTCTCGTTGAACTCCGTCATGGCGTTGCAGATGTAGATCTTCCTGGCCTTCGAGACGGCCAGGGCCTGGGCGATCTCGGTCACCAGCAGATTGGCGATCACACTCGTGAAGAGCGATCCCGGGCCCAGCGTGATCAGATCGGCCTGGAGAATCGCCTCGACGGCGGCCGGCAACGCCCTGGCGTCCGGCGGGATCAGGGCCAGCTCGTGGATCGGTTCGGCTCGGTGACCGGTCTGCGGCGTGGGTTGCTGTTTAATGGCGACCTGTCCCTTGACCACCCGGTTGCCGACCCGGGCGGCCAGGTCTACCCGATCCAGGGTCGAAGGCAAGACGCGCGCATTGATCCCCAGCATTTCGCGCGCCTGTTCGATCGCCATGAAGAAGTTTCCGCTCAACTGGTTGAGCGCGAGGATAATCAAATTTCCTAAGGCATGGCCGCCCAGCGCTCCCTGGCCGGGGAAGCGATGGCGGAAGAGGCGGGTCATCAGCGCGTCTTCGTTGCTCAGGGCGACCAGGCAATTGCGGAGGTCCCCCGGCGGCAAGACTGCGAATTCATCCCGCAAACGACCCGAACTGTTGCCGTTATCGGTAACGGTCACAATCGCGGTCAATGAGATTTGGGGAGCCGGTGGTTTGATGTAGGACTTCAAACCTTCGAGTAATGTTGAAAGACCGGTGCCACCGCCTATGGCAGCTAATTTAATAGGGGCGGTTGCGCGCATAAAGATCTACTCTCGCCTTGGCGGCTGCTTGTCCCCATCCGACTGGGCATTAATCTATCTCCAAACAAGCTTCGACCGCGTAACTGGTGTTTGCTTAAGAAGCGATGATTCTTAAAATTACTGTCTTTGGTACTAGTTCGGGGCCGTCAGCCAGTGTGCCCCAGATTTTTATAACCCGTCAAGGAACTTGGGCAGAACTCATTCCCCCATGATCTACCATATCGGCGCGGGCTGTTTCCGGCCAATCACTTTTTTAGAAAATTTTATTGCTCATTAAGCAAATATAATGCCGGTCAAGTGAAATTTTGTGCACTGAATGGGCTGGCCAAGCGTTATATTTGCGTCCAAACCGCGTAGCTTTAACTGCTGAGATGAATCTACCCCCTAAGGCGCTATTTCACAATTGGGAAAATTTAGGTTGGGTAGATCAGAAATAAACAAATTTTTATAAAATGGTTTTTTCTGGAAAGGGGGAATTTACTGAGATGATGAAACTATCCTGTGACACATTAAAGATGATCAACCGGCTTCCAAAGAAGAAGAAAGAAAGGGTTGACGCGATCGTGCGGAGACATGTTGGGGCTTGCCAGAAGAACGGCTTTCAGCCGGAGAATCTGGAGCGAGTTTACATTGAGGCGATGGAGATGGTGGAGCTGGAAGAACGCTTTCCAGAGCCGGTTAGCGAAGAGACGAGGGATTGGGAACCGGCCCGCCACTATGATCAATATGTCAGTCCAAAGGCCGCCTGAGAGACGGTCGGCAATCTTTTCTTCAGTGATCGGGGATGTGTCCAGGAGATGCATCCCCGATTTTATTATGCAAGATTCGGCTGCCCGCCCGTTCCCGTAGTCGCCGCCCCGGAATTCTGAATTCGAGCGAAGTGATTGCAACAATCGACAAGCCGTGAGTGGCTCGGTATAATCCGCCCTCTTACATCTCACTCACAGAGAATAAGATCGACCTAATTCGCAATTTGAACTGACATCTAATACGAAAATACTGATTACTGCTTCTTCAGTTCTCAGTCCTGATTAAGGAGCCTCGCAAGGTGAAAAGAACTCTGCTGTTTCTATCCATCCTCGCCCTATTCTGCGTCGCCATCTTTGGTCTGGAAGCCCTGTTTTCTTCAACCAGCGCTCAACAAAGCACCGCTAGTCAGGACATCTCGGTCCGTCCCTTGCCGGTTCCGGCCAATTTCGTGGGGACCGTGGTCCGCGGCGCGAGCAGTGATGGCAATCGGCTCGTCTTCGAGTCGATCAACAACTACATCAGCAATGCCGATGTGACCGTGGTCAACGGTAATAACGCCGACAGCAACCACGAGATCTTCGTCTACGACGTCCCGTCTCGAACCATCGTGCAGATCACGAACACCCGGAACGTCGTGGACCCCAGCGATTCGACCAAGCTCAAGGCTCGGATCAATTGCCTGTCGCCGGCCATCAGCGGCAACGGGAACAAGATCGTCTTCAGCTCCAACGGAGATCTCGGGGGCACGACCAATGCGAACTATAACTATGAGATCTACACGGCCGATCTGGGGGCCAGCCTGACGAACCCGCCGATCAATCGGGTGACCTTCACCGGACCCAATAGCGGCGAGAGTGTGTCGCTGTTGAATGGGCTCGCCACCAACGATTCGCCGAGCCTCAGCAACGACGGGAGCGTGATCGCCTTCACCTCCAACCGGGTGCAGATTAATGATGCGGCGGGTCTGGTTTTGACGGCCGTCAATGAAGGTCCGAACGGTTCAACGGGCAACTATCCCGACGGCAACACCGAAGTGATGATCTGCAATCCGCAACTGCGGCTCTTTCGGCAGGTGACCTCCTCGTGGGGAGCCGATGCGCTGGTCAACGGGATTCCGCTCGGCTTCAATTCGCGGCCCTTCATCAGCGGCAACGGTCAGACGCTGGCCTTCATGTCGTCCTTCAATCTCGCGCAGCCGAAGAACAACGGCGATTTCAACGAGGAGATCTACCTCGCGAGGGTGGGGACGCTGACCAATTTCGGGGTCAACCAGGTGCTGCAGGTGACGGTGACCAACGGGAATACCGGCACCGGGACGGATCTGCCGGCCCTGCCCGCGGGCAACAGCGTCAACGTGCTGGTCGCCGGCAGTCGCGCGTTGAGCGACGACGGTTCGAAGCTGGTCTTCGAATCCTCCGGAAATTTCAATGGGACCAACCCGGATGCGGCCAATCTCAGGACGCGGGAGCTCTTTCTGGCGGATCTGAGCACTTCGACTTTCGGCTTCACGGCCATCACCAATCAACCGTCGGTTGACGTGAATAATCCCGGCCGGACCGATTTTGCTTTTGTGCCGAGCATCAGCGGGAACGGAAATTTCATCGTCTTCAGTTCGATTCTCAATCTCACGCCGTCCAATCCGAGCGATGTGAAGATGGACAATGGCGATAGCAGCAAAGAGCTGTTCCGTTACGATGTCAACGCCCGCACCATTCGCCAGTTGACCTATACGCCCAATTCGGATTCGATTCAGGAGGAGCGGGTCAACGTGTCGCCGTCATATATCAATGACCTGGGCGATCTGGTGACCTTCACCTATTTCGCTCAGCTCATTCTGCCGAATACCTCGCTGGTCTCCGATCTCTTCCAGATCAAGGTGCGCGCGGTCGCGAGCGTCAATTCGACGACGCTGGCGGTGCAGAATGCGGCGAGCGCCGATACTTCGCAGGTCGCGCGGGGCTCCATCGTCTCGATCTACGGCGATAACCTGTCCGCTCTGAGCAGCGGCGATATGGGGGCCAACCCGCCTTTTGAATTCAATAACGTGACGGTCTCGTTCAACGGGATCGCCGCGCGGCTGTTGTCCGTCCAGCCGAATCAGATCAATCTCGTCATTCCGGGGGGGATTGCCAGTAACGACAGCCTCGATTTTTGGGTCAACAACAATGGAGTCCGGGCGGCCGGCAAGGTCAAGGTGGTCGATGTCGCCCCGGGACTCTTCGTCGGCGGACCCAACCGCAACATTCCGAGCGCCCGTTGCTCGAGAATCGCGTCCGACGGCACGGAGACTCCGGTCTCGGCTCCTCCCTGCCAGGTGGTTGACGGCGGATCTTATTATCTGGTGGTTGACGGCACCGGGTGGCGCAACACGACCAACGTGCAGGTCAAGATCGGAGATCAGACGATCACGCCGGCCTTCAGCGGGGCCAGCCCCGAGAAGGTGGGATTGGATCAGGTCCGGGTCCAGTTGACCAGCACCCTGGCCGGCCGGACGGATCAGGATCTCTCGGTCGTGGCTACCGGCTCCAGCGCGCTGGAGACCAACAAGGCCAAGGTCGGCTTCCTGCCGCTCGCATTCACGGATGAGACGGTCGTGGTTGACGATGGGATCCCGGCGGGCGCCACCGCGTTCGGGAGCCCCTGGGCGCAAGTGAACAACCCGGCTCCGGTCTCAGGCAACACCTCGCTTCAGTCGAACGGCGTCGCCGGCCTGGATCAGTACTATTTCCAGGGAGCGGACGATTCCACGCAGATCGATGCCGGAGACCGGTTGGTGGTCTCTGTCTACCTGGATCCGGCCAACCCGCCCAGCGAGATCATGCTGCAGTGGCAGGAGTCGAACGGAAACTGGGAGCATCGGGCCTATTGGGGCGCCAACAACATCGGTTTCGGAAACGACGGCACCAGCAGCCGGCGTTTTATGGGTCCTCTGCCGCAGACCGGACGCTGGGTCCGGCTGGAAGTTCAGGCCAGCCTCGTCGGGCTCGAAGGCGCCTCGCTCAGCGGCATGGCCTTCACCCTCTTCGGGGGCCGGGTCAACTTCGATCGGGCGGGCAGGATCAACACCGACGAGATCATCTGGGTGGAAGATAGCGTCCCGCCGGGCGCGACTCAGGTGTCAGATGGCGGAGACAACTGGAACTTCGTCAACTCCGATCCGTTCTCGGGCACCGCCTTCCATTCATCCAACATCGCGAGCGGTGCGCATCAACACTATTTCCAGGGCGCGAGCCAGACCCTGCAGATCAATGCCGGCGACCGGCTGATCGCCCAGGTCTACCTGGATCCGGCCAACCTGCCCAGCGAGATCATGCTGCAGTGGGCCGAGACGAACGGGAGCTGGGAACATCGCGCCTATTGGGGCGCCAACAACCTCAACCTCGGAACCGACGGCAGCGACAGTCGCCGCTACCAGGGGCCGTTACCGGCGGCCGGACGCTGGGTCCGGTTGGAGGTCCCGGCCAGTGATGTGGGGCTGGAGGGGCGAACCTTGAACGGCATGGCCTTCACGCTCTTCGGCGGACGGGCCAATTGGGATCGGGCAGGCAAGTCGAGCATGACCACCAGGGGTCAGACCGTCTGGTCGGATGATCGGTTGCCGACGGGCGCGATGCTGATCGCCGACGGCGGAGACAGTTGGAACTTCACGAACGCCGGCCCGGATCCGTTCTCGGGGACCGTCTCGCATCAGTCCAATATCGCGGCGGGCATACACCAGCACTATTTCACCGGAGCGAGCCAGACCCTGTCGATCGCGACCGGGGATCGGCTCTTCGCCCACGTCTATCTGGATCCGGCCAATCTCCCGAGCGAGATCATGCTGCAGTGGCTGGACACGGACGGAAACTGGGATCACCGGGCCTATTGGGGAGCCAACAATATCCCGTTCGGAACCGACGGCACGATCGGGCGACGATTCCAGGGGCCGTTGCCGGCGGCAGGTCGCTGGGTCCGTCTGGAGGTGCCGGCCAGCGCGGTCGGGCTCGAAGGCAAGACCATCAACGGCATGGCCTTTACGCTCTTCGGCGGACGGGCCAATTGGGACCGCTTCGGCAAGATCACCAATAACGATACGGTCTGGTTGGAAGATAAGGTACCGGCCGGCGCGGGTCTCGCGGCCGACGGCGGAGATAATTGGACCTTTATCGGCTCCAACCCGGATCCGTTCTCGGGGACCGTCTCCCACCAATCGAACCTCGCTACGAGCGCAGATCTTGTGCATCAGCACTTCTTCGTCAATGCGACCGACACCCTGTCGATCGCGGCCGGGGACCGGCTCTACGCCTATGTCTACCTGGATCCGGCCAGTATTCCGAACGAGATCATGCTGCAGTGGCTGGATACGGACGGAAACTGGGATCACCGGGCATTCTGGGGAGTGGATATGATTCCGTTCGGAGTGACCGACACCGCCGGCCGGAAGTTCCACGGGCCCCTGCCCGCGGCCGGACGCTGGGTTCGCCTGGAGGTCTCGGCCAGCGCGGTCGGATTGGAAGGCAAGACCATCAACGGGATGGCCTTCACCCTCCGGGGCGGCCGGGCCAGTTGGGATCAGGCCGGTAAGACCAAATAGACCGGCCTCTTGAAGTCTAAAACACCAATTGGGCGCC
>DATEFT010000303.1:0-4684 GCA_035280505.1 Blastocatellia bacterium | reverse complement strand
GATAAAAAAGGCTGTTATTGTTTTCATCTCTCTCTCCCCCAAATACGGGCACGTCCCTTAGTACGCTCCCTGAACACTCGCTCGGTTAGAATCGTACACTCCGTTCCTAATCGCGGTCAGATTTCGGCGATTAGAAACCACCTATTTCTCCTCCCAGAGTCCTGATCGCAATTGAAGTGCCAATTCAAAAAGAGGCCCCGGCGGGATTGTGAAAACACTGATTTTCGCGTAGTTAATGGCCCTGAGAACTGGGGTTAACGATGCCGGCGAGGTGAGACCCGGGAAATGACCGACTGACACAGACTCGGCCATTTCGGCTTCGGTCTCTGCATCAAATCGAGAACGATGAACGAGCGAATCTAAAGGTCGCCTCGGAGCTTCAGTTCGGCAGCTTCTTCTCCACATTGGCCAGGGGAAAGAGCTTCTGCTCCAGCCCGACCTTCTTCCCGCCGTCCGTCACCGTCACCGCCTGCCCCAGACCTTCCGGAGAGAAGACTCGCGGATCTACCGGCTCGAAGACGACGTAGAACCCCCGGCTTTTGCCTTCGCGAAGCGGGCTGATGCCGTAGGCTTTCCGTTTCAGCGTGTTGCGCCGCCGTTTCAGGATCTCGTTGACGTCGCTGGTCATGCTGGCATCCCAGAGCTGAAAAGAGATCTTCCGTCGGTCGCTCTCGGGCGGCAGATCGGTATAACCGTTATCGGCGATGAATTTTTCAGCCTTTTGAATGGCCTGATCCTCCGTCAGCGTCGATCTCCTCTTTCGCGCGACGGCAATTTTCGACTTCTTCGGCTTAATGACGACCCTCGGTCGCTTTTGCCCGACGGCAGGTTTTGATCTCTTCTGCCCCAAGACGGATATCGACAGCACTGCGACCAGCAAAATTATTGAAAGTGACCGTAATTTATTCTTCATTGCTTATTCTTCAACACCATGAACTCTCGACTCATCATCTCGCGGTAATCAGTGGCGGATGGATTGGAGGATCTGATTGAGGAGGCGAAAGTATACCCGAACCTTCAGCCGGATTGGAGATTTTCTCCGAATTTCTGACCGCGCCGGATTTTCAAGGAATAGGGATCCAGACTTTTCCGGACTCCTCTGGTCCCTTCAATTCCCTTCCGGCCCTCTGGCGAAAGCGATAGAATCGCACTCTCGAGCTACCTGAACATCAATTCGGAGAGGGCTGAACAATGCCGATTAGACTTGGGCTCTATGACTTCTTCGCCCGCACCATCCCGGGAGGAATCAGCGTCCTGGCTTTTCTGTACATCCTCCATCGATGCCACCTCTACAATTTGTCCTTCGCCAACCTGTCGACCGCCGAAACCGCCTTCTTTGCGATCTGTTCGTACATGGCCGGTTTCAGCATCGACCGATTGGCCAATACCCTCTGGTACCGACTCTTCCAGGCTCAAACCCGGTTGCACGATCAGACGCTGACAGCCTGGAACGAAAGGCACTCGGGCATCGACATCCAATATCAAGAGATGGATTGGTACATTCTGCTCTCCTATATCAAGCGGCATAGCCTGGAGATGGCCACCGAAGTGGAACATTTCAACGTCACGAGTATCATGCTCAGAGGCTCCAGTTTCGGAATCATGGTCTTCGCGCTGATCTTCGCGATCGAATTCGTCAGCCGGGGGTTTCATCTGAAATATGCCGTCTTCAGCGTTTTATGCATGCTGATCTCAATAATCATGCTCCGCGAGGCGGTGAAATTTCGTAAATGGTTCTATCAGGCGTTATACGATTCGGTAGTCGCGCTGATAATTAAACCGGAGCAGCTTCCGATCAAGTTCAAAGCCAGGATCGAGGCCGAGGTCCCGCCGATCGACTAGCCTGATCGGAGCCGGCCCCGCTTGTTCGATGAGATGACGAAACTACTGAAACAATTGCTGGCCGCGCCGTTCGTCGTGATCGCCGCGATCATCGTCCTGTTTGAAGAATGGCTCTGGGACGACCTTCAGCGCCTCGCCGCGGCCATCGGGCATCTGCCGCTGCTGCGCCGGATCGAATCGCTGATCGCCGGTCTGCCCCCCTACGTCGCGCTGACCCTGTTCGCGGCGCCGTCGTTGCTGCTCATTCCCCTGAAACTGGCCGCGCTCTATCTGATCGCCCATGGCCAGCCGGTGTTGGGATGCCTGACGGTCGTCGCCGCCAAGATCGTCGGAACGGCCCTGGTCGCGCGAATCTTCGTCCTGACCCAGCCCAATCTGCTGCGCATCGCCTGGTTTGCCTGGCTCTATGCGCGGTTCCTGACCTTCAAGACCCGGATCCATGAAGCGATCCGATCGACCGCCGTCTACCAGGCCGTGCATCGTCTGCGCGTGCGGATGCGCGCGGCATTGGCCGAATTTTCACGCACCCGCCGGACCATCTGGAGCAGCCGTTGGAGAGCCGCGATCCGCCTCTCGCGCAAATGGAGACAGTCGAAGGAAGGAAACTGACGGCCGTTACCGGTTGGAATTTGAGATTCGAAAGACGCGAAAGACGCGAAATTATCAGCTTTCGCGTCTTTCGCGGTTAAGCATCAAAACTGATGGCTACCGGTTGGTGGCGTCATTGACATAGGGAATCGGAAACCACTGATAGCCGCTTCCGCTCGGCCGCAGACGCCCGATGCCGGGAAACGAGACGTGAGTGGACGCCACCAGATAACCGATGCTCGCGGCCTCGAGATAGGCCTTCCGGCGCTGAGCGGCCGCGGACCTCGAATCGGAATCGAAAGCGATGGTGATCGATGGATTGGGAAACTGGACTTCGGCCACATGCATGAGGTCGCCCCAAAAAACGATCTTCTCTCCCTGGCTCTCCAAAACATAGAAACTGTGGCCGGGAGTGTGCCCCGGAGTGGCCATCGCGCTGATCCCAGGCAACAACTGCGCATTACCGTCAAAAGTCTTGACCTTGCCCGCCTCGAGATACGGTCTGACCTTCGCTCCCGCTCCATTGCCGGGGGCGGTCCAGAAAGCCAGTTCCCGCGATTCCACACGAATGGTGGCGTTGGGAAAGACCATTCCGGTACCATCCGTCAGTCCGCCCACATGATCGCCATGGCTATGGGTGATGAGAATGTCGGTGATCTGTTCCGGCTTGTATCCGGCCGCTGCCAGTCCGGCCGACAGCTTGTTCGCCGTCGGGCCCAGCAGGTCGCCGCCTCCGGTGTCCACGAGCACCAGGTTGGACTCGGAGACGATCAGATAGGCGTTGACGGATGTTTCAACCTGCGGATTCCGATACGCGTATGTCAGCAATCTTTCAACCTCGCCCGGTTGGGCATTGGTCAAGAGATTGAGCGCCGGCAGAATTATCGATCCGTCCGAGAGCGCGATGACCTCGGCCGCCCCGACTTTGACTCGGTAGTATCCGGCCTGCCTCTTGCTCAATTGCGGCGTGGTGGTTTGCGCGATGGCGGCGAAACCGAAGCCCAGGCCGACTGCCAGTGATAGAGTTAGGATTGCCCTGAGGGCCAAAGTTGACAGACGAAGAATCATCATCACCTCCGAGACCGGGCCCCAGATCGAATGCGACGGCCGCTCCATCATCGGGCGCGAAGATCGCCAACGATTCGGCCCCGATCATGCTTGGAATTTTGCAATTAAGGACCCGGGAAAGTAAGTTCTTTGGAATTTGAGAATCAAACCGCGAAACACACGAAAGACGCGAAATCACCGATCTTTCGAGCTTTCGCGGATTTCGCGTCTTTCGCGGTTAAGCATCAAAGATTCAAGAAATTTACTTTCCGAAGTATTAAGCTTGGATCGCTTTTGATCGGGAACAGGCGGGATTGTACAGGATTCCCACGGCTGAAAGAGTTGATTTAGTTACCATCTTCCCGGCTAATCCTTCGGAGTTAAAAACTTCGAAGCCATCTGCCTCAGGTGTTCAAAACTCGGCGAAGCACACCGCTCACTTGATGGGTGGACGCGGCAAGACGGCGGCCCCCGGTTCCATCGTCAAGGTGTGGTCGAGGGAATACCAGGGTGCGGCAACATCAATCAGGTGCGGGTGGGGTTCGTCGTGCCGCACCAGGTTGCCGATGAGCGCGCGCGTGACGCCGAACTGCACGTCCGTTTCAAGATGCGGGTCCTCGGCATCATAGATCTGCGCAACCAGTGTCTTGAACCCCTCCTTGAAAACCAGGGCATGAATGTGCGCGGGGCGGAACGGATGGCGTCCCTGCGCCTCCAACAACCGGCCGACGACGCCGTCGGTGGGGATGGGATAGCCGGCAGGTTTGACGGTGTGGAACCAGATGCGTCCATCCGCATCCGTCGTCAACTTACCGCGCAGGTTCATCTCCGCCTGGGCCTCATCTTGATTTTCATACAGACCCACCGGCGAGGAATGCCAGATATCCACTTCGGCTCCCGCCACCGGATGGCCCGGGCCATCTTGCACGCGGAGATTGACGAACAGCGCCGCGCCGGGCGTGACCGAACGAATCAACGTTCCGCCGTTTTCGACCCGCGGCGAATGTATGCGCCAGAACGGCCCCAGCAACGATTGCGACGTTTCGGTCGTTCCGGCTTCGCCATTGTTGAGCAGGCAGACCAGCGACGAAACGCCGAGCGAACCCGCCATCAGAACCATTTCGTTGTGCGTGTCGTTGGACAACCGCCCCATCTCGTTGAGCAGCGCCGTGGCCGTTCTGAACTCCGTTTCGGTCAACCGCACTTC
>DATEFT010000302.1:0-6685 GCA_035280505.1 Blastocatellia bacterium | reverse complement strand
CGGCCAGGGCCGAAGCGAAGATCCGCCAGGGCCGGTGAAATTTGAGCTGGAGCCGGAAGAGCCGCTTCAAGCCCCCATGATCTTCGGCCGTCACTTTGATCCTGAACTAGTAGGTGCGGCACGCGCGGACCTGCAGATCGTACTCCTGCTGCCAACCGTCGTCGCAATGGACCGGCGCCAGCGCCGCCTCGCCGACCTGTTTGAGCGAGCGCAGAAAGTCGTCCGTCAAGGTGTAGTGCACGTCCCAGTAGGTCACCTCGAGCCGCTGACAGAGCAGCCGCACCGCGGCCCCGGGCGAGAGCCAGGTAGCGATCTCAAGCAATCGGCGCCCTTCGGGCGTGACGTTGCTCGGACTGAAATAGCCTTTGATCCGGCCGCACACTCGCGCCCACGGCTGAATGTAATGAAGCCAGGCGATGACCCATCGATGTCTGAGCCGCGCGGGCGCCGACCGGGCCGTCCGCAGATCGTCGATCTTGGTCGTCCAGGCATATCTGACGCAACGCCCCAGCGTCGCGGCGATCATGGCTCCGGCCGGCAACAACATCCATGGGGTGAGGATCGTACTGATCAGGGTAATCGCCGTCGCGACCTGCCACTCGATCATGAGCGGCAGACACATCCAATAGTCGATTCCGCCTTGATAGACCGAGGGAAACGCCGCCGCCCCCCAGAGTCCGTGATAGATCACCGATTTGAAGAGCGAACGATATGCCGGCAGGTGGCTGTAGATCCTTCCCTGCCAGCGGGTCTGGCCGCGTTCGTTGAATCGCTCTTGATGACGATGTTCCAGAAAGCTCTCGCCCTCGCCGTATCCGACCTGTTGCCGCCAATAGGCCTTGACCGTATTGCGATGATGATGCCAGACCAGCGCCGAAGGGCTGAAGGCCAGGCGCCAACCGCGCTCCTGCAGCCTCCAGCAGATGTCCACGTCGTCGCCCGCCTTGGTATAGGTCGGATTGAAACCGCCGATCTCGGCCAGAGCCTGGCGGCGAAAAGCCATGTTGCAGCCGGGAATGTGGTCGGCCTCCGTATCGTTGTGCAGGACGTGGGTCGGTCCGCCGGGGCTGCGCGCCACGCATTGCGCGATCCACCCGTCGTCTTCCGGCACGACGTTGGGCCCGCCCACGCCGACCGCATCGGTCGTCAGGAACGGCTGCACCAGATACGAGAGCCAATCGGCATCCACGCGCGTATCGGCGTCGGTATAGGCGATGATCTCGCCGGTCGCCGCCCGCCAGCCGAGATTGCGGGCCGCGCTCAATCCGCCGTTCGGAACGCTGATCAATTTGAACGGATAGCGCGCCGCGATCCGCCCCGTGGCGTCCCGCGACCCGTCATCGATCACGATCACTTCGTAGTTCGGATAACGCAGGCGCGTCAACGACTCCAGATTGTCTTCGATCGTGCTCGCCGCATTGTAGGCGCAGATCACGACTGAAACTTTGGGCCAGTCGCGCTGCGACTCGGCCTCGAAAGGGACGCGCTGAAACCGCGCCTGGACCGCCCGATACGACGGTTTGGGACGTCGTTCGGCATCGACCAGGCCGAACGCCCAGTCCGTGATCCGATGGCCGCCCCGATACCAGTCATCGGTCCACGAGAAGACGCAGACGCCCGCCGCGCCTCCCTGATACGCCTCGCGCAACTGCCAATCGAGAAAGCCGGCCTGGGCCTCCTCTCCATGGCCGATACTGTCCATGCCCAACTCGGTCAGGACCAGCGGCCGATTCCCGACGATGTTGTGCAGCTTGGCCAGGTAAGCCTTGAAATCGGCCTCGCGATGCAGAAAGACATTGAAGCAGACGAAGTCCAGAAACGAGAGATCCAGGTAGTCCGTCGGCGGGTAGTTGACATAGGTGACCAGCTTCTCCGGCGCGACCTGTTTGACGTCCTGATAGAGGCGTCTCAAAAAGTTCTCGATCTTCTTCGCGCCGTGCCAGCGCACGATCTGCGCCGGGATCTCGTTGCCGATCGCAAAAGCGACGACCGCCGGATGGTCGGCGCAGGCCCGCACCTCGCTCTGAATCTGCCCGCGGATCTGTTTGACCAACTGCGGATCATCGAGAAAGCAGACATGCTGCATCCAGGCCAACCCGACGATCACCCGCAAGCCCTGTCGCTGAGCTTCGTCGAGCAGGTAACGAGGAGGCGCCGTGTAGATGCGCACCGTATTGATCCCGCCCTCGCGCATTAGCGCGAAATCCTGGGCCACTCGCTCCGGAGCCGGATAATCACACTCCGCCCGAGGTTCGAAGGTCCCGTAAGTGACACCTCGAATCCAGAATTTCCTCAGATCTTCATAAAAAAATTTTGCGGATGGCTTCACACTTAATTGCAGCAATTTTTCCAAAGCCTGCCCCCTACCTCAGATTGAGTGCCGGATTCTCCTGCTGATTCCCGATGATTGTGTTGCACCGTCAATGATCACCATGGCGGAGGCGTTTACCTCGAAGACAAAGGGGCTGTTTCCTGAGCTTACCAACGCCGCGTAGATCGCACAGGAGTCATCAATTTACATACCAGACTCAGCCCCCTGTACCCATTCGACACGCGGGGATTCAGCTCTTATATTTCAACCAGATAGACGAAGGCGGCCGAGCGTCTATCCGGTGCATCGGCAAGACTTGGGAGGGATCTGGTGTGGCGGAATGGCAGATTAAAACTTTTTTGCCACAGTTCGCGGCGCGGTCTAAAAAAGTCTAAAGAGTCTTTCGCATCATCTCGCCCGACTTCTCGAGACGGCTCCAGACTTTTCCAGACTTCTCCAGACTCAAGATCAGGGCCAGCGGAATGCCATGGGCAATTACTATTCGGAGCATCGCCCATAACCAGTTGAGCGGCGCCTCCTCCACCAGAAAGTTGGGGAATGAGTAGAGCGCCAGGACCGTCCAGGAGAAGACGACGATCACCCATTTCAAGTGGGCCGAGTCGACCAGCGCGGCCAGAGGGATCAGCCAGGTGACGTACCATGGAAAGAACCAGGTCGCATATCCGATCAGCATCGCCAGAAAGATGGCGGCCAGCTCGCTCACCACGACGTTCAGGTGGCGAACCCGGCCGATCTGCCGGATTCGCCACAGACAGAAGGCCAGGAAGAGCACCGCGAAGACCCGCCGATCGACCGAGTAGAGCGTATCGTAGCTCACCGAAGCTCCGAGCCACTGGCACAACCGGCCGGCCACATCCAGCAACAATTCGTGAAGCGAATTCTTCGTATCCGAGGCCGGATTGGTGAGGCTCATGATCGATTCGGTCGTGGGAAAGAGCGCTATTTTCAGAACCAGCAACAGCGCGGCGCCGCCCAGGGATCCGAAAATCAGACCGCGCCACTCTCTCCGCCACAACAGATAGACTCCGATCACCGACAGGAAGAAGATTCCCGGCAACTTCACCAGCGCCGAAAGCAGAGCCAGCACAACGGCCCACGCGGACCGTTCCCGCTGCAGCGCCAGGATCGACAACAGCCCCCAGAAGATCATCAATCCGTCGTTGTGCCCGTTGGCGAGCTGTTCGAGCAAAACGAGCGGGTTGAGCGCGAAGAGGAAGAGACCGTAGGCCGCATCGGACCGCTTCCAGATCTGAAGGATTCGATAGAGCGCCCAGCAACTGCCGTAATAGGTCAGCAACCAGATGAGCTTTAAGAAGAAGACCGAGGCCACCACGCTGTACTTCGAGACCCAACCCGCCACCGCGAAGAACGGCAGCAGGACCGGTCCGTAAGGCATCGTGACGTCCCAGTGCAGAAAGCTGGAGAACTCATCGCCGAATTCCGAATAGGTATGCAGGTATGGATTGGCTTGATAGATCGCCGCCAGCCGGCCCATGCTGATGTAAGCGAAGAGGTCGGTCGAATTGGCCGGCAGCGCGCTCCAGGCCAGGAGACTCGGCGCCGTCAGCATGATCACGACCTCGCGCGTTTTGAATCGCCACCGCTCCCAGTTGACCAGGCCAAAGACATAAACGCTGAAGAGAAAGAACAGCGTCACCGTCTGGCAGATCTCCAGCATGGGGTTCGATTCGCTGTCGTCGCCCAGGTCCGCAAAGACGTAACCGTCCGAGATCGGCCCCCAGGAATGCAGCCAATGGATCACGGCCAACGCCAGATATCCGACTCCGAAGAGGAGGCTATAAAATCGAGCAGAACTCATGGTCTTGAGAACCTGGCGATCCGTCCGCCTTCACCCACGGCCCAACCGAAAGCGCCTTTAAAGCTGACCGCGTGGTAACCCGATTCACCGAGTTTCGTCCAGGTGGCGCCGTGATCCGCCGAGGAGTCGGTTCCCGCGGGTCCGACCACAATCATGTCGGACGAGTTGGCGCCGGTCCGATAGGCGGCCGCCGATCGAAAACCACCGGGCAAGGATTTCGACAGGCTCCAGGTGCGCCCTCCGTCGGCGGTCAAGGCCACATTGTCGCGGGCTTCGCCGACCTTGGTGTAATCGCCGCCGACGACGATCCCGTTCATGGCATCTTTGAAGGCGATCGAAAAGATGCCCGCCGATGGCTGGCCGCTGGTGATCGGGGTCGTGGCCGCCTGCCAGGTCATGCCGCCGTCGGCGGATCTGAGGACCCGCGCCGCGCCGCCGCCGGTCGCAATCCAGACGTGATCGCGGCCCTGCACCGTCAGACAGCTCCCGCTGGCGGCAAAGGCCGCCTCTCCGGGAAGCGCCGAGGGCAGTTGGGCCGCGGGGACCTCTTTCCAGGTCGCGCCGCCGTCGTCGGTCCGGATGATCAGAAATCGGCCGTCGACCGGATCGCTCATCGCGATCCCGCGCCTGGAATCCCAGAAGGCGATGGCATCGAAGAACCCCTGGGGATTGCGATTGGTAAATTGCAGTTGCCAGTTCCGCCCGCCGTCGACGGTCTTGTAGATGCGTGACTTCTCTCCCTCGCCGATGCTCAGCAGATAGGCCGTCTGCTCATCGAAGGCCTCCACATCCCTGAAATCGAGCGATTCGGCGCCCGGCACCGTCGCCGCCCGCCAGGTCGCGCCGCCGTCGATGGTCTTGACGTAGGTGCCCTCGGAGCCGCTCGCCCAGACGACCCGCTCGCTGACGACGCTGACCCCGCGCAACCGGGCCCGAGTTCCGCTGGACTGCTCCGTCCATTGAGCCTTCACCACCTGACAGAGCCCGCCGCCCAGCAATAAGCAGAGAGCGATTCTCGTCCATCTCTTCATAACAGAATCCTATTCACCGTAGATTAAAAGTATTAGAAATCGGGACATCCGACCTGTGCTCCGCGCTATTTAATGGCAAGCCCGGAAATAAGGAAAGAGCTGTTCCCCGACTTTCGCAATTTCACCGCCGGGCGAGGTCATTGCGGAGCCGAGACCAACAGGTTGATGAACTCTCGCACGGCCACGCTGAAGACCTTGCCTTTGCGATGAATGATGCCCAGCGGCCGCGTAAAAGTGCCTTCGGTGAAGTTCAAAGCGACCAGCATTCCGCTGAGCACCTCGTTGGTCACCGCCGTTTCGGGCAGGATCGAGATGCCGATTCCCACCTCGACCGATCGTTTGATGGTCTCGATGTTATCGAACTCCATCACATAGTTCACTTTGACCTGATGCTGTTTGAGGATGCGATCGATGGTTTTGCGGGTCGGAATATCCCGTTCGAAGGCGATGAAGTCCTGGCCCGCCAGACTCCGGAGGCTCACGCGCCGGCGGCGGGCCAGCGGATGATCGGGGTTGCAGACCAGCACCAGCTTATCCTGACGAAATGGAATGATCTCCAGATTGGGCTTTTTTAGAGGCAGCGCGATGATACCGAAATCGATCAAATTATTGAGACACGCTTCGTAGACCTTATCGGTCCGGCTGTATTCGATGTTGATCTTCACCTGGGGATGTTCCTTGATGAAGTGTTTGATGTGGGGCGGCAGTTCGTGGAGACCGACGCTATAGACGGTGGCCAGGCGAATGACGCCCGTCACCCCTTCCGAACGCGCGCGCAGCCGGTTTTCGACGTCGCGAAACCGTTCGAGCATCTCCTTGCACTCGGTATAGAGAATCTTCCCCGCCTCGGTCGGGACCACTCCCCGGCGCCGTCCGCGCTCGATCAGTTGTTGATCGAAACGGCGTTCCAGCGTCTGCACCTGCTGGCTGACGGCCGATTGTGAAATGAGATTGAGCGCGGCCGCCTTGGAGAAGCTGCCGGTCTCGATCAGATCACAGAATGTTTTCAGTGTTTCGAGATGCATGAAGGCTTTGAAAAATAGGTCTCTTGAAGCTTATTCGAAACCGCGAAAGATGCGAAAGACGAATCATTTCGCGTGTTCCGCGTCCTCCGCGATTTGTAAACCTATGTTATCGACAAATTGACGAATGATGATCAACAGTTAATTGTTATAGAAAACTATGGCGCGAGCCGCCATCCACGTGCTCGACGGCACTGACCGCGATCATACCATTCCCTCGAGCCGCCGCCGCTACCCCAAAATTTTCCGATGAAGATGGTGAATCGCCCGGCAGAGAGCTAAGACGCCCCAGGCGGTTCAGAACCTCGGTGATTCCGGACCGATTGCCGATCTTCTCGCTGATCTTGAGGCTCCTCCGATACAGCTCCGCCGCTTTCGCATAGTCGCCTTGCAGATGAGGCGCCTCTTAACCCGAGCCGGACCTCTATTGACATCACGGATGATAAGAGGTAAACAGAGGGCGCTCGTAATCCTCCCAGTT
>DATEFT010000301.1:0-16137 GCA_035280505.1 Blastocatellia bacterium | reverse complement strand
TACTCCTGATCCTTCGCCGCGGAAGGATCGCGAACCCGCAGCCGGTAATTCTCCAGTCTCCGGGCGTCGGGATAGATCTGCTCCAGGTGCTCGAACCATAACCGAGCGTCTTCCCGGTCGCCGCGCGCGAGAGCCAAGTCGATGCGAGCGAAAGCGAGGGCTCGGAACTCGCTGAAATGTAGACGATGGCGCTCATAGAGCGGATTGAGATATTCCTGAGCGCGGTCGAACTCTCCTCGTTTCGTCGCTAACGCCGCCATGGCGATGCGGCCGAAAAGATAATCCGGGAATTGTCGATGGAGTTCCACCATCATCTCTTCGGCCTCACAGACGCGTCCTTGAAGATCGAGGGAGCTGATCAGATTGTTGATCAGCATGGGGTTGTCCGGTTCGATCAGCAGTGCCTGCCGGAACAGAGATTCAGCCTGCACGCCATTTTCGGCGTGCAAGGCATGGAGTCCCTGATCCGCCAACGGCATGGCTCTCTTGCCGACGTTCTTGACCGGCTCGCCGTGAATAATCGCTCCCATTATCAACGATTTCTGCCAACGTCCTTTGATCCAGACCTGATGAGTGCCGGGTTGCATTTGGCCGGTTCGGAGTAAGACCTCGGTGGCCTCAATGCGGCTCTGATCGGGCCCGTTCCGGCTGAAGACGAAATCTTGCAACGCCGAGAGTAGTTCGGGAGTTTGCCCGATAGTGGCCAGATTGATGGCGAATGACCGTCCCTCTGGATCTCCCCGTTCGAGCAGGATCGGAACGAGCCGTTCAACTTCCGGGCGACGGGCAAGAAAACTCCGCACCTCACGCGTCCTGGCGGAGAGATCGCCGTCTGAAATGAGCCGGAGCCGCTCGGCCAATTCATAAACGACCTCAGGCCGCACCCAATCTTCTAACCGAAATGGCCAGGGGCCGTGACGCTTGCCGACCGCCCGGTTTAGATCGTCGAGATTGGACTCGACGACTTCCAACCCTTCACAGATGTCAGAAGCCTTTTCCCAAAGGTTCCTGGCCTTCTCCCGCGCCATCTCATTATCCGGCTCCAGTCGCAGGGTCGAGACTGCCGCGAAATGGAAGACCACGCCAGCCGCCGACGGCAACGAAAAGGTCTCTTCCTCCTCTTCGATTTCGGGGAGAATTTGCAGCACGGCGGCGTCATCTCCGAGAAAACTGAAAGCCTCTGCCTTCCTAATCCAGACCTCAGGCAACCCCAGATCGATCGCCCTGAGCCGATCGCCATAGAGCCGGGCCCGGGCCGCATCTCCACTCATGACCATAAAGCGGACCAGATTCGCCAGCGCCTGCGGATCTCGGTCGTCACGACGGAGCACGTTCTCGGCGATCTCGATCGCTTCTTCCAATTTGCCCTCCGCCATGGCGATCAGACTCAGGATATTCTCGGCGGAGGCCAGATTGGGGCGCAGAGCCAGGATCCGCTCAATCGTGCCCCGCACCGCCCGGTAATCGCTCTGGTCGAGTAACGAGAGCGATTCCTCGTGCAACTCGGCCAGTTGAACAGCGTCCTCTCCGTCAAAGCCGGCCTCTTCGGCCCGCTGGTGCGCGATCGCTTCGACCCTGGGCAGGATTGAGCGTGCGAACAACGCCTCCTCATGACCAGGCCAGCATTCGATCAATCGGCGCAAGATTCGGCTCGCCAGCGCCATCCGCCCCAGAAAAATGTAGCCGCGCGACAGAGCCCCGGTCACTCCAGGGTCCTGCGGATAGAGCCTAAGAAGCCGGGCCGCCGAGCGTTCAATCCCCCGTAGGTCATCCAGATGGGCACATTGATTGTAAAGTTCGCCCAGGATCTCGATCCGGTCGGGATACCGGTAATTGAGCCCCGCCAGTATCTCTCGAGCGTCCGAGTGCTCCCCCTGTGCTGAAAGAACCATCGCCGCGCGCAGGCGTTGTTGCGCCACCTGGGGCAACCCGAACTTGATCAGTCGCGAACCGCCTTTTTTCCTTCGGCTACCTTTTTGGTTGCGATTCTTGGCCATATCGATTGCCGTTCTTCTCCCGCAATGATCCGTTATTCTGTAACGTCTGGCTTGCAGTTCGACCGCAGCCTCAGACTCGACCGAGTATCGGGCGCCAGCGGTCGAGATTTGAGTCTTCAGGATTCAGTTGTTCAAGCATGTCGAGCCACCTGCCTGCTTCGTCGATCTCACCCAGCCAAATCATGAGATGAACGTAGGCATTGCAGAGCGCGGCGGCGTCCAAAACGTGCATGCGGTCCGCGACAGAAGGTCTGCTCGACGCGGAATCGCCCCCTTTTTTTGTTGGCCCCGACCGGGTCTCTTATTTTTTGTCATGCCTTCTTAAATTACGACTGTTTCATGATTCCGCCAAGATCCTGGTGCTGAATGCCTACCAATCAAGTGCTGATGGCGCTGAATTCCGCGAGGTGCAGCCGTTTGCATGCCAGGAGTGGATTCAACAGTTTTCTGGCCTCAACCTGTTCCCCTTTTTCGAGCAGGATCAGAGCTAGGTTGACCTGGCCCAAAGCGTACTCCGGAAACCGGCGTCAGATCTCGAGCGTGAGCGCCACGGCGGCGCTTACCTTTACGAAGGTGCTTCGATCTGGCCATAATTCGATTCCGGTCTCATGCGCGACCGGATGATTGGGAATGGATTGTTAATGACCTGTGAGGACACCGATGAAAGATGAATATCGCGAATACGAGGAAGCCTGTCAACGAATCCGGGAAAAGAACGGTCAATAACTATCGGACTTCACCGTTTGGCTCCGGCGGAAAGGGCTATCCGAGAAGACCATCCGCCAGCACCAGCAGAACATAGATTTCTACATCAACGAATATCTGCTCTATGAAGACGCGCAGGAGGTGGCGGATGGAGTGGGTCGGGTCAGTATATTCCTTCGTTACTGGTTCATCAAGAAAGCCGCATGGTCCAGCGCGGCCTCGGTTCGGGGCAATGCGGCCAGCCTCAAGAAGTTCTATGACTTTATGCAAACTACCGGCAGGGTCGATGTAGAGAGCGTTCGAGACCTCCGAGAGACACCACGCCAGGAGATGCCCGAATGGTTGGGGACGATGGAACGCTATGATAATCCTTCAATCACGGACCCGGAACATATCTGGAGGCTGTGATGGGGAACCTGGAACAACCTCGGTTGAATGTGTGTGAACGGTCCGACGCTGCCCCTGCGGATAAAATGAAAGAAAAATATACCTATAAACAAGGACAATACCTGGCATTCATCTATTATTACACTAAGATTCATGGGGTCGCTCCGGCGGAAGCCGATATTCAGAGATACTTTAAGGTGACGGCGCCTGCCACGCATCTAATGATCACGATCCTGGAAAGGCGAGGATTGATTGAGAAAATACCCGGGCAAGCCAGAACCATACGTATCTTATTGCCGAGGGAGAATCTTCCCGATTTGGATTGAATATTATGAGAAGACGGTTGCGCCCACAAAAACTATTGCCGGTGGCCGTGGGTTCGACCCGTCTCTTGGGTGCGCCCCAAGCCTCCGGTCATGAGAACAGCACCGGTAATGAAGGAATCGTCAGAGATGAGCGCAATCAAGCGGATGTCCGATTGGGTAGAGTCTATCTTTGAAAGTTTGGCTTCGGGGATTGAGTTTAAGGGCGTGGCCTGGATGGAGGGGCGTTACTTAAAGCCTGATGAAACTTCATGGGGAATCAATCTACTGGAGATGGCACCCGCCCTGCTGCAAATCTCAGCGCCCGGGTTAGGCGAGGGAGAAGAGTGCTACGGCCTGAGCCACAACTTCGACCTGATAGCGGCCCAATCAGCTTTCGATGAAGTGGCGGAGATGCGGTTTGGAATCGATAATGACGGACGCCATGCGGTCACCATCGAAGGGAAAGTGGGCGAGCACGAAATAGCCGCGATCATCTATACAGAGCCGTTTGAAGACGCGGAGGTCAGAGCCGGAATTGAAAACGGCAAAATATGGGGGGAACCATCCAATTGACGCAACCGCGTATAATACAAGTAATGAAGGATGAAATCATTCACCCGAAAACAATTTGAAAAAGGGCTGGCCCTGATAAAAAGGCTCTCCGACGCAGATATAACTAAAGCGCTGGATCGCGGTCGCGCTGCACGTAACCGGCAAAGAATCTGGGCCAGAGCAACTCCCGCGCCTCGTCATCGAAATGGACTGACCCATGGTCCGCCTAACAATCCCTAGTTTATTCAAGTCACTGGTCATCATCCTTGATCTCCAGACCCCGCCTTCCGCAGCATCTCGACGAATCTGGGAATGCTCAAACGAGCGAGTTTCTCCAGTAGCTGCGGTTGCGATATTTCAGGGCGCTTACGTTTCACCCGCATCTCTTCAACTACCGACAATACTGTCTCAGCTTCTCCGAGGAGATAACGGCACAAAAACTCGTCAGGGTGGGTGACGGTGACGCCGTGAGGCGCGACAACCGGCTCGGGAAAATCGCGCAAGTTATAAGTGAGCAGAATCTCCGCCCCGGCTTCGATCGCCGCCGCCAGCACGTGACGGTCATCAGGGTCGGGCAAAACCAGACCTTCAATATGGCGCTCGTAGTTTTCGATCAGGTCGTAACCAATCGCCTGATCCATGAAGGCGCGCCGTCTCTCCAACTGCTCTGGTGCACGTTGCGCCTGGTTTTTCAGCACACTCCTGATCCATTCCTCATGGATATCATTCGTCCAGCGCGGGCGGTACAGCCCCGCCTCACCGAGCGACAGAATCATGTCCGTCATCAGAATTGAATAGAAGATATTGGCGTCACAAAGGACGATCGGGTCAGGCATATACTCTCACTCGTAGATGCCCAGCTCGTCGGCCTCGTCACGCATCTGCTGCAACGCGGCTTGAGCTTGCTCTTTCTGCCGGCGGCGGTAAGCCAACACATCCGCAACGGTGATGCGCCGGTGTGAGCCAACGTAATGAAAGGGGAGCTCTCCGCTATCCAACTTCTTGAGCAATGTCGGGCGGGAGATCCGCAGCATCTCCGCCGCCTTCTCCGGAGAGACTTCGTCATCCTCTTCCAGTAGCAGGAAGCTCTTGCCGTCCCGCTCGAGCGAGAGCGCCTCCCGGATCATCTCGACTGTGGTCGAGGGCAACACGATCTCCGTCTCCTGTTCATCACTCAGTCTGAGACTGACCGGTTTTCCGGCAGCCAGGCACTCGCTAAGCCGTTTGACATCTTGCTCAATCTGTCGCCGCGCCTGCTCGCTGAGATCTCGCAAATTTGGTCTGAATTCAACTCCCTTTTTCATGATGTCTCCTCAGAGCCGAGCCTTCGATGAAGTTCTCTCGGCTCCCATCCTCTTCTCCGCTAATTCGAAACTTTTTCTTTAAGAGTAAAGGATAATATTAACGCAGAACGCCTACATCTGTAAACAAGTGTAACAATTATAGCAAATGTAAACCAGCATCATGGTCTCCTTCCTGCTAAAGCAGAGGCAGAAGGATTCGAACTTCGTCATAAGTTCTATCTCCTACAATGATCCAGCGAACCTTTAAAATGAATCAGCGTTATTAGACTTGTATAAGACCGAATGTAGCAAGTAGGAAGACTATAGACAGATGGTGGCCAGTGGGGCGTTGCTAGGATCTTGCTAGGAAACAGGCTTCGCAAATGCGGAATCTATTCAATTTTATGCACTACTCGCGAGGCGGAACTCAGGTTTAGATTCAGCTATTTGCACTGTATGGGCCTCTATTCAAAATCTCATAAACTGGTTTGGGGCCAGAGGCTCCCTGTTCTGAGGCAGAAATACCGGAAACGGTGGAGCTGTTGACAACTAAACATAGGCAATGATTATTAGAATACCGCTTAAGATTAGCGACTTTCCTTCGACCTCAAGTAACGTCGAGCGACAACGTTACACGTGATTTGGTAAGTTGTTGAAAATGAATGCCGATGAGGTTTTGGCGACGGGCAGGCAGATGTACGGCAGAGCTAATGTTGATCTGTTGCGAGCACGAGTGCTACAAGCAGCATGAGAGCCATAGTAGATTGACAGCAGAATTCTGTCCGATTCACCAAATTCGCGTCAGAGCCAAAAATCGGGGAGTATCATAGTTACCAGATTCACGGCATCGACTACGCCAGCCGGCGAGCGGCGAACTTTGCCCAGTACGCCCGGGAGTGGTTTGACGATCCGCGACAGCCTGGCCGTCAATTGGGCTGGATTCCGGTCCAGAGTGTCGGTTATGCCAGACGCTTGATGCTCAGGCATCGGCAATCGAACGGTCAACTCAAACATCGGACGTTGCTGACGCCGCTCGAACCCGATCAAGTGTGGGCCATACTGGGACGGTCACAGTCCGAGAGGCTGGATGCCGCGACGATTCTGGTGGCCGATGCCGAACTCTGTGATTTGCGAGGTGGAACCGTGGAGATCGAGTTCAAAGAGGATAAACAGGGACTCAGGATTGAGCGGCGAAATAAGAAGAGATTTGCGGCCCAGCAGATGGTCATGCTGCTCGGGACCCTGGCCCATAAAGTGATAGTCTGGGCCAAGCGCTGGTTGATGGAGCAGGCGCCGAGGCCCAGGAAGTATGGCGTCCTCCGGTTAGTGCGAGATCTCTTTCAGATCAGCGGGACCGTCGAATTCGATCAGCAAGAGCGGGTGATTGCGATCAAACTCAATCGAGCCGCGATGCTGGCGCGGCCCCAGAATTTAGTCTAATTGACCGATTCGGCGGTCACTCTCGTCAAGAAGTTGATCTTCCCCATCAGCTCTTCCAGATGCAACGGCTTCGAGACGTACTCGTCCATCCCGGCCGCGAGACAGGCTTCCCGGTCACCCTTCAGGGCCATCGCCGTCATGGCGATGATCGGGGTTCGGTAATCCATCAGATGTTCAAGTTCGCGGATCGCCGCCGTCGCCTCGAAACCGTTCATCTCAGGCATTTGCACATCCATGAGCACCAGATCGAACTGCTCCTGCTTGTAGAGACTGACCGCCTCTTTCCCATCTTCGGCCAAGACCACCTGATGGCCGTTCTTCTCCAACAGTCGTTTCCCTAACTGCCGATTGACGGAATTGTCATCCGCCAGCATAATCCGCAACGGTCGCGCAATTAGGGGAACTGATTTCGCTGCATTCGCCGGCGCGCGCCGATCCTTTCGCGCGGTCTCGTCGAGCGTGCTCCTGATCGCGTATAGGAGATCGATCGGCATCACCGGTTTGATCAGCCGTGCTGCAATCTGTAGCTCGCGACACCGCTCCGCCGCTCCTTGTTGAATAGCCGAGGTCAGCAGGATGATCGGCGTCATGGCAATTTGGGCGGTCTCTCTGATCCGCTGTGCTACGGCCAATCCGTCCGTCCCCGGCATCTGCCCGTCCAATAAAATCATCTGGTATGGCTGTGCCGCCGCCGCCCGTTCCAACTCTGTCAGCGCCTCAGGCCCATTCGCGGCCAACACCACATCCACCGACCATCTCTTCAACCAGCCATGGAGCACTTGCCGATTCACCTGGTTGTCATCCACTACCAGCACCTTCAGTTGAGACAGGTCGGGCCAACTCCCGGCGGCCGTCGCGTGCGGCGTTTCTTCCTGCGGCAATCCCAATGGCACTGTAAAGTGAAACTGACTTCCCTCGTTCAAGACGCTCTCGACCCATAATCGCCCTCCCATCAACCCGATTAGTTGGACCGAGATCGCCAGCCCCAGTCCGGTTCCTCCATATTTTCGAGTTGTCGAAGCGTCCACCTGCTCGAACGCTCCGAAGATGCGCCCCAGCTTCTCTGCTGGAATCCCAATTCCCGTATCCACCACCGTACAGTGCAAACAGGCGCGCTCGCCGTTCGGCGATTGGCTCTGCACACGCAACACGATCTCCCCACGCTCCGTGAATTTGATCGCATTCCCCACCAGATTGATCACGACCTGTCGCAGGCGGGTCGGATCGCCCACGAACGTTTCCGGCACCTCCGCATTGATGTCGCAGATCAGTTCCAACTGCTTCTGGTGTGCTCGTACGGCCAGCGTCTTCAGGGTGCTGCCCAGGGTCTCGCGGAGGTTGAACGGAGTCGAATCGATGTCCAGCTTGCCGGCTTCGATCTTGCTGAAATCGAGGATGTCATTGAGCAGGGAGAGCAAGGCATCGGCTGATAATTTGACGGTCGAGAGACACTCGTATTGCTCGTCCGTCAGTTGCGTATCCAGCGCCAGTTCCGTCATCCCGATGATGCCGTTCATCGGCGTGCGAATCTCGTGCGACATATTGGCCAGGAACTCACTCTTCGCCCGCGCTGCCGCTTCGGCCGCCGCTTCAGCGCGCCTGCGCTCCTCAATCTCCAGTTGCAGATCACTCGTCCGCTCTTTCACTTTTTGAGTCAGTTCCACTTCTCGTGTTTTCATTTGACGCACGCGCCAGTGATAGGCACCCGATGCCAGGCCGGTGCCGGCCAAGGCACACAGCATGATGAACCACCAGGTCTGCCAGAAATGCGGCAGCAACCGAAAGTCGAGGGCGGCGCCGACGTCGTTCCAGAGCCCGTCGTTGTTGCAGGCGATCACGCGAAACCGGTAGCTGCCGGGAGGTAGATTGGTGTAATAGGCGGTTCGCAGATCCCTCGCTGCGACCCACTGACGGTCATAGCCCTCCAATTTGTATCTGAAGAGCACCTTCTCCGGCGCCAGCAGAGAAAGCCCCGTGTAGTGAATTTCGAGTTTGTCAGTGCCCGGGGGGAGCTTAATGCCGGAATCGGCTCCACACGACCGACCGTCAACCACCAGTTCTTCGATCAAGACGGGCGGCGGCAATTGATTGCGGGAGAGATTTTTGGGATTCACCATGACCGCGCCTTTTTTGGTCGCAAACCAAAGACGCCCGTCATGAGCACGCCACCCGGCATTGCCGAGCCCAAAGACACACTGATCGGTCTTCATGCCGTCGGCGGTGCCGAAAACCCACGGGGTGACCCGGCGCAGCCGACCGTCATCCAGCTCCACAATCTCCTGTCCGCTGATCCGAAACAGCCCCCGAGGCGAACCGACCCAGAGATCGCCCTGGCCGTCAAGCAACACGCGTACCGCCTGATCATCATACAGCCCCTCTTTCGTCGTATAGGCCGTGAACTTCCCGTTCTGGAATCGGGCGATGCCGCCGCGTATCGTGCTGATCCAGAGCGCGCCGTCCGGCGCTTCGTCAAATGAGGTGATCCAGTTATCCGGTAATCCATCCTGCTTGGTGTAAAGAGTGGCCGTCCCGTTCTGCAATCGAACCAGTCCGCCGGTCGTTCCGGCCCAGACGGTTCCGTGCGAGTCGCGGAAGAGGGTGACGTGATATTCCAGGTTATCGTAAGGCCGGCCATCTTTGAGCAGGTAGGGTTGGACTTTGCCGTCGATCATGCGCCGCAAGCCGACTTTATCGAAGAAAAAGAGGATGCCCTGGTCATCTTCACAGACGCTGGAGAGCCAGTTGTTTTTCAGTTCCTGGAGATGTGGTGTAATAGTGCTGCCCCGAATCTGCTGCAACCCGGCCATGCCCGCGACCCAGACACTGCCGTCGCGCGCGGCGTATGCGGAGCCGACTGGTCCCTGGATATTGGTGATCTCGCCGTCTTTGAGCCGTGAGAATTGAGGCGTTCCCTCATTGAAAAAGCAGAGCGCTCCGTCGCCGGCCTCCACGATGCTGGTTATGGAATCCGCTGCGAGTCCTTCCTTGATCGTGTAAGGGACGATGTTGACATCGCGGAGCCGGTTGAGCCCTTCATTCGTGGCGATCCAGAGACTGCTTTCGCGGTCTTCGCCCAGCTTTTGGACATAGTTATTGCTGAGACCCAGCGACAGGTTGAATGCCGACCACCGGCCGTTGGCCAACCGATACAGGCCGCCGTTCCTGGTTCCCACCCATAGATTGCCGTGGCGGTCTTCGAACAGGGTGCTCACGAACTTGATATTGGGATTATCGCTGAAGGGGATCGGCACGATCCGGCTGTCGCGCCATTGGTACAATCCCTCTTCCGTGCCGATCCAGACCGCGCCCTTTTTGTCGGTCAGAATGCTGTAGACCAGTTTGGTGATCAGTCCCTGAGCGGCCGTGATCTGCGTGATCCGGCCATCGCGAATGATGTTCACGCCTCCATGACTGGCGACATAGATCGTCCCCTGGGCATCCTGGGCGATGCCGCAAATAAAGTCATGCGCTACTTTAAGTTGCTGGAATTTTCCGTGGCGATAAACGAATAGTCCATTGGCGGTGCCGATCCAGAGCGCTCCATCGGAACCGAGATGGAGCACGCGGATGGAGTCATCAATGCCGTCGACTTTGCCGAATTGCTGGATCTTGCCGCCCTTGATCAGCCGCAATCCATTGTTTTCCGTGCCGACCCAGAGCGTTCCGTCCCCGGTCTCCAGCACGGTCGTGACCGATTCTTTAACGCGATCGCGGCCGGTGCTGATATCAATGACTTTGAAACGAACTCCATCGAAGCGGACCAGCCCGACGCTCGTGGCCAGCCAGACATAACCGGTTGGGGACGGATACACATAATTGATGGCATCGGCCGGAAGCCCGTTCTGCCGCAACCAGACATCGTGTCCATATTGTGTGATCGCCCACTGGGGGTCCAGAGCCCAGACCACTTGACGGGCCAGAATAGCCACACAGATCACCGCGCCGATGGCGACCATGACCCGCGTTATCTTGTGGTTGCCTGCTCTAAACATCGATAACCGCAACTGGATATTCGAAGCAGGCGAGATCCCGGTAAAAACCGAAGCTCACTCCAATGCTTCTCATCGGGGCAAACTCTTCCACGCTCATCGTCAAGACGAGCCGAAAACTTTAACTGAGGTGGTCGCCGCCCAGAGGAGAACGCGAACATCGTCTTTTTTCGTTCGCGCGATGAGCAGAACAGGGTGCGCCCCGCTTCCGAAAGCGAGCGCGACTGGCGGCAGATCCGGGCCACTCCCGCCAACTGCAGGCGATCGATGAGATCGATCTCGTCAAGGCTGTCCTGGCTGAGCAATCCTTCAAACTGTTCATCCGCCTCCGTCTCCTCCGTTGGAGTCTGTGCCGGTCACATTGACAGCAGCCGCTCGATCTCCTCTTCCACGATGGCCTCCGAAATTCTTCCTCCCGGTGCGAAGGTCGCCATCCTGATGATGGCGCGGCTCAGACCCCGAAAGTTGCATTGCCAGACCGCCTCGGTGGAGACCGCGAACTTCAGGAACCGCTCGCGCGCTTCCCGGCTGAAGGTGACGCGGACTCCGCTTCGCCGCGAATAGTTGCGCAATTGATCTTGACGAAATCGTCGGCTATCTGATGCCGCGCCTTCTTCAGCTCATAGATTCGCCTGGCCAACCTGGATTTGCCGGCTCCGGTCGGCCCCACCAGCAACAGCGGCTCATGGGACCAGATTGCAACCTCCTCGATCCGGTCGATCAGGCGATTGAAACTCTGGGGGCGCGTCGCAATCCCCGATTTCAACCAGGTGATTGTTCTATGAAATGGGATGTCATGAGAAAAGTTTTCTCCTAACATGGCAATCAGTGTTTTTCTGACAGCCAGCCCCGCAAGAAGAATCTACCTGATTTTCAACCGAGCAGGAGACCAAAGCCACCCGGGTCGCATAGAGCGATGCAGACCCTCTCATCTGCAGGATCCTACCATCTCTGTTGCTATGATATGGCAACCAAGGTTCTTAATGACTCATGCGCCATTAAGAACCTAATCCCAAGTCCCCGATTATGCCGAGAAATCGCCCCTCCCCCCTGCCGTTCCTTAATTTCTTCAATCTGATATCTTCGCTGGCTGATTGAAACAGTCGTGATAATCCGGCGAAGCTTCTCCTGTCAATTCAATTTCAAATCACAAGGAGAAGCTTATGATCAACAATCTTTCCGCACGCACCGGCGTGCCAGCAACATTAGCATCGGGGGTAGATCCGATGCACATCCAAACGGGTTCAGCCGGGCAGATATTGAATGAATATGCCCAATATTTAGATCGGACGCTCGGAGCCGCCCTGAGCACTCAGCGCGGATATCTATATTTTGCTCGTCAGTTTCTCACCTACACTTTCAAGTCCATGGATCCTGAGTGGAAAGCTCTACGAGCCGAGATGGTCGCTCAATTTGTTCAACAGGAGGCCGCCCCACGCAAAGGCAATGGCCGTAAAACCCCAGGCTATGCAACGCGTGCCTTTCTACGATATCTTGTTCTACGCGGCTTCCTGCCGGCAGGCATCGATGCGGCAGTGCCCGTCATTCGTGTCTGGGCTCACACCTCTCTCCCTGAACATTTATCAACCGAGGAAATCGCGCAGTTGCTGGCAGTTTCTGCCGATGGGTCAGCTATCGGGAAAAGAAATTATGCGATCTTGACCTTATTGGCACGCCTTGGCATTCGAGCTTTGGAAGTTGCCCGCCTCCAACTCGACGACATCGATTGGTTTCAGGGCAGCATTCTGATCCGTGCCGGCAAATCTCATCGTGATCGACTCCTACCGTTGCTGGAAGACGTCGGACAAGCCTTGCTCGATTATTTGCGTGGCAACCGTCCGGTGACTTCACATCGAGAACTCTTTCTTGGACGCTATGCTCCTTATCGACCTCTCCGGACGGCCTCGTCTATTACCCATGTGGTCCAGCGCCTGCTAAAAAGAGCCGGGATCGAACGGCGATCGTCAGGCGCACATCTGTTTCGGCATACCGCTGCTTCGCAGATGATCAATCGTGGGGCAAGCTTCAAAGAGATTGCGGATATCCTCGGTCATCGATCTCTGCAAACCACCGGAATCTATGCCAAACTCGATCTGGAAGCCCTGTCGAGAGTGGCATTGCCTTGGCCAGGAGGTGCCCAATGAATAAAGATGAATTGCAACGCCATCTGGAGAATTATCTCTCCATCAGGGAGACGCTAGGGTATCAAACGCACTCCGCTAAAACTGTGTTGAAAGACTTTGCCGATTATATCGCCCTGCACCTTTCTTCAGGTCCGATTCGCACGCAACTGACCATGACTGGATCGGCATCGGGTCAACTCGACGTGGACCGAGCAGGCAAGCCTGTTGTCTGAGCCAGGTTCGCGGTTTTCTTTCCTTCTTGCGCGCGGTCGCCCCTGAAACTGAAGTGCCGGATCACAGTCTGCTGGCGACCGTCCGCCGGCAAAAGCCCCATCTCTTCTCGCGGGCAGAGATCAATTTGTTGCTTAATGGGGCATTGACCATGGGCCCGAGCAATTCACTGCGACCTCTACTCTGGCATACGCTGATCGGTTTACTGGCAAGCACCGGCTTGCGAATCGGGGAAGCGTTGCGTTTAAGAGAATCCGACGTCCGATTAGATGCTGCTCCACCTCATTTGCTAATTGCGGAGACCAAATTTCACAAGACCCGTCTCGTACCGGTGCATCCCACGACGGCGGAGAAGCTCCGCCTCTATGCCGAGCGGCGCAGGCAGCTCGGCTACGCTGCACGGTCGGATTATTTCTTCATTTCAGAAGCCGGAAAGGCCATGCACCGGCGTGCTGTGTGGTGCTCTTTTCGCCGTCTAATGAACAGAGTGGGCATCAGTCCACCGAGGGACGGGCGACACCCCAGCCTCCATTGTTTGCGGCATGCCTTTGCCGTCGAAAGATTACTGGAGTGGTATCGTGCCGGTGTCGTCGATCTCCGAGCGGTGGCGCCGACTCTCTCGGTTTATCTGGGACATTTCAGCCTTCAACAGAGCTACTGGTATCTGACTGCCACGCCAGAATTGCTCGGCACGGCGGCGGAGAGATTTCAACAATATACTGGCAGAGCAGAGACATCATGAAAGCACAGAAAATCTCTTTGATCGGCCCGCTGATTCAGTCTTTCTTTACACAGCATCTGCTGATCAACAAACGCGTGAGCCCACAAACTGTCGCGAGCTATCGCGACACGCTCAAACTTTTCCTCCAGTATCTCAAAGAACAGACCGGCAAAGAGCCCGTGGTGATGCGGGTTTCTGATCTTGATGTTTCGGCGGTCCTGTCCTTCCTGGATCACCTGGAACAGATACGCCACAACAGTCCGCAGTCACGCAATGTCAGGCTCGCCGCCATACGCACGTTTTTCCGATGGGTCGCGCTTCGTGAGCCGGAACAGATAGGGCTGGCGACTCGGGTATTATCCATCCCCTGCAAGCGTACTGACAGAAGGTTGGTGCGAGCACTCTCGCGCATCGAGATAGACGCAGTCCTCGCGGCACCCGATTTGACTCGCCGGAGCGGGCGCCGTGATCAGGCACTGCTGTTGACTCTCTACAATACTGGAGCGCGGGTTTCTGAAATTACAGAACTCAGGCGCGACCAGGTCAATTTCGGCACGAGTTCTTTTCTCCAACTATACGGTAAAGGACGTAAGGAGCGAGCCGTGCCCCTCTGGCCAAGAACGGCCCGGATCTTACAGGCTTGGTTTCGGGAAATTGAAAGCAGTCCGCATTCGCTTGCATTTCCTAGCCTGAGAGGCAATCCACTCACACGAGATGGCGTCAATTACGTGTTGCAACGAGCCGTCAGTACGGCGAGCCAGGGCTGCCCGGGACTACGAGAAAAGAAGATATCTCCTCATACGCTGCGACACTCAACGGCCATGCACCTGTTGCAATCGGGAGTGGATATCACGGTGATCGCGCTTTGGCTCGGGCACGAAAGCATTGAGACAACCCACATTTACTTGGAGGCCGATTTGGAAACGAAGGAACGGGCACTCAACAAACTTGCGCCGGCGGGCTCTGAGACACCTCGTTTCAAAGCGCAGGACGAAGTGTTGGCCTTCCTGACAGCACTCTGATAATGCCGCGTGAGAGACGATCAAACTCACCCCATCAGCACGCGTCTTGAATTTGCTCGGCATAATCGGGGACTTTGGATTATGTTCTATCTGTGACTCGAGGCCAATGGTAATTTCAGGTTGTCCGCGGCGACCTAGCGTTTAGTCAGTGACTTAAAAGCCGTAACAATCCCCTTGAGACTCATCCGCGACCTGTAGTGCAGATAGCTCCTGCTATCGCGCACCGCAGCTTGATCTGCACCTGGTAGCTGCGACACTCCCGGTCAGGATTCAGGTAAAGAATTTATGCAACTTTGGTCGGATCGAAAGCCTCCTGGCGTTGCCAGATCGTGAGTACAGTCGCGGCCAGTTTACGCGCCAGCGACAGTCACGCCATCTCCGGTCTGATCCCCCTCTCAATCCGCTCTTGATAGAAGGCTTTAAAGGGCTCACAGGAGAGCGCACGTGTAGCAGCTCCTTTGAACAACTGCTTGAGCGTTGGACAGTGATTGCGATTGAGACCGCGCGTGGCGGCCGCTTTCCGGTGCTTCTCAATCCGCTCGTTAACGATCTTGTACTGTGCCGTTGAATGTGTGATCACCGCCAACTGTCCGGCGTCAATTACCTTTTCTGATCGTGAGGGGTAATTGTCGCCGATCAGTCAAGATGCAGTTTTTGACATAGACAGGGATTGTGAAGGGATTTGTGCTTGTTGAGAGGGTAGATTACCGTTTTGCGCTACTTAGCCTCGCAACTAGAGCTTTACGTTGCTTTTGATACACCACATATTTTGCTTCATATTCTTTTGCTATTTTATAACAGAGTATGCCGAGAGCGACCAATGTAAGCGCGAGCAGATAGCATGGTATTAGTATAGAACCTATGTCCTTGTCGTAGAATATAAGTAGGCAGAGGGTTGTTGCCAGCCCTATTACTATGGACATGCAGATGGTGAGCGTTAGAATCGCGCGGCCCCATTTAGTTGTAAGGATTGGATGGTCAGTGGAGTCTAGCCTTATTAAATATTTTTTGCACTCATTTTCCCATTGTCGATCCAAAAAAGTAATTTCATTCTGAAGGCTAATTTTTTCTAGTATGGACTGTATGTCGCCCGCAGAGCTGTGGTGATGATGAATCTCGTCGCCGGTCTTGATTGTCCCTTGATTGGTTTCGACGATGACCGATTTGTCGCCCTGGGTCTGGGTTTTGTCACCGCTGACAACGTCTCCTCCTACCTTGCCCGTGATGGTTATATTGTCCTGTGCATCGTGTGCTTTCGGCGCGGCGGCGGGAACTGATCTGCCCCTTTCTGTTATTTTCATCATCGGCACTCAATCTCACTGTTGGAGGTTCCGATGGATCACAATCTTTCCGACGACTTACTTGAACTCAAAGCCCGATTT